>CAZJSY010000089.1:0-13878 GCA_964548555.1 uncultured Burkholderiales bacterium
TGCGCATCTCGGGGCCGAGCACCGTGTCGACCTGCGGGAAGCGGCTGAACGGCAGGACGGCCTCCTTGACGGCGATGTGGCCGCCGGTGGCCGCCGGTCGGAGCAAGCCCTCGGTTCGCAGCTCCTCGAGCGTCGCACCGCACATCACGCGGGCCGCGAGCTTCGCGAGCGGAACGCCCGTCGCCTTGCTGACGAACGGCACCGTACGACTCGCGCGTGGGTTTGCCTCCAGAACGTAGACCTGGCCGTCCTTCACCGCGAACTGCACGTTCATCAGTCCGCGCACGTCGAGCGCGTCGGCGAGGGCGCGCGTGTGGGCCTCGATGGCCGCAACGACCGTGGGCGCCAACGTGGGCGGCGGGATCGCGCAGGCCGAGTCCCCGGAGTGCACGCCGGCTTCCTCGATGTGCTCCATCACGCCGCCGATCACGACCTCCCCGGTCGCGTCGCGCAACGCGTCCACGTCGACCTCGATCGCGTCCTCGAGGAAGCGGTCGATCAGCGCCGGTCGTTCGGCCGAGAGCCCTCCTTCGCGTCCGAGAGACCCCGCCACGGTGAGCTCCGCCATCGCGTCGTCGAGTGCGCCGGCGTCGTAGACGATCTGCATCGCGCGACCGCCCAACACGTAGCTCGGACGCACGAGGACGGGATAGCCGACCCGTTGCGCGACGCCACGCGCCTCCTCGGCGCTCGCGGCGACGCCGCCTTCGGGCTGTGGAACGCCGAGGCGCGCGCACAGCTCGTTGAATCGCTCACGGTCCTCGGCCAGATCGATGGAGTCGGGACTGGTGCCCAACACGGGGATGCCGGCACTCTCGAGCGCCCTCGAGAGCTTCAGCGGCGTCTGCCCGCCCAGCCCGACGATCACGCCGCTCAGCTCACCACCGTGTTGCGCGGCGACGCGTGTGAGCGCGTCGCACACGGCACGCACGTCTTCGATGGTGAGCGGCTCGAAGAACAGACGGTCGCTGGTGTCGTAGTCGGTGGAGACGGTCTCGGGGTTGCAGTTGACCATCACCGTCTCGAACCCCGCGTCGCGAAGGGCGAAGGCCGCGTGCACGCAGCAGTAGTCGAACTCGACGCCCTGACCGATCCGGTTCGGACCGCTGCCCAGAATGACGACCGCGCGCCGGCCGAGCGGCGCGAGCTCGTCGTCGTCCTCGTGCGTTCCGTAGTGATACGGCGTGCGGGCCTCGAACTCGGCCGCGCTCGTGTCGACGGTCTTGTATGTCACCTCGACGCCGGCCGCGAGAC
The DNA here is from genome assembly GCA_964548555.1 of uncultured Burkholderiales bacterium. GTDB lineage: Bacteria > Actinomycetota > Acidimicrobiia > IMCC26256 > JAMXLJ01 > JAMXLJ01. Next base: position 1,255 of record CAZJSY010000089.1, read on the forward strand.
GGGCTTCACGCACGGCGTCGGGATCGGCGTTCCAGAGGTACGCGAGCTGCGCGTCCGAGAACCCGAACCGCTTCGCACGGCGCCAGTCGGCGCGGGAGACGTGCTCGAGCTCGAGCGCGGCCAGACGGTCTCGTTCCTCCACGATCTGGAGGATCTGATCCAGGAACCACGGATCGATCGCGGTCGCCTCCTGCACGCGATCGACCGGGATGAACCGCCGCAGTGCCGCCTCCACCTGGAAGATCCGCTCCGGGGTGGGGATCGCGGCGGCGCGGACGAGCTCGTCGTCGGCCAGCGCGTCGTAGACGGACTCCCCCGGATCGCAGTTGAGGCCGAGCCGTCCGGTCTCGAGCGAGCGCAGCCCCTTCTGCAACGACTCGGTGAACGTGCGACCGATGGCCATCACCTCACCGACGGACTGCATCAGCGTTCCGAGCACCGGCGACGCGCCGGGCAACTTCTCGAAGGCCCAACGCGGGATCTTCGTGACCACGTAGTCGATCGTGGGTTCGAAGCTTGCCGGCGTCTCACCCGTGATGTCGTTCGTGATCTCGTCGAGCCGGTACCCCACCGCGAGTCGGGCCGCGATCTTCGCGATGGGAAAGCCCGTGGCCTTGCTCGCGAGAGCACTGGAGCGCGACACGCGGGGATTCATCTCGATCACGACCATGTCGCCGTTACTGGGGTCGACGGCGAACTGGATGTTGGACCCGCCCGTGTCGACACCGATGCGGCGGATGCACGCGAACGCTGCGTCACGCATGCGCTGGTACTCGACATCGGTGAGGGTCTGCGCGGGAGCGACCGTGATCGAGTCGCCGGTGTGCACACCCATCGGGTCGAAGTTCTCGATCGAGCAGACGACGACCACGTTGTCGGCGTGGTCGCGCATCACCTCGAGCTCGTACTCCTTCCAACCCGCGACCGACTGCTCGATCAGGATCTCCGACACCGGGCTCGCCGCCAGACCACGTGTCGCCACCTCGTGCAGCTCGTCGGCGTCGTGGGCGATGCCCGTTCCCCCACCGCCGAGGATGAACGACGGCCGCACGATCAGGGGGTAGCCGACCTCGGCACCGACCTCGAGCGCTTCGTCGACGCTGTACGCGAAGCCGGACCGGGGCACGGCCAGACCGATCTCGCCCATCGCGGCCTTGAACCGGGACCGGTCCTCCGCGGTACGGATGGCCTCGACCTTGGCGCCGATCAACTCCACACGGAAGCGATCGAGCACACCGGCTTCGTCGAGCGCGACCGCGAGGTTGAGCGCGGTCTGGCCTCCCAACGTCGGCAACAACGCGTCGGGCCGCTCCTTCTCGATGATGCGTGTGAGGCTCGCGACGTCGAGCGGCTCGACGTAGGTCGCGTCGGCGAACTCGGGGTCGGTCATGATCGTCGCGGGGTTCGAGTTGACGAGCACGACGCGGTAACCCTCACGACGCAGGATGCGGCACGCCTGCGTACCCGAGTAGTCGAACTCGCACGCCTGACCGATGACGATCGGGCCGCTGCCGATGATGAGAATGCTCTCGAGATCGTCGCGACGGGGCAACCTACGACTCCGCCATCATCGTGGTGAACTCCTCGAACAGATATGCCGCGTCGTGCGGCCCCGGACCGGCTTCGGGGTGGTATTGCACCGCAAACGCGGGAACGTCGCGGAGCCGGAAGCCTTCGACGACACCGTCGTTGAGGTTGACATGTGTCAGCTCGACATCGCCGGACAACGAGTCGACATCCACTGCATAGTTGTGGTTCTGGCTGGTGATCTCGACCCGTCCGGTGCGCTCGTCGCGGACGGGATGGTTGCCGCCGTGGTGACCGAAGGGCAGCTTGAACGTGCGGCCACCGAGCGCGAGCCCGAGGATCTGCTGTCCGAGGCAGATGCCGAACACCGGGACCTCACCGATCAGTGCGGCCACGTTCGCGGCCGCGTCGACGACCGCGGCAGGGTCGCCCGGACCGTTCGACAGGAACACGCCGTCGGGCTCACGCGCCAGGACGTCGGCTGCGGGCGTCGACGCGGGGACCACCTCGACCTGACAGCCGCTCGCGGCGAGGCGGCGCAGGATCGTCGACTTGATCCCGAAGTCGTACGCCACGACGAGGAACGGTGCGGCGTCTTCGCCATAGGTATATGGCACATCGGTCGTGACCGTCGCGACCAGGTCGATGCCGTCGGTCGCCGGCGCGCTCGTTGCCGCAGCCTTCGCGGTCGCCTCGTCGGTGCCGAACGCGCCCGGTATCGCGCCCGCGTCGCGGATGTGACGGGTGAGCCGGCGTGTGTCGATGCCGGCGATCCCGCCCAGGCGGTGCCGGCGGAGGAACGTGTCGAGATCGTCGGTGGCCCGCCAGTTGCTCGGCCGTCGGGCGAGGTCGCGCACGATCACGCCGCGACACGCAGGGCGGGTGCTCTCGACGTCTTCCGGATTGACGCCGTAGTTCCCGATGTGCGGGTACGTGAACGTGATCATCTGTCCGGCGTACGACGGATCGGTGATGATCTCCTGATAACCCGACAACGCGGTGTTGAACACCACCTCGCCGGCCGCGACCTCGTCGTCAGGTAGCCAACCCACGAGCTCGCCTTCGAACGTGGCACCGTCGGCGAGGACGAGCACGGCCTCACGCAGCCGGCCGCTCATCGCTGCACCTCCGTGTCGAGAACCACGGCTTCACCGCGGAGCAGTGTGTGGCGCACCCGGCCCGTCAGCTTGCGACCTCCGTAGGGCGTGTTGCGGGCCCGGCTCGCGAGGCGGGCCGGGTCGACCTCCCACGTCGCCGCGGGGTCGATGACGCACAGGTTGGCGGGGCGCCCCTCTTCGATCGGCCCGCCGTGACGATCACGGATCCCGGCGATGGCGGCGGGCTTCCACGACAGCAGCGCCAGCGCCTCCGCGATCGTGAGCAAACCTGGCTCGACGAGCTCGGTGAGGGTCAACGACAGCGCGGTCTCGAGCCCGAGCATCCCGGGCGGCGCATCTTCGAACGTCCGCTCCTTCGCCTCGGGCGTGTGGGGCGCGTGATCGGTCGCGATCGCGTCGATGGTGCCGTCGGCGAGGCCGGCCTTGATGGCATCGACGTCGGCCGCCGTGCGCAGCGGTGGATGCACCTTGAAGAGCGGGTCGAACGTCGCGCAGGCGGCGTCGGTGAGCGTGAAGTGGTGCGGTGCCGACTCGGCGGTGACGGGAAGGCCCCGGCGCTTCGCCTCGCGGATCATCTCGACCGCACGTGCGCTCGACACGTGAAGGAAGTGGACCGGTGCACCGGTGAGCGCGGCGAGCTCGATGTCGCGAGAAACGATGAGGTCCTCGGCGGCAGCCGGACGGCCGGGAATGCCGAGGCGGCTCGACCACGCGCCTTCGTGCATGTGGCCGCCCCGCGCGAGCGCCGGATCCTCGGCGTGCTGCGCGACCACGGCGCCCGGCAGCGACCGCGCGTACTCCAACGCGCGCCGCATCACGCCCGCATCGGCGACGCAGTTACCGTCGTCGGTGAAGATCCGCACACCCAGAGCATGTACCTCACCCATCGGCGCGAGCTCGTGGCCGGCCCGACCCTTCGTGATGCAGCCCGACGACACGACGTCGCACGTCGATCCCGTGCCGCGCGCCAGAACCGCCGCCACCACCGCGGCGTCGTCGAGCGGTGGCTGCGTATTGGGCATCGCCACCACCGCGGTGAACCCGCCCCGCGCCGCAGCACGCGCGCCGGTCTCGATGGTCTCGGCCTCCTCGTCACCCGGCTCCCGGAGGTGCACGTGGAGATCGACGAGGCCGGGCGCGACGAAGCATCCGGATGCGTCGAGCTCACGGCCGCCGCGCAGGCCGTCGCCGACCTCGACGATGACGCCGTCGCGCACGCGGACGTCGACCGCACGTTCGCCACGCTCGTCGACCACGCGTCCGCCCCGTACGAGGAGCTCTCCAGGGCTAGACAATCGAACCTCCCGATCCGAGCAGCGACCACAGCACCGCCATGCGCACCGCGACACCATTGGCCACCTGTTCGGTGATGACTGATGCCGGACCGTCGGCCACCTCGGCGGCGATCTCGACACCACGGTTGATGGGGCCGGGCGCCATGACGAGCGCGTCCGGCTTCAGACGCTTGGCCCGGGAGGCGGTGAGCGCGTACCGCGCGGTGTACTCCCGCAGCGAGGGGAACAGCGCCTCCGACTGGCGCTCGAGCTGGATCCGCAGGAGGTAGACGACGTCGAGCTCGCCGACGACGTCGTCGAGCTCGTAGACGACACGCGCCGGCCAACCTTCGAGCGACTCCGGCATCAACGTGGGCGGGCCGACCAGCGTGATGTCGGCGCCGAGCGCGTGGAATGCCTTCACGTCGCTGTGGGCGACACGTGAGTGACGCACGTCGCCGACGATGCCGATCTTCAGCCCATCCAGCGCAGGGCCGCGATGCGTCCGCAACGTGAACAGGTCGAGCAATGCCTGGGTCGGATGCTCGTGACGACCGTCGCCCGCGTTGACGACGCTCGCACCCGTCCACGACGCGACCCGGTGCGGGGCCCCGGCCGAGGAGTGCCGCACCACCATCGCGTCGACGCCCATCGCCTCGATGGTCTGCACCGTGTCGCGGAGGCTCTCACCCTTCTTCACCGACGACGATCCGACGGTGAAGCTCATGGTGTCGGCGGAGAGGCGCTTCGCGGCCGTCTCGAACGACAGTCGCGTACGGGTCGAGTCTTCGTAGAACAGTGACACGACGGTCTTGCCGCGGAGCGCCGGAACCTTCGGAATGTCGCGCCGTGTGATCTCGACGAACGTCTCCGCGAGCCCCAGCATCTCCTCGATGCCGTCGCGCCCGAGGTCGTCGACCGACAAGAGGTTCTTCACCGGCCTCTTCCCTGCGCTCTTGCGGTCGGTGTCGGTGTGCCCGTGTCGGGGCCCCACAGCTCGATCCCGTCGACGCCACCGTCGATCTCGGTGAGCTGCACGCGCACGTCTTCGGTGTCCGCGGTTGGAAGGTTCTTGCCCACGAAGTCGGCACGGATCGGCAGCTCGCGGTGGCCACGGTCGACCAGCACCGCGAACTGCACCGCCCGCGGGCGCCCGAGCTCGGTGAGCGCGTCCAGCGCGCTGCGCGCGGTACGACCGGTGTACAGCACGTCGTCGACCAGCACGACGACCCGACCGGTGATGTCGACGGGAATCTGCGTCGGGCCGAGCGGTTGGATGCGCCGCAGCCCGATGTCGTCGCGGTAAAAGGCGACGTCGAGCGCGCCGACCGGCACGGAGACACCCTCGAACTGCTCGATCGCGGCGGCGAGCCGGTGGGCGATCGCGGGACCGCGGGTGTAGAGGCCCACGAGGACGAGGTCGCCCGGACCGTGGTTGCGCTCGACGATCTCGTGGGCGATGCGGATCAGCGCCCGGCGGACATCGTCGACGTCGAGCACACGGGTACGGAGAACGAGTGCAGCGCCGGAGCTGTAATGATCCGGGGCCGTGTGTTCTCGGCTCGTGGCCACCGGCTCGGAGCCGGGCTCGGGCGCGGGCATCGCTTCCTCCGTAGGAACCTCACGGGATCCCTTTCACGGTTCCGAGCACCGTACCACTCCGCGCGCGTCAGCCCGCGACGCCGAGTCGATTCCTGACTGCCTCGTTGGCTCCCTCCGCTACGCCCTCCCGGGCGTCCGCCCAGGGCGCAGCTTCGTCCGCACTGCCTCCGCCTCGACGTCGAGGCGGCGGATCAGACCGGGCACGATCCGGCGTTCGGCCATGCTGCCCACGACCGGTGCCTTCACGACCAGCTCGCCGTCGAAACGCCGCGTCGCGCCCGACGCGGCGCCGTCGATGACCACGCTCGCGGAGCCGAAGAGCCGCTTCGGGTCGGCCTCGGCCGCGAACTGCAGCGTGCCGCGGCCCGCCTCGACGTCGAGTCGCAGCTCCTGCACCCAGCTGAGCTTCTTGCCACCGAGCAAGCGCACCGCCACGGGGTCCAGGTGTCCGACGAACTCGTACCGCAGCCGCAGCACCGTGTCGTTGCCGTCGACGCGATGATCGAGGACCTCCGGCAAGGACAGGTCGGGAAGCTCGACGCGTGATTCGAACTCGGGATCGACGAGCAGTGTCGCCACTGCCTTGGGTGCCACACCGGGGAACTCCTGTTCGGCCTGGAACCGCATCAGGTCACCGGCTCACAACAAGGCGTCGACGAGCGCACCCTGTAATCCGGTGAGCCATCCGTACATCGCGAACGCGGGCGCAGCCGGGTCGTCGGCCGTCATCGCCTCGAGATCGGTCTCGTCGGTCACCCCCAGCGCGACACCGAGCGCGAGGCGCGCATCGTTGAGGGAGCCCAGCCAGGCTTCCGTCTCGTCGGGCGACAGGACGATCTCCGCCCGGCCACGTGTCTCCGAGGCGCGTTCGAGCGACGCGGCGAGCAGCGACAGCGCTTCGAGCTTCGTGCGCACGAGCTCCGGATGCACCATCCGTTGCCATTCCTGCTCCGCCTCCTCCTCCGTGGGGTCGAGGTAGGCGAGAGGAAACAGCCGCCGGCGAACCGTGTCGTCGAGGGGCTCCGTGGCCGTATCGGTGGGCTCGATCTCCGGATCGGATGCCGTCACGTCGGCGTCGCCGGCCGGCTCTTCCTTGTCGACGAGCGGACGCAGCTCCGCCGGCAGCCCGCGAAGCAACGCGATCTCTTCCGGACGGAGGCGCACGACAACCTCACCCCGACGGTTCTTGCGGAATGCGGCACTCACGCGTGGTCGTGTTCCATCGTGGCCCACAAGCCGTGCGCGTGAAGGCGCGCGACGTCGGCTTCCGCCTTCTCGCGCGTGCCGTGCGAGACGATCGCCTTGCCTTTGTGATGTACGTCGAGCATCAGCTTCGTGGCTTTGTTGCGCGAGTACCCGAAGAGCTTCTGGAACACGTACACCACATACGACATGAGGTTGACGGGGTCGTTCCAGACGATGACGATCCACGGCGCATCGGTGACGACCTTCTCCTCGTCGACCGGTTCCTCGACGACGACCTCTTCCGTCGTGGTGCCCGGCGCGGTCGTCATGGCGGAGGCGCTTCGTCGTGGGTCTCGCAACCCGAAGCGCCATCGTCGTCGGAGCGCACGTCTTCGGCGATACGGCCGAGCATGCCGTTGACGAACCGGCCGGAGTCCTTGGTGGAGTAGAGCTTGGCGAGCTCCACCGCCTCGGAGATCACGACCGGTGTGGGAATCTCGCGGTGCCAGATCAGCTCGTAGACCGCGATGCGAAGAATCGCCCGGTCGATGACCGGCATGCGTTCGAGCGCCCAGTGCTCCGAGAACTTCCGCAGCACCGCGTCGATGTCTTCACGATGGCCGTCGACGCCTTCGAGGATCTCGCTCGCATACTGATCGGGCGCGACGGGTTGCTCGGCAAGGAGTCGCGCGGCCGGGACGAGACGCTGCTCGGCTTCGTAGCAGAGGCCGAGTGCCCGCTCGCGTGCCTCCCGCCGGGTCGTCACCGTTCAGCCCACGTCAGGCTCGGGTCAGGTATTCGCCGGTACGGGTGTCGACCTTCAGCGTGTCGCCGATCTCGACGAACAGCGGTACCTGCACGACGAGCCCCGTCTCGAGCGTGGCAGGCTTGCGCGCGCCCGAGACGCGGTCGCCCTGGATCCCCGGTTCGGTCTCGGTGACCTTGAGCTCCACCGCGGCGGGAAGGTCGACGCCGACCACTTGGCCTTGGTACATGGGCAACACCACCGTGTCGCCCTCCTTGAGATAGCTGACGGCACCGCCGAGCTCGCTCGAGGCCACGTGCTGTTGCTCGTAGCTCTCGCCGTCCATGAACACATAGTCGTTGCCGTCGCGGTAGAGGTACTGCATCTCGCGCTTGTCGATCACCGCGAGCGGCACCTTCTCGTCGGCGCGGAACGTGCGCTCGAGCACTGCGCCGGTGCGGTAGTTCTTCAGCTTGGTGCGGACGAACGCGCCGCCCTTGCCCGGCTTCACGTGCTGGAACTCGACCACCGTCATGAGGCCCTCGGGAAGGTTCAGGGCCATACCGTTGCGCAGGTCGTTGGTCGAGACGCTCAAAGAACAAGTTCCTTCGGGAATGCAGTCAGCGGATCGGCACCATCGGCGGTGACCACCACCGTGTCTTCGATGCGGACGCCTCCGACACCCGGGACGTACACGCCGGGCTCGACGGTCACGACGTGACCGACGGCCAAACTATCACGGGCGGTTCCCGCCACCCGCGGGTCCTCGTGGATCTCGAGGCCGACGCCGTGTCCGGTCGAGTGCACGAAGCGTTCACCGAGCCCGGCCTCCTCGATGACGCTGCGACACGCGCGGTCGACGTCGGCGCAGGCCACACCGGCTCTCGTCGCGTCACGTCCGGCCCGCTGGCTCGCGGCGACGACGTCCCAGAGGTGCCGGGCCTCACGGCCCGGGTCGCCGACACTCACGGTACGGGTCATGTCGGAGCAATACCCCTCCACGACGCATCCGAAGTCCAACACCACCAACTCCCCGGTCCGGATCCGCCGGCTCGTCGGACGCGCATGCGGCTTCGCCCCGTTGGGACCGGACGCGACGATCGGCTCGAAGCTGTTGCCGCTCGCACCGCGCTCGCGCATCGCGAGCTCGAGACGCAGCGCGACGTCCTGCTCGGTGGGACCGTCGTGCAACAGTGCGGCGACTTCCCGCAGCGCATCGTCGGCGATCGAGCACGCGCGGTGGATACGGGCGACCTCGCCCGGCTCCTTCACCTGTCGCAGCTCCTCGACGAGACCCTCGGTCGGCACCAGCTCCGCGTCGGGAAACCACTCGCTCGCGAACGCGCGCTGCTGCGCCCACGTGATGCCGTGCGCCTCGAGGCCCAGACGCGCTCCCGCAGATACCGCGTCGTGCAACAACTCTCGCTGGCGGGCACCGGTCGTGCCGATGAGGATGCGCGCCTCGACACCCGCGGCCGCCAGCTGCTCGTGTGCCTGCTCCTCGTAGCGCCCGTCGGACACGAACGTCACGTCGTCACGCGAGATCAGCAGCATCCCTGCCGACCCGGTGAACCCGCAGAGGTAGCGGATGTTCGGCAGCCGGGTCACGAGAAGCGCATCGAGCTGCGAGAAGTCGTCGCGCTCGCGCAGCCGTGGGATTCGACCGGCGATGTCCATGGGCGGCAGTTCCAAGGCCGGAGCCGGCGCGGGGGTCATCGGCGTTCCTCCAGCTTCGCGACCGCGGCCTCGACGGCAAGGCGGTAGCCGGCTCTGCCGAAGCCGGCGATCGTGCCCGTGACCGACGGCGCGATGACGGAAGCGCGACGCCACGCTTCGCGGGCCGAAGGGTTCGACACGTGCAGCTCCACCTTCACGCCGTCGAAAGCGCTGAGCGCGTCGGCGAGCGCGTACGACGAGTGCGTGAGCGCGCCTGCGTTCACGATGAGCGCTACGCAGCGCCCACGCGCGCCGTGGATCGCGTCGACGAGATCACCCTCGTGGTTCGACTGGACGTGCTCGAGGTCGTACCCGGCCTTGGAGGCGGCCGCTCGCGCGTCGTCGACCATGTCGTCGAGCGTGTCGGTGCCGTAGATCTCGGGCTCGCGCGTGCCGAACAGGTTCAGGTTCGGCCCCGAAAGGAGCAGGATCGTCGCCATCACGCCGTCAGCCTCCCACTCCCACGGCGGCGAACGCGTGGTGCAGCGCGGCGAGCGGCGGATCGTCGACCGTCTCGAGCCCGCAGGCTCCGGGCAGGACGAAGGTGAGACCGCCTTTGGCCTTCTTGTCGCGGCGCATCAACGCGAGCAGCGCGTCGCGATCGAGCGCGTCCCCGTCGGGCACCGTGACCGGGAGGCCGACCGATGCCGGCAGCGCGCGAAACCGTGCCGCATCGGCGGGGGCGATGCGTTCCAGTGCCTCGGCGAGCGCGCCGGCGAACGCGAGGCCGACGGCAACTGCTTCGCCATGGCGAAGGTCGTAACCGCCCGCGGTCTCGAGCGCGTGAGCGAACGTGTGGCCGAGATTCAGCGTCGCGCGTCTTCCCGTGCGCTCCTCGGGGTCGGCCGCGACGACCGCGAGCTTGATGTCGACGCAGGCGGTGACGAGCTTGCCGAGGACCGCAGGATCGCGTACGAGCACCGCACCGGCCTGTTCGTCGAGGATCGACGCGACGGTCGCGCCTTCGGGCATGAGCGCATACTTCACGACCTCGCCGAGACCAGAGCGGTACTCGCGTTCGGGCAGGGTCGCAAGCGTCCCGGTGTCGGCGACGACCGCGTGCGGAAGATGGAACGCGCCCACCAGATTTTTGCCTTCGGGGAGGTTCACCCCGGTCTTGCCGCCAATGGCCGAGTCGACCTGTGCCAGCAGTGTCGTCGGAGCCTGCACGACGTCGATGCCGCGGTGGTAGACGGCCGCGGCGAACCCGGCGGTGTCACCGACCACACCCCCACCCAGCGCGACGACCGCGTCGGCGCGCAGCAGCCCGCCGCGCGCGAACCGGCGACACAGATCCTCGACGGTCGTGAGGGTCTTCGCGTCCTCGCCGTCGTCGATCAGCAACAGATCGTGCTCGACACCCGCCGCGTCGAGCGACGACCCGAGCGTGTCGGCGTGCGCGACCGCGATCGCGGGCTGACTCACCACCGCGACACGGCGGCGTCCGGCGAGGACCGCACCGACCTCGGCGAGCACCCCCGGTCCGACGGTCACCGCGCCCCCGGGGCGCGTCACGACGCGACTCCGCTGACGAGCAGCACGTCGTCGACCACCTCGTCGGGAGAGCGGTCAGACGTGTCGACGACGACGTCGGCGGTCGCCGCATACGCGGACTCGCGCAGCAACGCGAGCCGTTCGAGCGTCGCGGTGACGTGCGAACGCGCGCGGGACTCGCCGGTGGGATCGGCGATCAACGGGCGCCCGTCGCCCCTGCCCACCCGGTCCGTGAGCTCCTCGGGCGGCGCCTGCAACCACACCACCGTGCCGGCACGCTGCAACCCACGGCGGTTCTCCGGATCCATCACCGCACCGCCACCACACGCGATCACCGCCGGTACCGGCGATGCACACGCGTCCGCGACGGCCTGAGCCTCGAGGGCGCGGAACGCGCGTTCACCCCGGGTCGCGAACACCTCGGACACCCGCATCCCCGCGAGCGCCTCGACGAGGTCGTCGGTGTCGACGAACGGCCGGCCGAGCCGCTGTGCACAGCGACGGCCGACGGTGGACTTCCCGACCCCCATCAGCCCGATGAGGATCAGGTGCGCCCCGCCGGCGCTCATCGGAGTGAGTCGACGTAGCCGCGGTGGTTGCGCACGAGCTCGTCGAGCGAGTCGCCCCCGAACTTGCGCAGGACCTCCGACGCGAGGACGAGCGCGACCATCGTCTCGGCGACCACTCCCGCTGCGGGAACGGCCGTCACGTCGGTGCGCTCCTTGAACGACACCGTCTCTTCCTTCGTCTCGGTGTCGACCGTGCGCAACACGGGACGGTTGAGCGTCGCGAGAGGCTTCATCGCGGCACGCACCACGAGCAGCCCGCCCGTGGTCATCCCACCCTCGGTACCGCCCGCACGCGACGACGCGCGCTCGTAGCGACCGGACCCGCGATCCCACAGGATCTCGTCGTGCGCCTCGCTCCCGCGCCGGCCCGCGACGTCGAACCCCTCCCCGAGCTCGACACCCTTCATCGCCTGGATGCTCATCAACGCCTGCGCGAGCAGCCCGTCGATCTTGCGGTCCCAATGGACGTGTGACCCGAGGCCCGGCGGCACGTCGTAGCCGAGGACCTCGACCACGCCACCGAGGGAGTCGCCCGCCTTCGCCGCGCCCTCCACCTCGGCGATCATCGCGGCCTCGGCGTCGGCGTCGAAGCAGCGCACCGGTGACTCGTCGACCCGCTCGAGATCGTCGGGCGTGGGCCGCAACTCGAGCGGCGCCGTGGCCGACCCCATCTGGACGACGTGACTGATGATCTCGGCGCCGAGGTGGCGCAGGAGGACCTTCGCGAGCGCGCCGGCCGCGACGCGGGCCGCGGTCTCGCGTGCGCTGGCCCGCTCCAGCACGTTGCGCGCGTCGTCGAACCCGTATTTCTGCATCCCCACGAGATCCGCGTGTCCCGGACGCGGCTGACGCAACGGCTTCGCTGTCACACCGGGCGCGGCCGACATCTCCTCCTGCCACTTCGGCCACTCGGTGTTGTGGATCAGTAACGACACCGGGGAGCCGAGCGTCCGGCCGTGGCGCACGCCTCCGGTGAACTCGACGTCGTCGCGTTCGAATCGCATGCGTGGCCCGCGCCCGTACCCGAGACGCCGGCGGGCGAGCTCGGCCGCAACATCGTCGAGCAGCACGGGCATCCCCGCCGGTAGTCCCTCGACGATGACGGTCAATGCAGGACCGTGCGACTCACCAGCAGTCAGGAAGCGCAACACAGACCGACAAGTGTAAGCGGCGGTCGACATCGGGCCGCTGCTTCCACTCCCCGGCGGGAACGCCGGGCGGCCGGCGCGTTGGTCAGTGCCCCGGCGCGGGTGCGGCCGTGGTGGGTGTCGCCGCCGGAACGGTCGTCGCCGTGGCCGGAGCCGGAGCCGGTGCGGGGGCCGGTGCCGGCGCAGGCGCGGGTGCCGGTGCAGCCGTGGTTGTCGTCGTCGGGATCGCGCCCGGCGGGGCCTGGA
>CAZJSY010000090.1:0-13872 GCA_964548555.1 uncultured Burkholderiales bacterium
CGACGCTGTGGACGCGCCATCCCGTGACGCATTGGAAGTCGCGGGTCAGGTGCAAGGGCGGCATGGCGCGCAGCTCGTCGTACGTGAGCTCGAATGGTTGGTCGACGAGACCGTGGACCTTGAGCTTCCACGCGGCCTTGCTGCGGCTCGGCAGGTCGCCGGTGACGGTGTAGATGCGGAACCGACCGATCGGGAGCAGCGCCGACAACCCGGTCCCGTCCTTCGACACGAGGTTGCCGAGCGTGCTCTCGAGGAAGTTGCTCGCCTTGGCGCCCCAAAGGATGCCGGCCGCGCCCGCGCCGAGCAGACCAAGGAAGACACGCCGCCCGACCGGCGTACCGCGGGCGGGCTCGCCGGCTGTACGAGCCATACGCCGAGGATACGGTGCCCCGACGCCGACGGATCGGCGCCGACCTTACGATTCCCGAAACGTTCCTCAGTTGGGACGCAGCCTGGCGTCAGAGGCGCGTGGTGCGTCCCGACTGACGGGCGGGGGGTCAGGCGCCGTATTTCTGGAGGCGTCCGGCGTTGGCGAGCATCAGCGGCATGAGCTCCTTCGTCGGCCGCATGCCGATGCCCCCGCGCAGCGCCCAGCGTTCGCCGAAGCGGGCGACATCGTCGCGACCACAACGCGCGCTCCACAGCAGTGCCGGCACTGCATGCCACGAGTGGGCGGCCATCTGGCTCGGCGTCGCGTGGTCGCCGGTGACGACGATCACGTCGGGGCCGAGCTCGCGTAGCGCGGGAATGGCGGCGTCGAGCTTCTCGATCATCGCGATCTTGCGTGGCCGGTCCCCGTCTTCACCTGCGGAGTCGGTGTACTTGTGGTGCAGGAAGAAGTAGTCGTACCGATCCCACGCGTCGCGCATGATCTGCAGCTGCTCGTCGAGATCCGCGGGACGGCCGAGAACGTCCATGCCGAGCAGTCGCGCGATGCCCCGGTACATCGGGTAGATCGCCACCGCGGCCGCGCGTAGCCCGTACCGGTCCGCGAAGCCCGGAAGCTCGCGATGGGTGTCGAACCCGCGCAGCAACACGAAGTTCGCCTTCGGCTCGTCGGCGAGGATGGTTCGCACCTGCGCGTCGAGCTCGGTAACGAGCTCGGCGGTGCGTTTGGAGCCGGGGTCGTTCGGTACGGGCTCGTTCGGCGGCACGCCCGTGGCCTGCGGGTCGGTGTCGCGCACGTCGGGCTCGAGGCCCTCACCGCGCAGCACGACGAGCAGCCGGTGCTCGCGCTCGTGACGGAAGAACACTTCGGCGCCCCGGAGACGGACACCGGCCTGGAGCTTCTCGACGACCGCGGCCGCCTCCGGGTCCGGGATGCGTCCGGCACGGCGATCGACGATGGCCCCGTCGGGACCGAGCGTGCACAAGTTCCCGCGGGCGGCGACGTCGCCGCTGCGGAGCTCGAAGTCGAGACCCGCGGCGCTCAGTGCACCGCGGCCGAGCTCGAAGCGCTCGGGGTCGTACCCGAACAGGCCCAGGTGACCGGGCCCGGATCCGGGCGTGATCCCGGGGCCGACCGGCTCCACCAGACCCGAGATACCCTCCGCGACGAGCCGGTCGAGGTTGGGCGTGTCCGCCTCCTCGAGCTCGGTTCCGTGCTCCGCGTCGGCGTAGCCACCGAGGCCGTCCATGACGACGAGCACGATCTTGGTGTCGGCGGGCTGGATGAGTTCGTCGAGCTCCATCTCGACAGGGTATTTCGCGCCGCCCTAGCCCCTCAGATCCCACACCTCGTGCATCTTGGCGAGCACGGCGTCGGCGATGAGCCGGCCGCCGGGCCGCTCGACGTGGATGCCGTCGGCGGATCGCACGCGCCGGGTCTGACCCGACGCGTCGGCGAGGAAGTCCTCGTACTCACCTTGGGGTCCGGCGACGATCGGCGTCGTGTCGATGAAGAAGACCTTTCCGGGACGCGCCGCCGCCTCGGACGAGTAGATCTCGTCGATCAGTTGGTAGTGCGCCCAACGTGCCGGATCACGCACGACCGGGATGCCCACCCAGAAGACCGTGCGGTTCTGCGACACGAGCGCGTCCATCAATCCGCCCACCCGGCGCCGGTACTCCGTGACCCACCCCGGCGACCCGAACCCGTGCCGCTTGCCGTCGGGAGCCACCACCGTCTGGTCGTCGTTGGCGCCGAACGTGAGCACCACCGCGTTGGGGTCGATCGTCTTCACCTGGCTGAGGATGCGCGCCGGCCAGTCGAAGTAGTCGGGACGCGACAGGCCGCTCGAGATCTTCTTGTCGACGCCGTTGGGGACGGTGATCGCCTTCACGCCCGTCACGAGGTTGAGGTACTCCTGGCCCGGCACCTCGGCCAGCGAGTCACCCGCGAGATAGACGCGCAGGGGATGGGCCGCGTCGAAGACGGGCCTCGCCGGTGGCGACGTGGCCGGCGGGGGGACCGGTGTCGTCACGCCGGGCGCGCCGATCGTGGTGGGCGGAGGCGGGGCCGTCGTCGTCGTGCTCGTCGTGGGGGATGGACCCGCGACCTTGGCGATGTCGTCGTCGTGCGCGCGGCCGATGAAGTCCTGGATCCACTGGCGCGGCTCGTCGGTGTGGAGGAAGTGCGCGATGCGGTACAGCGGCTTGGCGAAGAAGAGCGACATTTCACGGCGCGTGCTGTCGAGGTTGAGGCTGTTGGCGGTCTTCAACATGCCGCGCGCGTTCAGCAGCGATCCGACGAGCAGCGCAACGAGGAGCGTCACGATGACGTGACCCGCGGCCATCGGACGCCGCGGCGGCTCGCCGGAACGGCGGGCCGCGGGGGGCGCGCTCTTCGTCGTGGAGGAGGCTTGCTCTCGGGTGACGGTCATCGTGGGAGCGACATCGAATCAGAAGCGGAAGTAGATGAACGGCGCGACGCCGCGTGGGCCGAGCGCGTTGATGAACAGGAGCCCGACGCCGAGCGCGCAGCCCTGGGCGACAGGTGACAGGCGGGAGAACTGGGACATCGCGTGTGCGATCGCGCGCGTCGGCATGTACTGCGCACCGATACCCACCGCGATGGCGAGGAGCACCCACGGCGTGACGAGTGCGGCGCCGCCACCCCAGTGGAACACGATGCGCGACAGCACCGCGCCGGCGTTCGAGAACGAGTCGGCCCGGAAGAACACCCACGCGAGGCAGACGATGTGGAACGTGAGGAGGCGGTCGAGCATGCGGCGCGCCACGGTGTCGGACGGCTCTGGCAGCCCGCGCGCGATCCGTTCCTCGTGACGCCAGTGCTCGAAGGCCAGCACGCCGCCATGGATGGTGCCCCAGACGACGAACGTCCATGCGGCTCCGTGCCACAGCCCCCCGAGGACCATCGTGATCATGAGGTTGCGGTACGTGAGAAGACGGCCGCGACGGTTGCCGCCGAGTGGGATGTACAGGTAGTCGCGCAGCCAGCGCGACAAGGTCATGTGCCAGCGGCGCCAGAAGTCCTGGAGGGAGCGGGCGGTGTACGGCGCGTCGAAGTTCTGGGGGAACCGGAAGCCGAGCAGCAGCGCGAGGCCGATCGCGATGTCGGTGTAGCCGCTGAAGTCGGCGTAGATCTGGACCGCGTAGGCGTAGACCGAGACGAGCGTCTCGAAGCCCGAGTGGCGGCCCGGTGACGCGAAGACGTTGTCGACGATCGACGTCGCGAGGTAGTTCGCGATGACGACCTTCTTGAAGAGGCCGCCGGCGATGAGGAAGAAGGCGCGGCTCGCGTCGACACGACGAGGGTCGTGGCGCTCGCGCAGCTGGGGGAGGAACTCGGCGGCCCGCACGATGGGACCGGCGACGAGATGCGGGAAGAACGAGAGGTACACCGCGAAGTCGAGGAGCCCGACCGGCTCGAAGTTCCGCCGGTACACGTCGATGACGTAGCTCAGCGCCTGGAAGGTGAAGAACGAGATCCCGACGGGCAACGTGATCGCGACGATCTCGGGCGCGATCGAGATGCCGACGTTGCGCAGGACGTTCTGGGCCGAGCTGACGAAGAAGTCGTAGTACTTGAAGTAGGCCAGCACGCCGAGGTTCATCGCGACCGCGGCCGCGAGGTACGCCCGGCGGAGCCCTTCGTTGTCGCTTCGGTGGATCAGCCGGGCGAAGAGTTGGTTTCCGAGCGTCGACGCGACGAGCAGCAGAATGAAGCGCCAGTTCCAGTAGCCG
The DNA here is from genome assembly GCA_964548555.1 of uncultured Burkholderiales bacterium. GTDB lineage: Bacteria > Actinomycetota > Acidimicrobiia > IMCC26256 > JAMXLJ01 > JAMXLJ01. The sequence continues at coordinate 4,147 of CAZJSY010000090.1, forward strand.
TAGAAGTAGTAGCTCGCCGCGAGCATGAACAGCTTCCAGCGAGCCGGTGTCGGCATCAGGAGCCAGCTCACCGGCAGCACGATCATGAAGAAGATCGCGAACGTGACGGTCGGGAACAGCATGCGGGCGCCTAGCCTATGGGCCGCCTCCACCGCTCCGGGTGAGGAGTCGGGAGCTACCGGCGGGTGGTCCTACTGGGTCCGGCCTCTGGCCACCACGGCGGCCCGACGGCGCTCGACCTCGGCCGGATCGACCTTCCACGACCGGAACACCCGCTGCTCGTTCGCGATCGCGTCGGCGCCGCTCAGCTTCTGGTTCTCGTCGTAGAGCCGCTTCAGGTTGCGCACGGCGCGCGGGTCGTTGCCCGCGATGTCCCGACCGATCTCGATCGTGTGCGGCAGCAGCTCCTCGTGTGCGACGACCTCGTTGACGAGACCGAGCTCGAGCGCGCGCGCCGCGTCGACGAAGTTGCCCGTGAGGCTGATCTGCTTCGCCATTCGGACGCCGACGGCGGCGGGAAGGAACACGCTCATTCCGCCACCGGGGGTCACGCCGACACGCGCGTGGGTGTCGCCGAACTTCGCCCGTTCCGATGCGACGAGAAAGTCGCACGCGAGGGCGAGCTCGAAGCCGCCCGTCACACACGCACCGTTGACCGCTCCGATGACGGGCTTGGTCATGTTCCAGAGTGCCGCGAACGGGTTGCCGGTCGGGTCGGACCCACCACCCTTCAAGTTGTCGCCGGTGCTGCCCAGCTCGCGCAGATCGAGTCCGGCGCAGAACGCGGGGTCGGCGCCCGTGAGCACGACGACGTCGACGTCGTCGTCGGCTTCGGCCGCCACCAGCGCGAGAGCCGACGCGCGCTGGAGGGGTGTGTCGAGCGCGTTGCGGGCATCGGGACGGTTGAGCGTGATCACCCGGACGCGTTCGTGCGTGTCGACGAGTACGAGGTCGGGCACCCGGCGATCCTACCGGGAGGGCTACGGTTCGCCCGCGTGCGTGAGGGTTACGCGACCGCCAACGGGATCCGCCTGTTCTACCGGGAAGACGACCGGTGCGCGGGCGCCCGCCACTGTCCCCTGGTGCTGCTCTGCCACGGTTTCCCGGAGACCTCGTACTCGTGGCGCCACCAGCTCGCGCCGTTGGCCGCGGCGGGTTACCGGGCGGTGGCCGTCGATCTCCCGGGCTACGGGCGCTCCGACAAGCCGGACGTGCAGTACGACATCGAGTGGTTGAACGCGTGCCTGGCAGATCTCGTGCGCGCACTCGGACACGAGCGTGCAGTCGTGGTCGGTCACGACTGGGGCGGTCTGCTCGTGTGGGTCTTCGCGCGCCGGTACCCCGACATGACGGCGGGCGTGATCGGCGTGAACACACCCGACCTCCCCCGTCCGGCGATCCCGCCCGTGGAGCTGATGCGTCAGGTGTTCGACCCGCCGGTGTACATCGTGCAGCTGCAGGACCGGGGCGTCGCCGAGTGGGTGCTGTCGTGGGGTCGCGGCGCACGTGATTTCCTCGAGCTCATGTTCCGCAGCGAGGTGACCCGCAATGTCGACGCGTTTCCCGACGAGGTGATCGACGTGTACGTGGACGCGTTCTCACCGGCGGGTGCGTTCACGCCGCCGATCGAGTACTACCGGAACCTCGACCGCAACTGGGAGCTCACGGCCGACCTGGCCGACGTGCGCATCGAGGTGCCCTGTCTCATGATCTCCGCGGCGGACGATCCGGTGCTCAGCCCCGCGATGACCGTCGGGATGGAGGAGCGCGTGCCGAACCTCCGGCGGGTAGTGATCCCCGACTGCGGGCACTGGACGCAACAGGAGCGGCCGGAGGAGACGACGGCGGCCATCCTCGGATACCTCGGGACGCTCGAACCCTGGTGAGGCCCACTGACCTTGTGTGGTTTCACGGCGCTATGCGCCGTGAAACCACACAACGTTCGGTCGGTAACCTGCCGCCGTGCCCCAGTCGCCCGATCGTGCTGGTCTGCCCGACGCCGTGTTCCATCGCGACGGCGAGCGGTTCGTTCCCACCGAGCTGGCCCGAGGTCCGTGGTCGCCTCATGCGCAGCATGGTGGGCCGCCGGCGGCGTTGCTGGCGCGCGCCGTCGAAGGCTTCGAACGTTCTCCCGCATCACGCGTCGCTCGCGTCACCGTCGAGCTGCTCCGCCCCGTCCCTCTGGAGCCACTCACCGTCGAGGCGAGGATCATCCGTCCGGGCAAGAAGGTGCAGCTGGTCGAGGCCGCGATCACCGCGGGCGGTGTCGAGGTGGTGCGCGCGGTCGGTGTGCGGCTGCGCGAGGCGCCGCTCGACTTTCCCGACGGCGCGCTCGGCCCCGACGACCGTCCGCCCGACGGTGCGGTCGGTTCCCGCTTCGACCGCAACTGGCCGGTCAACTTCGCCGACGCCGTGGAATTCCGCGTGGTGCGGGGCGGTCCCGGCGGCGAGCCGGGGCCCGGCACGTGCTGGATCCGCCTCGCGGTGCCACTCGTCGCGGGCGAGGAACCGTCGCCGCTCCAGCGAGTGCTCGCCGCGGCCGACTTCGGCAACGGCATCAGCTCACCACTGGGCTGGGACCACTACAGCTTCATCAATCCCGACCTCACCGTTGCGCTCCACCGGCCGGCGGAAGGGGAGTGGATCGGCCTCGACGCGGTCACATGGCCCGACCATGCCGGCGTCGCACTCGCGGATACCGCGCTCTACGACGAGCGCGGCCGGATCGGCCGCTCGCTCCAGAACCTCCTGCTCGACGAACGCTGACTCCTGGCGGTGCGCACAGAACTGTTTGACCGGCGGAATCCCGGATACTTAGTATCCGGATAATGCGTATCTCGGAAGGGGTGGAGTGGGGCCTGCACTGCGCGGTGCTCCTGGCGGTGCTGCCCGAGGCGACGGCCCTCCCCGCCGGACGGCTGGCCGAGTACCACGGCGTGCCGACCGCCTACCTCGCGAAGCACCTGCAGGCCATGTCACGCGCGGGACTCCTCGAGTCGGTGCCCGGCCCACGCGGGGGATACCGGCTGGCCCGGCACCCGAACCGCATCTCGGTGCTCGACGTCGTGGAGGCGATCGACGGCGCCGCACCCGCGTTCCGGTGCACCGAGATCCGCCGGCGCGGTCCCGCCGCGCTCGCGGCGCGTGAGTACCGCGTGCCGTGCTCCATCCATGAGGTGATGAACCGGGCCGATGCCGCCTGGCGCGGCGAGCTCTCTGCGACGTCGATCGCGGATCTGGTTGCGATGGTCGCGCAGAAGGCCAGCCCGGCCGCGCTGCGCAAGGGAATGCAGTGGATGACCGAGGCGCTCCGGCTGACCGCCGGGGCCTGAGCTGCGAAGGGGGAATGTGATGGACGTGTTCGTCCTCGGAGCGACCGGAGAGCTCGGACGACCGGCCGTTCGCGAGATCGTGGCCGGCGGCCACCGCGTCCGCGCGGTGACCCGTTCCGATGCGAAGGCGGCGACGATCGAACGCCTGGGCGCCGAACCGGTGCCGATGCACGACGTGTTCGACCGCGACGCGCTAACCGATGCGGTGCGCGGCGCCGACGCGTTGCTCCACCTCGCCACGCGCATCCCGCCCGTTCGGGCGATGCGCAAGCCCGCCGCGTGGGCCGAGAACAACCGACTGCGCAGCGAGCTCACACCGATGCTCGTCGACGTCGCGCTGGAGCAGGGGATCGGCGTCTTCCTCGCCGAGTCCATCACCTTCGTCTACCCCGACTGTGGTGCGGATTGGATCGACGAGAGCCGACCGCTCGCGGGTGACAACACCGCGCTGCACTCGGTGTTGGACCTCGAACGCGAGGTCGAGCGGTTCCGTGCACGAGGCGGGAACGGCGTCACACTGCGGTTCTCGGCCGTCTACGGTCCCACGGCCGAGTCGACCGACGCGTCGTTGCGCTTCGCGCGTTGGCGACTCGCACCGGTCGTCGGTGCACGCGACGGCTACGTGTCGAGCATCCACACCGACGACGCGGGCAGCGCGGTCTCGGCAGCACTGGCAGCGCCGTCCGGTACGTACAACGTGACCGACGACGAGCCGCTGCTGCGACGCGACTACGCGGATGCGTTCGCGGATGCGTTCGACCTGCGCCGTCTTCGGGTCGTCCCGCCCGCAGTCGTCCGCCTCGCAGCAGGCAACTCTGCGGTGCTCGCCCGGTCGCAACGCGTTCGCAACGATCGGTTCAAGGAAGCGACCGGTTGGACGCCGCGCTACCCGAGCGCTCGCGAGGGTTGGCGCGCCACGGCGCAGGCACGCACGGAGGAGGCGGTCGATGCGTGAGAGGCGAGACACCCGTGAGACGGCACTCCGGATCGGATTGGGCGTCCTCGGGATCTCGGGAGCCGTCGTCGGCGTGTGGGCCGCCTTCGCGCCGCGGTCCTTCTACGCTGACTTCCCGGGGCTGGGCCAGCAGTGGGTGTCGGCCGACGGACCGTTCAACGAGCACCTGGTGCGCGACGTCGGTGAGCTTTCGCTCGGTTTGGCGATCGTGGCGCTCCTCGCGGCCGTCTGGTTGACGCCGGCACTCGTGCGCGCCGCGGGCATCGGGTGGCTGGTCGACGGGGCGCTGCACCTCGCGTACCACGTGCGTCATTACGACGTGCTGCCCGCCGACGAGCGGCTCGCGAGCATCGCGAGCCTCGCGGTCGGCCCTCTGGTCGCCGTCGTCGTCCTCGTCCTCGCCCGTTCCGTCTCACCGGTCGGTGGGAAGATCCCCTCATCGACATCCTCTTCGAGTTCGAGCACGTCGCGGTCGACGGTCCCCAAGGCCCCCTCGTCGTCGATCTGACGGGTCGTATCCCCGCCTCCGGCGTGACCGCGGTGGTCGGTCCGTCCGGCGCGGGGAAGACGACCCTGCTGCGTCTGTGCAACCGCCTCGAGGTCCCGAGCCGCGGTCGGGTGCTGTTCCGTGGCGGCGACGTCGCGCAGCTCGATCCGTTGGTGCTGCGCCGCCGGGTCGGCCTGGTCGCGCAGCGGCCCACGCCGTTCCCCGGGTCCGTGGCCGACAACCTGCACGTCGCCCAGGCCGACGCCGACGAGGCGGCCATGACGGCGGTGCTGGAGCGGGTCGAGCTCGGCCCCGGCTTCCTCGATCGTCCGGCAACCGAGCTGTCGGGCGGTGAGGCGCAGCGCGTCTGTCTCGCACGGACGCTGCTCACGGATCCCGAGGTCCTGTTGATGGACGAGCCGACCTCGTCGCTCGACCCGCACACGCGCTACGCGCTCGAGGCCCTCGCCCGAACCCAGGCTTTGGGAGGTGTCCCGGTGGTGTGGGTCAGTCACGATCTCGAACAGGTGAACCGCATCGCGGATCAGGTGGTCGTCGTCGTGAAGGGAACGATCGTGCACACCGGTGCGGCCCGCGACTTCGACGTCGCGTCGATGCCATCGGAGGCGCTGCAGTTCCTCACCGACGGGGGCGACGAAGGAGGCTCGAGGTGACCGGTGACATCGGATGGACGGGCCTGCTGACGTCGCTCGTCCTCGTCGGCGTGGCCGTCGCGATCTCACTGTGGCGACGGCTCGGGCTCGAGGGAAGCATGGTGTGGTCGTCGGCGCGGGCCATGGTGCAGCTGCTGGTCGTGGGACTGTTGCTGTCGGTGCTGTTCCGATCGCGTCACTCGCTCGGCTGGTCGTGGGTGTGGGTGCTCGGAATGGTGGTGTTCGCTGCCGAGACCGTTCGCCGGCGGGCGCGTGAGGTGCCCGACATGTTCGTGCTCGCGCTGGCCGCCTTCGCGACGTCCGCGGTCGTGACGCTCGGCGTCCTGTTCGGGCTCAACGTCTTCCCGTTGCAGGCCCGGGCGTTGATCCCTCTGGCCGGGATGATGGTCGGCAACGCCATGACCGCGACGGTGCTCGTCGGCCGGCGCGTGTTCGAGGAGCTGCGCGACAAGCGCGCCGAGGTCGAGGCCCGGCTGTCGCTCGGCCTGTCGTCGCGTGAGGCGGCCCGTCCCTATCTGCGGGCCGCGCTGCGGACCGCGCTCATACCGCAGATCGAAAGCACCAAGGCCGTCGGGATCGTCTTTCTCCCCGGTGCGATGACGGGTCTCATCCTCGCCGGCGCCGCCCCGATGAAGGCGGTGCTGGTGCAGGCGGCCGTCATGTACCTGGTGCTCGGCTCGGCCGCGACCACGACCACCGTCGTCGCGCTCGGCGTCAGCCGGCGACTCTTCACACGGGACCACCGACTCGTGCCGATGGCCCGAAACGCCGAGGCCTGATCAGCGGCGGCCCGCGAGCGGTCGCTTGCCGTGGTTCGCCTTGTTGCGCCGCGCCTTGAGCTTGCGCTTCTTCGTCTTCTTGCTCATGTCGTCGCCTTCGATGCCGCCGGTCGGAGCGTTGCAGGCTAGTCGAGGAAGCCTGCGCCGCCGGTACCCTGAGTCGTGATGGAGCATCTCGGCCTCGTCGGCCTCCCCGATTCCGACCACGGGCGCCTCTTCAGCGCGCTCACCGGCCTGCCGACGCCGGGCGGGTTCGAGACCATGAAGGGCGTCGCCCAGCTGCCCGACAGCCGCCTCGACCGGCTCTCGGAGATGTCGAAGTCGAAGAAGACCGTGCACGCGACGTTCGAGGTCGACTACATCCCTGGCCTGGCGCCCGGCTCCCGTCCGGGTGAGGGGCTCGGTGCCAAGCTCCTCGGGTCGCTGCGCGACGCCGACGCGATCCTCTACGTGCTGCGCGGCACCGACGGCAACGACCCGGCCGACGACCTCGCCACGTTGGAGTACGAGCTGGTGCTGGCGGATCTCGGGTCGGTCGAGCAGCGCCTCGATCGCCAGCGCCGGGCGGCCAAGGGCGACAAGAGCCTCGGGCCGGAGATCGCGGCCCTGGAGCACGCGCAGCAACAGCTCGGCGACGGCGTGCCGGTGTACCGCTCCGAGCTCACGACGGATGAACGGGCGTTGCTCGCCCCGGTGTTCCTCCTCACGAACAAGCCCGTGCTCGTGGTGGTGAACCTCGGTCTCGATCAGCTCGAGGGCGCCGCCGGCGTGGTTGCCCCCTTCGGCTCCGACGCCCTCGGCGTCTGCGTGGAGATCGAGGCCGAGATCGCGGCGTGCGAGCCCGACGACCGCCCGGAGCTGCTCGAGAGCTTCGGGATCCCCGAGAGCGTGCTGCCCCGGGTCGCACGGGCCGCGCACAACCTGCTCGGGCGCCGGACGTTCTTCACGACGGGCGACAAGGAGAGCCGGGCCTGGACCTTCCGGGCCGGGGCGAAGGCGCCCGAGTGCGCGGGCGTCATCCACTCCGACCTCCAGCGCGGGTTCATCCGGGCCGAGGTGATCCATTGGGACGAGCTGCTCGACATCGGCTCGTGGAACAAGGCAAAGGAACTGGGCAAGTTGCGGGTCGAAGGGAAGGAATACGAGGTGGCCGACGGCGACGTCCTCGAGATCCGCTTCAACGTCTGACGACCCCGGAGCTGCGCCGATGAGATCGGGCAACGGAAACGACCGCGACGGGACGAGCGTGGCGTGGCTCGTCCGCGACGGCGAGGTCCTCGCCAGCGCGGAGCTGGCCACGACGCACCGGGCGCGCATGCGCGGGTTGCTCGGGCGCAAGAGCTTCGAGGGCGCGCTCGTGTTGCGGCCGTGCCGGCAGGTGCACACCGTGGGGATGCGCTTCCCGATCGACGTCGCGTTCTGCACGAACGACGGCGTCGTGCTCCACACGGTCACGATGCGTCCCTGGCGGATCTCGCGGGTGGTGAGGCGCTCCGGGTTCGTCGTCGAGGCGGCCGCAGGCGCGTTCGAACGGTGGCGCCTGCACGCGCTCGACGTCGTCGAAGTGAAGGAATAGCGCGTGACGGAAGACGGTGACGGGCCCCGGCCCGGGCTCGTTCTCGTCGCGACGCCGATCGGCAACCTGGGCGATCTTGCACCGCGGGCCGTCGACGTGCTGCGACACGCCACGCTGATCGCAGCGGAGGACACGCGCCGGACGCGCGCATTGCTGACCGCGTCCGGAATTCACGCGGGGGGCCGTCTCGTTGCGGTGCACGCCCACAACGAACGAGAGGCCGCGGCGAGGGTCGTGGCGTGCATCGAAGGTGGTGGCACCGTCGCGTACGTGAGCGACGCAGGTACTCCCGGTGTGTCAGACCCTGGAACGGCGCTCGTGCAGGCGTGCCACGAAGCCGGCGTTCGGGTGTCCACCGTGCCGGGCCCGAGCGCGGTGCTCGCCGCGCTCGCGGTCTCCGGGTTCCCGGCCGACCGCTTCGTGTTCGAGGGGTTCCTTCCCCGCAAGGGTCGAGAGCGCCGTGAGCGGCTGCACGCGATCGCGGGGGAGACGCGTACCGTCGTGTGCTTCGAGGCGCCCGGGCGCGTCGCGGGGACGCTCGCCGACCTCGCGGACGCGTGCGGCGAGGATCGTCCGGTCACGGTGACCCGTGAGCTCACGAAGCTGCACGAGGAGACGTGGCGCGCAACGTTGGGCGACGCGGCGCGCCGCGCGAAGGAACGCGACGCGCGCGGCGAGCACGTGATCGTCGTCGGACCGGCGCCCGAGATTGCGCCTCCCGTCGACGACGTCGACGTCGATGCGGCCGTGCGTCACGCGCTCGACCGCGGGCTGTCACCACGCGACGCCGCGGCGTCGGTCGCGAGCGAGCTCGGCGTGGCCAAACGGCGCGCGTACGACGCTGCCGTCGCGCTCGGCCGCGATCGACGAGCGCCTAGGAGCCCTTGAGCCCTTCGACGCACGTCGCGCAGACGAGCTTCCCGTTGAACTCGCGCAACTCCGTCGTGGCGCCGCAGAAGACGCAGTGCTCCTCGACCTTCGAGAGGACGATGCGGTTGTCCTCCACGAAGATCTCCACCAGGTCGCCCTCGTGGATGCCGAAGAGACGGCGCAGCTCGGCCGGAAGCACGATCCGTCCGAGCTGATCGACCTTGCGCGCCATGCCGATCGCTTTCACCGGACGCACCCCCCGACCACGTATTCGGCGTCGGTTCGCCGGAAACGATCGGTATCGTAGGTCGGTATGTCGCGCCCCTTCTACGTGACAACTCCGATCTACTACGTCAACGACGTCCCCCACATCGGGCACGCCTACACGACCGTCGCGGGCGACGTCCTGACTCGGTGGCGCCGGCTGTGGGGCGACGACGTCCTCTACCTCACCGGGACCGACGAGCACGGTCTGAAGATCCAGCAGGCCGCCGAGGCCCTCGGGATCTCCCCGAAGGAGCTCGCCGACCGCAACAGCGAGCGCTTCAAGGAGACGTGGCGGCTTCTCGACATCAGGAACGACGTCTTCATCCGCACCACGGAACCCCGCCACTACCGGGCGGTCCAGAAGTTCATGCAGGCGGTGTACGACGCCGGGGACATCGAGCTCGGAACCTACGAGGGCCTCTACTGCGTGGCTTGCGAGGCCTATTACAGCGAGGACGAGCTCATCGACGGCCTCTGCTGCCCGATCCACGAGCGGCCAGTGGAGCGGGTGACCGAGGAGAACTACTTCTTCAAGCTCTCCCGCTACGAGCAGCGGCTGCTCGACCACTACGAAGCACATCCCGACGCGGTGCAGCCGGAGAGCCGGCGCAACGAGGTGATCGGATTCATCAAGCAGGGCCTGCGCGACTTCTCGATGAGCCGCACCTCCATCGACTGGGGGGTGCCGCTGCCCTGGGACCCGGAGCACGTCGCCTACGTGTGGTTCGACGCGCTGTTCAACTACTGCACCGGCGTCGGGTACGGCGAGGACGAGGAGCGGTTCCG
>CAZJSY010000091.1:0-13488 GCA_964548555.1 uncultured Burkholderiales bacterium
CCGTCTACCACTGGACGCCGGTGGTGACGTTGTCGGAGTCGTCGAAGCACGAGCTGGTGAACGAGCTGCGCTTCAAGTCCAGCCGGGTCACGGTCGTACCGCCGGGCATCGATCCGAAGTTCTCGCCGGCGGGTGAGCCGGCCGCGCAGCCCCTCGTCGTCGCGGTGGGGCGCCTGGTACCGGTCAAGCGCTTCGACCTGTTGATCGACGCGCTCGTCGACGCGAAGCAGCAGGTTCCCGAGCTGCGCGCGGTCATCATCGGCGAGGGATACGAGCGCGAGTCGCTCGAGGCTCGACTGCGCGAGGCGTCGGCCGACGAGTGGATCTCCCTGCCGGGCCACGTCACCGACGAAGAACTGATCGACCTGTACCGCTCCGCATGGGTGATCGCGAGCGCGTCGGCGCGCGAAGGGTGGGGCATGACGCTGACGGAAGCGGCCGCGTGCGGCACTCCCGCCGTCGCGACGCGCATCGCCGGTCATCTCGACGCGGTGGTCGACGGTCGAACGGGTCTGCTGACCGGCGAGCGACGCGAGGATCTCGCCGGGGCGCTCGCGCAGGTGCTTCGCGACCACGACCTCCGACGCCGCCTGTCGACCGGAGCGGGCGAGTACGCGTCGCGCTACACCTGGGGCGCCACGGCGCTCGGCACCTTGCAGGTGTTGGCGCGCGAGGCCATTCGACTGCGCGGGCACCGCTAGCGCGGCTCGACCGTTCAGCGCCCGGGGGTCGCAGGGCGCGGTGCAGGAAGGGCGCGGGGGGCGATCCACGCCGCGGCCGTCCCCAGTCCGGCGGCCCCGAGCCCGATCCCCCACCCGACCGGGCCGAGCGGGCGGCAGCCGAACACCTGCGAGAGGCCGGGAAGCTGGATCGCCGACGCCAGCGCGAGCATCGACAGACCCGCCGCGCCCAGCACCAGCGGGCTCCCGCGTCCCGCGATCGCGGTCTGACCAAGCTGCGCCCCGACCAGCGCGACGAGACCGATGCTGCCGGCGCGTTGCGCCGAGCCCGTGGCCCGGCCGACCGCCCATGCGAGGCCGGCCGCGCCCGCAGTCGACGCGGCGCGGATCGCGACGTCGCGCGTCAACGCAGACCCGAGCGAGGCCTCGGGTCCCTCACGGGCCAGCGACTCCGGCGTGGTATGGCGAGGTGGTGCCAGTGCGAGCGCGAGCGAAGGTGCGAGGTCCGTGAGCAGGTTCACGAGCAGCAGCTGGCGGGCGTTGAGGCTGCTCTGTCCGAAGAGGCCCGTGCCGAGGACGAACACGATCTCGCCGAGGTTTCCGCCGAGCAGCACCGAGATCGCGTCACGTACCGAGGACCACATGGCGCGTCCCTCGATGATCGCGTCCACGATGGTTTCGATGCGGTCGTCGGTGACCACGAGGTCGGCCGCGTCGCGTGCCGCTTCCGTGGCATGTTCCCCGAGGGCGATGCCTACGTCGGCCAGTCGGATGGCGGGAGCATCGTTTGCGCCGTCGCCCGTGACCGCAACGACACGGCCACGCCGCCGCAGCGACTCGACGATGCGCACCTTCTGGGCGGGGCTGACGCGAGCGAACACCGCGACGCTCTCGACGATCTCGTCGAGATCCCCGTCGCTCAACGTGTCGAGGTCGGGCCCCGTCAGCGTCCGCCGTGAGGCATCACCGTTGAGCAGGCCCAGCTTGGCCGCGATCGCCTCCGCGGTGGTGGGGTGGTCGCCCGTCAACATGACGACGCCGACACCGGCGCGAAGCAGTCCGTTGACGGCGTCGAGCGCGGTGTCGCGAATGGTGTCGGCGAGCGCGACGAAGCCCAGCAGCTCCAACCGAGCGACGCGCTCGTCGGTCACGTGCTTGCCGCGGGTCGGACGCTCGGCGACCGCGAGCACGCGCAAACCTCGGCGCGCGAGATCCTCGATGGTCTTCTCGAGCTCCCGCTGTGCGGCATCGTCGAGCGGGCCATGCCCGCGCCACGTGTCGCAGCGCGGAAGCACGGTCTCCGGTGCGCCCTTCACCGCGATGCGCCTGCCCTGGCCGTACGCACCCGCCACGGCGTGATAGCCGCGCGCGGGTTCGAACGGGAGCTCGTCGATGGTCTCCCACGCGTTCGTGTTGTCACGCGACACGCCTGCCACTTCGGCGCCGGCGACGACCGCTGCGTCGGTCGGGTGCGGCATCGAGCCGTCGGAGTTGGGACGGGGTGTCGCGCGCAATGCCGTACGGAGCACGGCCTGCTGCTCGTCTGCGAGCTCGTCGAGCGGTGCGTCGACCGTTCCGTCGGAGACCCGCTGGAGCGCGATCCGTCCCTCGGTAAGCGTGCCGGTCTTGTCGAAGGCGAGCACGTCGACACGCCCGAGCGCCTCGATCGCGCGTCCGTGACGAACGAGCGCATCGCGTCGCGACAGCCGCCGTGCGGCGCCGAGCTCTGCAATCGTCGCGATGAGCGGCAGCCCTTCGGGAACCGCGGCCACGGCCAGGCTGATGCCGGTACTGAGCGTCCGGGTCGGCGGCTGACCTCGCAACAACCCCGCCGTGGCCAGCACACCGCCCGCGCCGAGCGCAACCGGGATCGTCACCGAGGTCATCGCGCGGAGACGGCGGTCGACGCCGCTCGTCTTCTGCGGCCCGCGCATGCGGGCAACCTGTCCCACCTCGGTCTCGTCACCGGTCGCAACGACGACCCCGAGGCCGCGTCCGGCGGCGACCGTCGTTCCCTCGAACAGCATCGAGTGGCGATCGGCGAGCGCATCCGCGAGCGACGGCTCGGCGTGTTTCATCACGAGCTGCGACTCGCCCGTGAGACTCGACTCGTCCACCTCGAGCGCATGCGCGTCGATGACTCGCGCATCGGCCGGCACGACATCGCCGGCGTGCAGCTCGATCACGTCGCCGGGAACGAGGCGATCGGCGAGCACCGTGCGTGCGACACCTTCACGGTGCACGCGCACCGTGAGCGCACTGCTGTCGACGAGGCGCCGCAGGGAACGATCGGCCCGGCCGCGTTGCACCGCGCTGACGAGCGCGTCGAGTCCGACGAGCGCGGTCATCAGGCCCGCGTCGACGACGCTGCCGGTGATCGCGGAGATCCCGGCCGCGGTGGCGAGCACCGGTGTGAGTGGGCTCGCCAGCTCCTGCAGCGCGGCGCGCACGAGCGGCGGGGCCTCGCCGTCCTCCTCGGTCACCAACTCGGAGCGTCGCCGTTCGGCCTCACGTTCGGAGAGGCCGTCGAGTGACGTGCCGAGCTCGTCGAGCGCCGAGTCGGCGCTCAACGAGTGCCAGGGTGTCGCGGCCCCGGCGCGCGGCGGTGGGCGGTGTCCGAGGGCGGAGGCCGTCCACACACCCATCGCGGTCGCTCCGATGGCCGCGGTATTGATGCCGAGCAGGATCCGACCGGCGGAACCGCGCCGCGGTCCCGACAAACCGAGTAGCGCCCCGGCACCGGAGCCGTAGAGGGCGAGCGTGCTCGACCGGCGGCTCACGTCTCGCGCACTGCGGATCGCCAAGGTCATGAGCCACAGCTCTTGGAGCCGGCCGCAGAGTACGTCGGCTCCCCACGGCACCGGGGTCGGCTCGTCGTAGAGACCAATGCCGCAGTCGGCCGCGATCAGCGCCGCGTGACCGTGGCGCGTCGCGAGCACGACTCCGTGACCCTCGGCCTGCAAGTTGCGCACCGAGCCGGAAAGATGGCCACCGGCCGCGCAGTCGCCGTCGGCACGCACCCGTCGCGCCACACCACTCTTGCGTCCGGCCACGATGACACGCAGCCCCGCCGCCTGTGCTGCGCGCACGATGGGGTCCGCGAGCGTCTCCAGCTCGGGAAGCACGGGGGCGACCGCCACGAGCTCTCCGTGCTGGACGAGGCCGAAGAGCGCGGCCTCGGGCGCGTCCTCCGACGCAAGGCGCCGAACCTCCGCCGGCACTTCGACGCCGAGTCGATCCACGGGACCGAAAACGAAGTCGGCCGACGAACGGGTGGCGCCCGGCTCGTCCGCGTCGAACAGCTCGGCGGCCGCGGTCGCGAGTGCGCGCACGTCGACGTCGGGCCGCGCCGGAACCAGAGATCCGAGCCGGCTGCGACCGGTCGTGAGCACCGACGTGTCGAGGACGAGCGTGTCGACGCGGTCGAGCCTGCGGAGCGCGCGGGTATCCATCACGACGGTGTCACGATCCGCCAAAACGCGCGTCAGCTCACCGCAGAAGGCATCACGTCCGGCGCGTGCCGCCCTCGGCATGCCCGCGAGGAGAGCGTCACCGGCCCGGCCCGGATCACGTGTGACACCGAGCATCACCGCTCCCGCGGCGAGCGCCGCGAGGCCGGCCCGGTTCGCGTAGCGCTCCACCGGGCCCTGGGGCAACGGCGCGGACCGCTTCATCATCTCCACCGGCGGCAATGTCGGATCATGCGGCGCGTGCGACAGGTGAGGCTCCACGCGTGTCCACACCGCGCGTCGCGCCGTGGCCTCGCGGTACAGGACGGTCCGCTGCGCCAGATCGGCCGCGATGCCCACCGCCCCTTGGGCGAGCGCCTGCGCCGCCGCGTTGACGGTGGCGAAGCCGAGCTCGGTCATCGGATGACCGATGCGACGCTCGATCTCGTGCCGTACGCGCGGCACGCTGTCGAGTAATCCGACCGCCGCGGTCCACTGCAGCGGAATGGGCCGTACGCGAAGCAGCCGGCCGGCGACGCTCACGCCGAGGCCAACCACGTCGGCGCCGATCGCGAATGCCTGCCGCATCACCGGCTCGGGGTCACCCGGGTGTTCCGGACGTTCGATCGGGAACATCTCGTCGTCGTGACCGAACTGGACCTCCATCGACTCGACCGCGTCGACGAGGTCGTCGAGGTCGAGCTCCTCGCCGTCGAAGGCGACGACGACGCGGCCCATCACCTGGTTGACCGCCGCCCAATCGACGCCGCTCAGACGCTCCAGCGCCTCGACGAGCGCAGAGGCGAAGCGCTCCGTCCCCGGACGATCGATCCCTCGGACCTCGATCGCCGCGCGCCCGTTGGTTACATGGCGACGCCGGTGGCGCCGGATGCGCTTCAGGCCGTCGTCGCGCCGCGCGTCCGGTTGGGGAGCAACGACGGTCGTCGCCGCTGAATCTTTGGTACCCACCTCGCTGCGGGTCACGGGTTGCACGCCCGGCAAGGCACCCGGCCCTCGGCCAGTGCCTCGTCGCGGCTCACCTCCCGCGAGTCACCGCGCACGGACGCGCATCCGGGCCGGTGGAACCGCGTACCGTTCGTCACGAGAACGCTCGCCGGGGCAGCAGCGGAGCTCGACGGCTCGGGATCGCTTCCCGCGTCGCCGGTGTCGGTTCCCGGTTTGGCGACCGCCGCACGCGAGGACGTCGGGCTCCCCCGCACATGGCGGGCCGCGCGGAACTGGATGAAGCCGAAGCCCGCGCCCGCCGCTGCACCGCGCAACGCATCCGCTCCGAGCGCGCTGAAATCCCCCACGCTGGACAGCACGCGCCGGCCGACGTCAACCGACGCCGACACCGCCTGACCGGCGGCGGCGCCGGCAACCTGTCCGGCCCGCTGCAGCGTGCCGGTTACGACGCGAAGCGGGTCCGAGCGGCCGTTCTCGCCGCTGTGTGCGCCGGCGGTGCGCCCGGCGAGGTATCCACCGAGCAGCGCGGCGAGTACGGCGAC
This sequence comes from uncultured Burkholderiales bacterium, assembly GCA_964548555.1. Taxonomy (GTDB): domain Bacteria; phylum Actinomycetota; class Acidimicrobiia; order IMCC26256; family JAMXLJ01; genus JAMXLJ01. Next base: position 5,638 of record CAZJSY010000091.1, read on the forward strand.
GACTTCGGCCGGGTCCACGGTCTGCCCTCCCCTTCCGCCGTGCTCGGACGGCCTGCAGGCGACGAATCAGCAGCCCGCGACCCGTCCACAGGTGTCAACAGTGTCGCCTCCGCTCTTCCGTCTCAGTCTGAACTCCCGGTGAATGACCGGAGAACAACGCGTGACATCGACCGTGGGCGGCGCCCGATCCAGGCAACGGTCTCGTGACGGGCAGGGGGCTAGGGTACGAACCCGCCGGAGCCGATCCCGCCGGTGGTGGGTCCGCGGGTGGAGGAGCCGGGGACCCGATCCGGCCACTGCGCGGAGCCGCCCTGCCGATGAAGCTCACCGGCGAACGCCGAGGGGATCCCGCCGCGGCATCCACCGGCGCATCTCGGCACCCGAACCGGTGGGCACCCACGGCCTTCGGGCTCGGGCTCGCGGGCGCTGGCGCGCTCGCGATCGCGGTGCGCTGGATCTTCATCAGCGTGGCCGGCCCGCACGTCCCGAAGGTCGGCGACGCGAGCGCGTATCACCTTCTCGCGAACAACCTCGCCGCGGGGCGGGGCTACATCCGGCCCTTCGACCTCCTCCTGCTCCACAAGGTGCACGCCACCGCCGAATACCCGCCGCTCTTCCCGACGGTGGTGTCGGTCGCGTCGTGGCTCGGCGCGAAGAGCGTGTACGCGCAGCGGATGTGCATGGGCGTCGTCGGGACCGCGACGGTGGTCGTCATCGGCCTCGTCGGACGTCGGGTTGCGGGCATGGCAGTCGGGTTGGCCGCGGCTTTCGCGGCCGCGGTGTACCCGATGCTGTTCCTGAGCGACGCGACGTTGATGAGCGAGACGGTGTTCGCGCTCACGGTCGCGGTCGCCTTGCTCCTCGCGTATCAGACGGCGGAGCGGCCCACCACCGTTCGCTTCGCGGCGCTCGGGGCGGTGATCGGTCTGGCGACACTGACGCGCGCGGAGGGCGGCGTGCTTGCGCTGCTGCTCGTGTTACCGCTCGCGGTTCGGGCGTCCGATCGCAGCGCGCGACGTCGTGTGCTGCTCGCTGCCGTGGGCATCGGCGTCTCGGCGCTCGTGGTCGTGCCATGGACGCTGCGCAACCAACGAACGTTCCATTCGTTCGTGCCGGTGTCGACGAACATCGGGACCGCACTCGAGGGTGCGAACTGCCGTCCCGTCTACTCGGGCGCGGCGATCGGGCTGTGGCGCTCCAACTTCACGCTCGCCCCCTCGTCACCGGACGCGTGCTTCACCGGGTTCGACATCCGTCAGCCCCACTTCAACGAAGCACGTGTCGCGGCCCAGCACCGCGATCGAGGGCTTCGCTACGCACGTCATCACGCCGACCGCCTTCCCGCGGTGGGTGCGGCCCGCTTCCTGCGGACGTGGGGACTGTTCCGGCCGCACCAGCAGATCAACGAGGCCGCACTGGAGGGCCGCCCCCTCCGTTGGGAGACGATCGGAACCCGGATGTACTGGGTGATCCTGGTCTTCGCGACGACGGGACTGGCGTTCGCCATCCGGCGTCACCTCCGTGTCTGGCCCCTGCTCGCCACGATGGTGATGGTGTCGCTGAGCACCCTCGCGACGTACGGGAACCAGCGGTTCCGGGTCGGTGCGGAGCCCGCGCTCGTGGTGCTCGGCGCGACCGGTCTGATCGCCGGGGTCAACGCGCTCCGAAGCCGGTTCGTCCGAGCGTGAACGTGACCTGCGCGCTCCGCGATGCGGCCGGCACGGCGTGCGCCCTACCCTATGGCCGTGCTGTGGCTCGAGCGGGAAGTGGTCGCGTCGCTGACCGACGACACCGATACGCGGCGACGGAGCGCCATCGCCGACTACGTCGACGGTGCGCTGCGGGCAATGCCCGAACACCTGCGCCTCGGCGTCGCCGCGGAGTCGTTCGTGCTCGGGCTGCGTCCGCGGTTGCTCTCGTTGCTGGGGCGCTTCGACCGCGAGACGGCTCGAGACTCGGTCCGTCGGTGGGAGGAGAGCCGTATCGGACTCATCCGCCAGTACCCACGGCTCCTGTCGTCGCTGGTTCTCTTCGCCGACGGAGAGCTCCCGTAAACGTCGCTGTCGCCCGATCCGTCACGCCGACGCGAGGCGGGTCCGCGACACGATCCTGACTGCCGCCCATGGTGTCGAAGCCCTCCCGATTCACCTTGACGCTCGGCGCGATCGCGCTGGTCGGGCTGGCCGTGCGGATCATCTACGTCCTCGGGTGGAAGAACCCCGTGCAGCCCGCAGGTGATCCGTACTACTACCACTACGCCGCCAACCTGCTCGCCGACGGCAAGGGCTTCCTCCACCCGTTCTATCTGCTGAAGCTGCACGTCAAGACGCCCGGCGCCGACCACCCGCCGGGGTACATCGTCGCCCTCGCGGTCAGCTCCGTCTTCGGCTTCCGGTCGTTCCTCGATCACCAGATCTGGTCGTGCGTCATCAGCACGATGGCCGTCGTCACGGTCGGCTACACCGGCAAGCGCATCGCCGGTCCACGCGCGGGTCTCGTTGCGGCCGCGCTCGCCGCCGTGTATCCGAGCTTCTGGTTCAACGACGGGCTGGTGCTCTCCGAGACGCTCGTGTTACTCCTCACGACCCTGGTCGTCCTCACGGCATACCGACTCTGGGAGAGGCCGTCGGTCGGACGCGCGGTCGTGTTGGGGGTCGCGATCGCGGCGAACGCGCTCACACGAGCCGAGACGCTGCTCATGCTGCCCCTGGTCGCCGCGCCGCTCATCCTCCTGGACCGCCGGCTGGCGATCCGCAGGAAGCTCGGCCTGCTCGCCGCCGGAACGATTGCGTGCGCGGCCGCGATCGCACCGTGGAGCATCTACAACCAGACACGGTTCGAGCACACGACGCTGATCTCCACGGGCCTCGGAAACGTGCTGATCGTCGCCAACTGCAAGCAGGTGTACAGCGGGCCCGGCATCGGGTTCTGGTGGCATTTCTGCCTGGCCGACCTGCCCCCTCCGCCGGGGGACCGGTCCAGTCAAGAGATCGCGTACCGGAAGGTCGCGCTGCGATACGTGCGCCACCACGCCAACCGTCTCCCCGCGGTGATGTGGGCCCGACTCGGCCGGACGTTCGGATTCTTCCGCCCCGACCAACAACTGCATTACGACGAACAGGTCGAGACGCGCAACATCGAGGCGGGTCGCGTCGCGCTCGGGATGTACTACGCGTTCGTCACACTCTCGATCGGAGGCGCGCTCCTGTTGCGGCGGCGCGGACTTCCGATCTCGCCATTCGTCGGCGTCGTCGGTTCCACCGCGGTCGTCGTGGTGTTGACGTACGGGCAGACGCGGTTCCGGGCGCCGGCCGAACCGGCGTTCGTGCTCCTCTCGGCGGTCGCCATCGACGCGTTGCTGCGCCGCAGACCGCGCGACAACGGTGACGATGCCGTCGACCCGGCCGTCCGCCCGGCAACGTGAACGCGGGCAGCGATCTGGCTCCAGCTGACGCAGCCCCGGCGGACCGGATCCGCTTCCCGGCGATCTCCCGCAAGGCGTCGGGGATCCTGCTTGCCGTCCTGCTCCTGCAGTTCCTCGGCCTCGGCCTGTACGAGGCATGGCACGACTCTCCAACGTACGACGAGGCGTTCGCGCTGTCGACAGGCGTCACCGCGGCGGTGCGTCATCAACTCCAGGTCACCTCGGGCCACCCCCCGCTCCCCGAAGTACTCGCCGCGTTACCCGTCCTCGCGGCCCGCCCGGTGGTCCCATCCGGTCCGAACTGGCGGAACGGCAGCGCGTTGTACGCCGACGACTTCGTCAACGCGCAGGCTCGTGCGGGCAAGCTGCGGGAGGTCACGTTCCTCGGCCGTTTGCTCCCGTTGCTCGAAGCCGCCATCGCCGCAGTGTGCATGTACGCGCTCGGATCGTCGCTGTTCGCGCCGAGCGCGGGACTCCTGGCCGCCGGGGCCTGGCTCACGCTGCCGTTCACGCTCGGCCTCGGTCACATCAACGGCGACGATGTGCCCTTCACGCTCGTGACTCTCCTGGTCGCTCTCGCGTTGCTGCGGTACCTGCGCACGCGCGGGCGCGTGGACCTCACGCTCCTCGCAGTCGCGTGTAGTGCCGCCCTGTTGACGCGGCTCATCGCGCTCGCCCTCGTACCGGCCGTCGCCGCTGTGGTGGTCGCGATCGACCGGCGGAATCTTCGTCGCGGCATCACGGCCGGCGCAGTGATCCTGACCGTCAGCTGGGCCGGCGTGTGGGCTTGTTACCGCGCGGTGTCGCCGTTCCCCACCTACCGGCACACGCCGGTCGTCGCAGTGGGTGGAAAGCTGCAAACCACGGTAAAAGTCGCCTTGAAGGTGCCGTGGCCCCGCGAGTACCAGGACAACATCCGAGATCAGGCGCGCGTCACCAAGCTCGGCGCGCCCGCGTTCCTGCTCGGTCGTTCGTGGAATGGCGTTCGATGGTGGTTCTGGCCGGCGAGCATGCTCGTGAAGCTGCCGCTCAGCACACTCGTGTTGCTGGTCGCGGGCGCAGCCGCGTGGTGGCGTCTGGCACGTCGCCGTGTCCTCGAGGCGCTCCTCGTCCTCGGCGTCCCTGCCGCGGCCGTCATCGGGTTCGTCGCGCCCGAGCCTCGTGAGCTCGGGCTGCGCTACATGCTGCCTGTCATCGCACTGTGGCTCGTCGCGGCCGGCGCCGGAGTTCGGATCCTGACCGCAGAACGGACGCGGGTCCGGTCCGTCGCGTTCGTCGCTCTCGGAGCGCTCGCGGTCGCCCAGTTGTTCTGGTTATGGGACGCCACACCTCACTCGCTGGCGTGGACGGCGCCGCCGTTTCGCCCCGGATACCTCAACGCATCCGACTCCAACCTCGATTGGGGTCAGGATCTCTACGCACTCGCGCGCTTCGCCCGCGACAAACAGGTCACGGTCGAGTACTTCGGGACCGTGGACCCGAAGCTGGTCGCTCACGGCTCCCGCCCGCTGCAAGGTGCACCGACAACGGAGTGGCTCGCGGTCAGCGCGACATCGCTGACTGCGTACGACCGCGCACGTCTGTCGTGGCTGTGGGCGTACTGCCCCGTCCGCACGATCAACGGCACGATCCTCGTCTACCGCTTCGATCAACCGCCCGTGCTCGGCAAGGGACGCGATCGGCCGGCCCGCCCGTGCTCAGGTCCGATCAGTCGCCGGCGCTCCGGTTAGGTGCGGCGGCACAGGGCCGCGCGCGCGTCGGCCGGCTCGGTCGGGATCTTGAGCCTCGTGTTGCTCAACGAGCTCCAGATGTTCTCCATGAACCGACCCGGACCCATCGGGTCGGTGTACGACGCGATGAAGTCGCGAAGCCGCGCACACCGGAGCGTGTCACGCGCGGCCTGGACCCGTTCGTCGAACGGTCGACCGCGCGGGTCGTCCTGATCGACGAGGCGCGCCACCTTGAAGCCCACGGAGATCGGTGGCGGCGCGGTGGGATAGTCGGCCGCGTTCAACGGCGAGCTCGGCGCGGTCACGAGGGCGGCGATCCAGGGTGCTGGCAGGATCTTCTCGTGGCCCGGATACCCGCGCCGCCGGAGCTGCTCGTGGGCCGCAATGGGTTGGGCGAGTCCGAGCACGTCGACGACGTCGACGTCGGGGCCGAGGGAGTAGCTCGCGATCCCGATACCGAACGAGATGATCACCGGCCGGCTCCCCGGTGGAGGAACTGCGCCGATCTTGCGAGTCCCGCTGTAGATCCCGGCGCCGGTGTACCAGGTCGCGTTGGGGCCACCCCGCTGCCATCCGAAGTCCTCGAGCGTGACGCCGTGCTTCGGGCCCTCGATCGCGACGTGCCGGTCGGCCGGCGAGCGCAGCCACAGCATGCAGACGACCGCCCACGGGACGATCGCCAGAGCGGCGACGTAGGCACGACGCAGAGGCACCGCGGCGAAGGGCGTGACGAGCCCGAACAGTGCCGGGAGCAGTAACCGGCTGTGTACGTAGTCGCCGCCGATCTTGACCATGTAGAGAAGGGTGAGGGCACCGGCAATCACGAACCCGGCGGAAACGAGGAACGCTCGGTGCTCTGTGGCCCACGACGAAGGTGCAGGCCCATGCGTGCTGCGCAGCGCCTCCCTGATCATCGGGAGCAGGCAACCGAGCGCGAGCGCGAGCAACGGCACCCACAACCAGTACGGGTCGACGGTGTCACGGAGATAGCTCCACCCGAGACCCCAGCGCGACCCGCCGGCCGACTTCGCGAGGGCGGTGTTCGGCACGAGGACGCCGTAGTACCCCATGCGGAAGATCTCGTACGCGACCGGGAGTGCGAGCACCCATGCAAGCGTGCGCACCCGTGCCGCCCGGCTCTCGTCGATGCCACCGACGAGCACGATCACGACGAACGCGACCGTGAAGAGCGCGAGGTCGGGACGCACGAGCGGACCGAAGCCGATCACCACCGCACCGAGCGCACTGATGCGACGCCGGCTCTGTGCCCACCGCGCGAGCACGAAGCACGCGGCGCCCAGCCAGGCGAACGACAGACCGAGCTCCTGACCGTTGGGTGCCTGGCGCCACACCGGAGCGAGCGCGGCGATGAGTGCCGCGCCCGCCGGCACGAAGATCTTCGTGTGATCGGTGCGTGCGTGAAGACGCACCGCGCCCGCCGTTGCCAACGCGACACCCGCACCGAGCGCCGCGATCCCGATCCCGACCGCCAACCACTCCAGGCGGACGGGTAGGAGCAGGTCTGCGACCGTGAGGATCCCGATCCAGGCCGGGCTCGTGAAGGCCTCGACGCGTTGACCCTGGTTGAACACAGGGCCGTGGCCATGAAGGATCTGCCGCACGATGCGGAGGTTGATGAACCCGTCGTCGCCCATGTGACGGTTCATCCACGCGCCGGCGACGACCACGACGACTGGCACGGCAAGCAGCATCACGGTTGCACCCAGTCGCCCGACGGAGAGCCCCCCCGGGCCGGGTGCATCCGCCTGCTGCGCCCGTCGGGACGCGTCGACGCCTCGGGTGCCGCGGAAGCGCTCGATCAACCGTTGCGACATGCTGGCTGCCTGGGGTCGGCGTCGGGCCTGGCCACGGGCGGCGTCCAGGCGGGGCAACGGGTCGACATGGGCACGGCGCCTACCGTGCCCCTCCGACGATGCTCCAAGCGAGTTTTCCCGAAATGCCGAGCTCCCGCATGGCATGGCAGGACGTGGCAGCGACGCCGGCCGCGGCCGGTCAGGACGGCGGTGTACCGCGTGTGAGATAGATCGACACCGGACTCACGGGTATGACGAGCATGGTCTGGTGATATCGCCGGTACGGTAGCCCATCGGTCGCCGGGTCCCAGTGGGCCACCAGGCGGTATCCCGCCGGCGGCGTCGCGGCCTCGGGACCGCTGATCACGACCAGGGTTCCGTCGACGTGGGTGCCGCGGTGCAGCACGTGCGACGAGCCGAAGTCGGGAAAGTTGCTGTCGCGCACGAGAATCTTGTGACCGCGGAAGACGAGCTCGCTCGCGACTCCCGGTCCGACCATCGACATCGCGAGCAAGCCGCGGCTCTCGACCAGCCAGGCGCCTCCCGGGTGCAGCGCCGCGGACGTATCGGCACCCAGTGTGCGCACCGCGCCGAAGCCGGCGGAGCCGTAGTCCTGAGCAGGGCCGAGCCGGGGCCATGTCGCGATGGTCGCGACGACGATCACGATCACGCCGCACAGGGCCGGGAGCACGCCGTTGGCGAGCGGTCCCGCGCTCGTGCGCACGCCCGAGACCCGGGTGAGCAACGCCGTGGCCGCGTATGCGAGCGCGATCCATACGAACACGCCGGCGATCCACCAGATCCGGCGCGGGTACACCCACTCGGGGAGGTACGTCGTCGGCGCGCTCGCAGTGGTGGCGAACGCGCCGATCAACGCGAGCAA
>CAZJSY010000092.1:0-13454 GCA_964548555.1 uncultured Burkholderiales bacterium
ACGCCTTCGGTGATCAGGTTGAACCCGTGCACGTACGCCTCGCTCATGCCGGCACCGGACGTGTTCACCGGGAGCCGGCCGCCGAGCTCGATCGCGCCGTCGTCGGTGAACGGGCCGCCTTCGCCGCGCTTGCAGAAGCCGTAGCCTTCGAGCGAGAGGATGATCAACGGGCTGAACGCGTCGTAGAGCTGCGCGACGTCGATGTCGTCCGGTCGGAGCTCCGAGGTGGCCCACAGCTTGTCGGCGCAGACCCATGCCGGGCCGCGCAGTGGATCGTCGTTGAAGTAGTTGGTCATCGTCTGGTGCTGCGGCGGGATGCTCTGAGCGAACGCGTGGATGTACGCGGGTGGCTGGGGGAGGTCGCGTGCGCGCTCGGCCGACGTGATCACGACCGCGAGCGCGCCGTCGGTCTCGAGGCAGTTGTCGAACAGGCACAGCGGCTCGGAGATCCAACGGGCGTCCATGTACTGCTCGCGCGTGAGCGGCTTGTCGTACATCGTCGCCGCAGGATTGCGGTTCGCGTGCTTGCGCGCCGCGATCGCGACATTGGCAAGGTGATCGCGCGTCGCGCCGTACTCGTGCATGTACCGCCGTGTGAGCATGGCGATCTCGTCTACCGGACGCAGCAGCCCGAACGGCCGCGACCATTGGAACTGCTCGCCTACGCGGCGCTCGACCTGCGCCCACGGGCGGCTGGTTGCCGCGGCGCGTTTGCGGGCCCGCCAGGCCACCACGATCTCGGCTTGCCCGGTGACGATCGCCATCGCGGCCTGACCGACGACGCCGCAGCCGGCGCCGCCACCGAAACCGATCTGGCTGAACCACGTGATGTTGCCGAGCCCGACGCTGCGGGCCACGTCGACCTCGCGGTTCTGCTCCATCGTGTACGACGCGAGCCCGTCGACCTCGCTCGGCGCGATGCCGCACTCGTGGAGCGCCTCGGCGATCGCGATGCACGCGAGCTCGAGCTCCGACTCGGGCAGACCCTTGCCGAACGCCGTCTGTCCGATGCCGACGATGGCCGTCCTGTCGGTGAGCGGTCCGCTCACCATCCCTTGAACTCCGTGGGCCGCCGCTCCATGAACGCGGCGACGCCTTCCTTCGAGTCCAGCGTGTGGCTGATCAGCTCGACGTAGGTGCCTTCCTCGCGAAGGAAGGACTCGCGGTCGAGTGTGAGCGCGTCGTGGAGCAGCCGCTTGGACCAGCCGATGGCCTTCGTGGGCCCGGACGCGAGCCGCTCCGCCCATTCCTTCGCCGCGCCCTGGAGCTGGTCGGCCGGGACGACCTTGTTGACGATGCCGATGCGCTCGGCGTCGGCGGCGCTCAGGTCGTCGCCGAAGAACAGCAGCTCCTTCGCCTTGTGCATCCCGACGAGGCGGGGGAGCAGGTACGCCGCGCCACCGTCGGGCACGAGCCCTCGTCGCACGAACACCTGGATCAGACGCGCGTTCTCCGCGGCGACGACGAGGTCGGCCGCGAGCACGAGCATCGCGCCGCCGCCGGCTGCGGTGCCGTTGACCGCGGCGATGATCGGCTTCTCGCAGTCCTGCATGACCGACATCAGCTGCTGGAACCCGACCCGCATCGTGTGAACCGCGGTGCCGGCGATCTGTTCGGGTGCCCCCTCCGGCAGCGGCTTGGGCTCGGGACGGACCGCGAGGTCGGCACCGGTGCAGAAGTGTCGGTCGCCGGCGGCGGTGATCACGACGGCCCGAACGGCGATGTCGGCGTGGGCCTCCTTGAAGTGCTCGATCAGGCGGTCGCGGACGTAGAACGGGATCGCGTTGCCGCTCTGCGCCCGGTTGATGGTGAGCCAGAGCACGCCGTTGTCGAGACGGGCGAGCAGCTCTTCGTCGGCCCGAGCCGCGGGATCGATGTCGGTCACGTTCTCGCTCTCACTTTCTGACGATCAGGGCGTCGAGAGCGACCGCACCGCGCGGCCGCACGACGAGGGGGTTGATGTCGAGCTCGGCGATCTCACCGGCGAGGTCGATCGAGAGACGCTGCACCTTCAGGATGGTGTCGACCAGCGCCTCGATGTCGACCGGTGCGCGTCCCCGCACGCCCGTGAGCAACGGATAGCCCTTCAGCTCGCGCAGCATACGGTGCACCTCGTCCGCGTCGAAGGGCGGGACGCGGAACGTGACGTCGCCCAATACCTCGACCAGGACGCCGCCGAGCCCCACCATCACGACCGGGCCGAAGAGGGGGTCCTGCGAGACGCCGACCACGGTCTCGACGCCTCCGCGCACGAGCTCCGACACGATGACGCCGTCGATGCGGGCGTTCTTTCCGCCGGCACGGCGGGCCTTGCGCAGCATGGTGTCGTATGCGGTCCGCACGCCCTTCACCGAGTCGATCCCCACCTCGACGAGGCCGAGGTCGCTCTTGTGCAGCAGGTCGGGTGACGACAGCTTCATCACGACGGGGAACTTCAGGGCCTGCGCGGCGCGCACGGCTGCGGTCGCGCTCTCACAGAGGATGTCGCGGGACGACTTGATCCCGTACGCCTTCAGGAGTTGCTTCGACGTGTGTTCCGAGAGCGCTTCACCAGGCTCGGCCGTCTCGAGCACTGCCCGCGCCCGTTTCGCGGCCGGCAGCGGCTCCGTCGGCGCATCGTCGAAGGGTGACCGGTATCGCTTCGCGAAGGCCCAATAGTCGACGTAGGCCTTGATCGCGTGCACGCAGTTGTGGAACGTGCGGAACACGGGCAGCTGCGACGCGAGCAGCACGTCGCGGTAGGCGGGCTCCGTGCCGACGGGTGAGCCCCACACCACGAAGATCGGCTTGTCGGTGGTCTTCGCCGCCTCGACGAGATCGCGAGCGAGCGGCATCGACATCGTCTCCAGGGCGCCGGTGATCGGGCACACGAGGATGTCGACGTTCGGGTCGGCGAGGATCAGGTCGAGGATCTTGCGGCCTTCCGGCCGCATCACCGGCGGACCACCGCAGTCGACCGGATTGCTCACGCGCAAGTACTTCGGGATCAATCCGTCGTGCAGCGCGCGCTGGGTCTGCTCGGCGAGCTCCGGGAGTCGCAGGCCCGCCGCGGCCGCCATGTCGGCCATGTGCGCGCCCGTTCCACCCGAGATGGCGTAAATGGCAACGCCGGGTTCTCCGGTCGCGCTCGCCGGCTCGCCGCGCAGCCACCTGGGAAGTCCGCCATCAGCGGGCTTCGTGCGGGCGAACATTGCCGACGTGTCGAGGAGCTCGTCGAGGCCGTCGACGCGCGTGACTCCGAACTGACGGAACACGGCCGACACGACGTCGTCGGCACCCGTGAGGTGACCGGTGTGGGCCTTCGCCATCGCACGGCCCTCGTCGGTGCGTCCGACCTTCACCACGACCATCGGCTTGCGCAGGCGTGCGCAATGGTCGGCTGCGAGCATGAGCGTGCGGCCGTCCTTGAAGCCCTCGATGTACGCCGCGATCACGCCCACCTCGGGCTGGTCCGCGAAGTAACGGGCGAAGTCGGCGAACTCGAGGTCGACTTCGTTGCCGGTCGGCGCCCAGTGCGTGAGGCGAACGCCGATCTCCTGGCCCTGGAACACCGGGCGGCCCTGGTGCCCGCTCTGCGTGATGAGCGCGATCGAGGGACCGTCGAGGTCGTCGCGGAAGTCCTCGAACGCGTTGAGATTCGTGTTGGGCCCGAGCAGGCGTACGTCGCCGCCGCGCACGAGGCTGTCGAGGCGAGCCTCGAGGGCCTCGCCCTCCGCGCCCGTCTCGGAGAATCCGGCCGCGAAGATGACCGCGAACTTCGCCTTGCGCTGCAAGACCTCTTCGAACGTGTCGACGGCCGCGCCCGTGAGGATGATCGCGAGGTCGATGTCGCCGGGCACGTCGGAGATCGAGCGGTAGACCTTGGTCCCGTAGATCTCCTCGCGCTCGGGGTGGACGGGAAAGAAGTCGGCGCCGTGCTTCTCCGACCACGACTTGAACTTCCGGGTCATCGCGCCGTTCGGCTTGCCGAGGTTCTCGGATGCGCCGATCACGGCAACCGTCTTGGGGTGGAGGAACGCGTCGATGTCGACGTCGCGCAGTGCGAGCGGACGACCGGTGACGTCGACCTGGCCTGCGGACGGCGGCATGGATCACTCCCGGGACGAAGGCGGGGCGCGCGGCTGCGAGGGCACGACCACCCGGCGCGCACGGGCGGGCAAGAGTATGACGCCGGAGTCAGGATTGCTGCCAGCCCGTGACCACGCCGGACATCCGGCGGGTCGGCCGGGTCGGTGAAGACGCGGGGCGGAGAAATTAGCGTGCGGTTCCGGAGCCGGACGGGCGGCGGCGAGGGAAGGAATTTTCGAGGTGGCGTTGCGAAACATCGTCGTGGTCGGCGCGTCGCTTGCGGGGCTGCGGGCGGTCGAGACGCTGCGCCGGGAGGGCTACGACGACCGCCTCGTGCTCGTCGGGGCAGAGTCGCACCTTCCCTACGACCGGCCCCCGCTGTCGAAGGAGCTCCTCGCGGGCGAGTGGGAGCCCGAGCAGCTCGCGCTGCGCCGGCAGCCGTACGACGACCTCGACATCGTCTGGCGACTCGGGCGGCGCGCCACGTCGCTCGACCTACGCGCGCGTGAGGTCGAGCTGCACGACGGAGAGCGCATCGGGTTCGACGGTGTCGTGATCGCGACCGGAGCGACACCGCGCACGTTGCCCGACACGCCGCCGCTCGCCGGCGTGTTCACCTTGCGAACGCTCGACGACGCGCTTGCGTTGGCCGAGGTTCTCGAAGGACGTCCGCGCGTCGTAGTCATCGGCGCGGGATTCATCGGTTCGGAGGTCGCGGCGACCTGCAGGAGCAAACGTGGTCTCGACGTGACGGTGCTCGAGATGCTGCCCACGCCGTTGGTGCGGGGCGTCGGGCCGGTCATCGGCGGCGTGATGGGTGAGCTGCACCGCGACCACGGCGTGGACCTGCGTTGTGGTGTGACCGTCGCGGGCATCGAAGGACACGGTCGGGTCGAACGGGTGCGTCTCGGGGACGGCACCGCGATCGAGGCGGACATCGTCGTGGTGGGTATCGGCGTCGCGCCCGAGACCGGTTGGCTGGAGGGCTCCGGGCTCACGCTCGACAACGGCGTCGTGTGCGACGAGACCTGCCTCGCGGCGCCCGGCGTCGTCGCTGCAGGCGACGTCGCGCGCTGGAGGAACCGGCTCTTCGGCGGCGAACTCATGCGTGTGGAGCACTGGACGAACGCGACCGAACAGGGCGTCGCCGCCGCTCGGCGGCTGCTCGCCGGCAACGGCACGGGGGAGCCGTACGCGCCGGTGCCCTTCGTGTGGTCGGACCAGTACGACGTGAAGATCCAGGTCGTCGGGCACGTGCGCGGCGACGACGAGATCGCGATCGCGCACGGCACGCTGGAGGAACGGCGATTCGTCGCGTTGTTCGGTCGCGAAGGGCGACTCACCGGCGCGCTCGGCTTCAGCCGCCCGCGACAGCTGATGCAGTACCGGCGCATGCTGGCCGACGGCGCGTCGTTCGACGAAGCCGTCGCCCACGCGCGCGCTCTGGATGGCTGATCGCCGCGCTACGCGCGCGGCGATCCCTGCCTCGGAGCTTGGTCTTCGGTACGATCTCGCCGTGCTGCCCGACGCCGTCAAGGATTTCGGCGCGATCCCCGTCATGCCGGTGCTGTGCGGGCGGTGCGGTCGTGTGCTCGACGAGATGAGCGTCGACCCACAACGGGGCTGGGTGTTCTACCGCCCGAGCAGCGCGTCCACCGCGGCCACGGCCAAGCGGCCGCGCCTGCGCCGCCGCGGTGGCCGGCGGCCGTGGACCGCGACCGGAGGTCAGCTCCCCGGCGAACGGATGCGCTACACGTGTCACGGGCCGTGCCGGCGCACGTACGAGCACGAGTACGAGGAACTGCGCATCGCGGTGTTGCGTGCCGCGGCGGCGGGTCGTTCGCGCGTCGTGCTCGGTCGCGATCTCTGAGCTGTTCGCAGCGCTCGCGAAGCGCCTTCGAGCATGTCCGGTGCAACGCGCGACACTGACCCCGTGGTTCAGCAGGAGCGGCTTCTCACACCGCGCTTCCTGCTGGTCACAGGCAGCGGCCTCGCGTATTTCCTCGCGTTGGGCATGTTGCTGCCGGTCTTGCCGCTGTACGTGCAGCGCCGGCTCGGCGGTGACAACACCGCGGTAGGCGTCGCGGTCGGTGCGTTCGCGGTGGGCGCGGTGCTGTTGCGTCCGAGCGCGGGCCGGCTCGGCGACCGGTTCGGGCGGCGCGTGCTCATGCTCGGCGGAGCTGCGACAGTTGCGCTCTCGATCGTCGCGTATCTCGCCGCGTCGTCATTGGTGCCGCTCGTCTTGGCGCGACTGTTCACGGGGTTCGGAGAGGCAGCGTTCTTCGTCGGCGCGGGAACGATGATCACCGACCTCGCGCCGGCCGAGCGTCGCGGTGAGGCGATCAGCTACTGGTCGGTCGCGGTGTACGGCGGGCTCTCGTTCGGGCCTGCACTCGGCGAGCTGGTTCTCGACGGACGGTCGTATTCGCACGTCTGGATCGTTGCCGCGGCGTTCGCGGTCGTCGCCGTGCTCCTCGCACTCGGTACGAGGGAGACCGCGGAGAGACTGCACGAGCAGACGTCCACGTCGACGCTCCTGCATCGCGCCGCGCTCGCTCCGGGGATCGTGTTGTTCCTCGGACTGGTCGGGCTCGCCGGCTACACGGCCTTCGTGCCGCTCTACGTGCGTCGGATCGGACTCCACAGCTCCGACGTCGTCTTCCTCGTGTACGGCTGTCTGATCCTGATCATCCGGATCCTCGGTGCGCGCCTGCCCGACCGGTTGGGCCCGGTGCGTGCGGGCACGGGTGCTCTGGGCTTCGGCGGTACCGGACTCATGATCGTGTGGCTGTGGCCTCATGTCGCGGGTCTGTACATCGGAACCGCGGTGTTCGCGGTGGGGATGTCGTTGCTCTATCCGGCGCTGCTCACTCTCGCGTTGCAGGGCGTCGACGATCGCGAGCGCGCGTCGGTGGTCGGGACGTTCAGCACGTTCTTCGACCTGTCGCAGGGGCTCGGCGCGCTGATCCTCGGGGTGGTCGCGCAGGCCGGCGGTTACAGCGCGACGTTCGCGGCCGGCGCGATCGTCGCCTTCGTGGGTCTCGCGTTGTTGCGCGCCGGCATCGATCCGCGAACGCGTCGCGTCCCGCAGGTCGTGCACGCCGACGCGGAGCTGGCCGAACCGAACATCTGATCACGATGGCCTCCCTCCTCGTCACCAACGACTTTCCTCCGAAGCTGGGCGGTATCCAGTCGTACCTCTACGAGCTGTGGCGCCGGCTCCCTCCCACGGAGACCACGGTCCTCACGACGCCGTACGAAGGTGACCGTGTATTCGACGCCGCGCACTCGTTCCGTGTGGAGCGTGTGTCGCAGAAGCTGCTGCTCCCGACGCCTGCGCTGTCGCGCCGTATCGACGCGCTGGCCCGCGAGGTGCGTGCCGACGTGATCTTCGTCGACCCCATGCTGCCGGTCGGCGCGCTCGGACCGGCGTTGCGTTCCGCGCCGTGGATGGTCGTCGCGCACGGCGCCGAGATCACCGTGTACGGACGGCTGCCGGTGACGGCAGCCATCGGCCGGCGGGTGCTCAGACGGAGCGGCGGCGTCGTGGCGGCGGGGACGTATCCGGCCCGCATGGTCGAGCACGTCGCGCGGCGCAAGCTCCGGGGCGTCATCGTGCCGCCGGGCGTCGACGTCGAACGCTTCACTCCCGCCACAGGTGACGACGACCGCGCGGTGGCCCGCGCGTCGTTCGGGCTACCTTCCGATCGGCCGCTCGTGTTGGGAGTGAGCCGGCTCGTGCCGCGCAAAGGCTTCGACGTGCTGATCGACGCGGTCGCGACACTCGACGACGACGTCGTGCTCGCGCTCGCAGGAGCGGGCCGCGATCGCCCGCGCCTCGTGCGACGCGCCGCGCGGCGCCGTGTGTCGAATCGCATCGTGTTCCTCGGGCGCGTGCCCGACGATCGACTGCCCGCGCTCTATCAGGCCGCCGACGTGTTCGCGATGCCGTGTCGCGAGCGATGGGGCGGCCTCGAGGCCGAGGGGTTCGGCATCGTGTTCCTCGAGGCCGCCGCGAGCGGACTTCCCGTCGTCGCGGGACGTAGCGGCGGCGCGCACGAAGCCGTCGACGACTCCGTGACGGGGCACGTCGTCGACTCCCGCAGCGTGTCGCACATCGCCGGCGTGCTGGGGAAGCTCCTCGGCGATGCGAGCGCACGCCACACCATGGGTGCGGCAGGACGGCGACGAGCGGTCGAGCAATTCTCCTACGACGCCCTCGCGCTTCGTCTCGCCCCGGTCGCGGCCGGACATCTCGACGCGCTCGCACCGCTGCCGGTCTGACGCCGACGGTCCCGACGACCGTCCCGGACGCGCGTCCCGAGGGTCGGGTGACGGCAGGCTCCGGTACCCTCGCTGCCGTGGCCGGCAAGAATCAGCGTCCTGGCGCGGGACGGGGGAGGCCCAAGCGCCGCACTCCCGCGACCGTTCGTCCGGGTGCGTCGGGAGGCCCCAAACCCGGCGCCGAGATGCGGGCCGCGGCGCGACAGGCGGCCACGGCCGCTCCGCCCGACACCCACGCCGGCGATCGGATCATCCTGGCGTCGTGGGTCTCGATCGCGCTGTTCGTCCTCGCGACGGTGCCGTCCGCCGCCGGTGTCTCCGCACTCGACGGTGTCGCGGTCGGCGTGCCCTTCGCGCTCTTCCTCGCCGGGACCGCGCTCATGGTCTGGTCGTTCCTCGCCGGGCTCGCGCGCACGGCGCGCGGCGACAATGTCGTCGTGAGCAACCTGTACCTCCTGGCGGGTTCGGCTCCGCGGCGCGTGCAGGCGCATCTGTTCGGGTCGCTCGGCGCCTCACTCGTCGGCGCGTGTGCCCTCGCGGCGTTCAACCCGGCCGTGGTGCTCGTGCCGATCCTTCCGCTGGGGTTCAACGGGTTGTGGGCGGTCCGTCATGGGACGTTCCCGCCGCGGCCGGCGCGTGGCGACCCGAGCCGTCGCGTGGCGGCGCCGGTGGGCGAAGGGAGGCGTGGTGGCCGATCAGGTCAGTGAACGGATACGCGTGGAGGCGTCGCCGTCGCACTGCTTCGACGTCGCCACCGACTTCGAGAGCTATCCGTCGTGGGCCCGCGACGTGAAAGAAGCATCGGTCGTCGAGCGCGACGGACAGGGTCGTGGCACCAAGGTGGAGTTCCGCGCCGCCGCGATGGGTCGCACGATCCGCTATGTGCTCGCGTACGACTACACGGAGGCGCCGGCCGCGTTCTCGTGGAAGCTCGTCGAGGGCGACATGTTGCGACGGCTCGACGGGCGGTACCAGTTCGACCCCGACGGTGATGCGGCGCGGGTCACGTACGACCTCGCAGTCGAGCTGTCGGTGCCACTGCCGGGTCTGATCAAGCGGCGGGCTGCCGGACTGATCATGGGGAGCGCGTTGAAAGAGCTCAAGCGCAGGGTGGAGAAGGGCTGAACCGCCCTCCGACGCACTAGCCTCCCGCCGATGCGGATCCTGCTCTTCACGGGCAAAGGTGGCGTCGGCAAGACCACCGTCGCAGCCGCCACGTCGTTGCTGGCGGCCCGGGCCGGCCTCCGCACGATCGTCTGCTCCACCGACCCTGCGCATTCGCTCGCCGACGCCTTCGACGTGCCGCTCGGTGACAAGCCCACGCCGGTCACGGACCTGCTCTCCGGCCAGCAGCTCGACGCACGGGCACGGCTCGAAGAGGTATGGGGTTCCGTTCGCGACTACGTGGTCGCGCTGCTCGACTGGGCCGGAGCAGGCGCGGTCGAGGCCGAGGAGCTCTCGGTGATCCCCGGCCTCGACGAAGTCTTCGCACTCGCGGACATCCGCCAGTACGCCGAGTCCGGCGACTACGACCTCGTCGTCGTCGACTGCGCACCGACGGCTGAGACGGTGCGGCTGCTGTCCCTTCCCGACGTGCTCGGTTGGTACATGGACCGCGTCTTCCCGGCCCACCGCAACATCACGCGTTCGATTCGTCCGCTGCTGTCGCGTGTGGTGAGCATGCCGGTCGCGGGTGACGACGTCTTCGGCGCGGTGCGCCGGTTCTACGACCGGCTCGACGGTGTGCGAGACCTGCTCACCGACGGCAGCATCACGAGCGCGCGCCTCGTCGTCAACGCCGAGCGCATCGTCGTGGCCGAGGCGCGGCGCACGTTCACGTACCTCTCGCTGTTCGGATACCACGTCGACGCGGTCGTCGCGAACCGCCTCATTCCTGACGGTGTGCGTGACCCGTGGTTCGACCAGTGGAAGGAGGCCCAGGCCGAGCACCTCACCGGAGTGCGCACCGCCTTCGCGCCCGTCCCGGTGCTGACGGCGGAGCTTGCGGCGTCCGAGCTCGTCGGCGCGGAGGCGCTGACTGCGTTCGGCGACCGGCTCTACGCGGGTCGCGACCCGGTCGCCCGGATGTTCGAGGGTGAGCCGTTCCGGGTCGACGCGGTCGGTGATTCCCTCGTGCTGTCGATGCACCTGCCGTTCACCGAGAAGCGGGACGTCGAGCTCGGACGGGCCGACGGCGAGTTGCTGCTCGCGGTGGGCTCCTATCGCCGCGCGCTCGTGTTGCCCGACAGCCTGCGACGCCGTGAGGTCGCCGCCGCTCGGATGACGGGTGACCGCCTCGAGGTCGAATTCGTGGCGGCGGAGGCATGAACGGCTCCGGCCGTCGCGGCGAATGGTTCGACGAGGGCTTCGAAGACGCGTCCGGCGGCGCGGCCGACGAAGGCGTGCCCCGGCAGTCGCCGGCCGGGCTCGCGGCCGACTGCGGACTGTGTCCGCTCGGCTTCCTGCGCGAGGTGTCGCGCGACGCGCAGCCCGAGATGACACTGCATCTGCTGGCAGCGGCCCGCGAGCTGTTGCTCGCCATGGAGACGGTGGTGCGCGCCGCGGAGCAGACCGTGCAGCGCACCGCCGGCCAGTCGCCCGATGCGACACCTCCCCGGGCCGCGAGTCCGGAGCCGCATGCGCGCGTGCGTCGCATCGACATCGCGTAGACGCATGACGACCACGATCGGTATGGACATCGGCGGCACCAACGTGCGCGGTGCCATCGTCGCCGACGACGGGACCGTCGTGCGGGAGGAGCATCGACACACGCCCCGGGGTTTCGCCGAAGTGACGAACACGATCCTCGACGTCGTCGCCGACCTGCGAAGCGGGCCGACCGACGTGGCCGCGATCGGCATCGGCATCGCCGCGCTCGTCGACTTCGAGGGTCGCGTCCACTACGCGCCCAACCTTCCCGGTCTCGTGAACCTTCCGCTCCGTGCGCAGCTCATGGAGGCGATCGGGTTGCCCGTCGTGGTCGACAACGATGCGAACGTCGCCGCATGGGGTGAGGCGCAGTACGGCGCGGCATCGGGAGTTCGCGACTGCCTCCTCATCACGCTCGGCACGGGGATCGGCGGTGGCATCATCGCCAACGGCGCGCTCTATCGCGGTGGGCACGGGTTCGCCGCCGAGGTGGGCCACTTCACGGTGCAGCCCGACGGGCCACGCTGCGCGTGCGGCGAGCGTGGACACTGGGAAGCGATCGCGTCGGGCACGGCTCTCGGCCGGATGGCACGTGAAGCAGCGGTGGTGGGAGAGGTTCCAAGCGTCCTGAATACTGCGGGCAGCGTGGACGCCATCACGGGATATCACGTGACGCAGGCCGCGCTGGCCGGCGCCCCCGACGCGCTCCGACTCGTGGATCGTTACGCCAGCAATGTCGCGATCGGTCTGGCCGGTCTCGCGAACATCCTCGACCCCGCGCTGATCGTCGTGTCCGGTGGGTTGATCGAGCTCGGCGAGCTCCTGCTCGAACCCGTACGACGGGCCTTCGCCGGTCGCATCGAAGGCGCCGATCACCGGCCTTCACCGCAGATCGTGGCGGCGACGCTGGGCGAGCGGGCGGGGATGATCGGCGCCGCTGCGCTTGCCCGCGCGGCCCGATGAAGCTGGGGCTCACGCTTCCACAGTTCCGCGCCGAACCGGACGCCATGTTCGCCGTCGCCCGCCGTGCCGACGATGCCGGCATCGACGGCGTCTTCGTCTTCGACCACCTCTTCCGCGTCGCGCGCGACGGTCATCGAAGGCCGGCACTGGAGTGCATGAGCATGCTCGGCGCGATCGCGGCGGTGACACGACGCGTGGCCGTCGGCACGCTGGTCGTTCGGGCGACACTGCGGCCGCCCGCGACGACGGCGCACGGGTTGCGCTCGGTTCACCGGATTGCTTCGGATCGCCTGATCGCAGGGCTCGGCGCGGGCGACACGCACAGTCGCGCGGAGAACGAGTCGTTTGGTCTGCCGTTCGGGAGCTTCGAGTCACGTGTCGGCACGTTGCGCCTCGCCGTCGAAGCGGCGCGCGGTCACGGGTTCCCGGTCTGGGTCGGTGGCAGCGCGGTGAACGTCGGTCACGTCGCCGTCGAGTCGGATGGCTGGAACGTGTGGGGTGTCACTCCCGACGTGTTCGCGGCCGAGGCCGAGGCGGTGCGCGAGATGCTCGTGGCGGTCGGCCGCGATCCGACGCATTTCGACTTCACCTGGGGCGGACTGGCCGTGTTGGGCGCCGACGACAGCGACGCGGAGGCGAAGGCGCGGCGACTCGATCCGAGCCCGAACACGCTGGTGGGCGGGCCTGAGCGGATCGCAGACGCGCTGCGCCAGTTCGCGGCGGCCGGCGCGTCCTGGGGCATCATCGGCGCGGTCGACGCGGCCGATTCCGAGAATGCAGCGATTCTCGCGGAAGCAGTATTGCCGCTTTTGTAGGCAAGGCGTGCGTCGTCTTGGAGCGAATGGATCGAATGGTTCCTCCGGTTGAATACGAGGTCGTGCAACGGACCAACCGGTGGATCTTCGGTGGCCAACGCGTAAAGAGGCTTGGCATTTGCTGCACACCAGGCTTCTCTGACGGCGGGCGTGATGGGGCTTCGGCTTGCAAGTCCGCGCATGCGCGGAGATGACGGGTCCGTCGGCGCCGAACTGTCGGCAGTGCCGGGTAGGTAGGGCCCGGCTGGGCATGGAGGTCCGTGTGCGGCGACTTCGTCTTCTGACGATCTTGGTGTGTGTTCCCGTCCTGATGAGCGCGTGTACGTGGCAGATGTTCGGCTTCGGCCCTGCTCACAACCGGGTGGATCCCGGCTCGTCGTTCTTCAACACGTCCAATGTGAGCAACCTGACGCTGAAGGGCACGGGAACCACGGGTTCCGCGATCGAGTCGACGCCGGCCGTCGTCAACGGTGTCGCGTACGCAGGGTCCGACGACGGCAAGCTGTACGCGTTCGACGCGTCGGGGCAGGGCGCCAGCTGTAACGGAGCGTCGCCGCAAAGTTGTACGCCGCTGTGGACGGCTGCGACGGGCGATGCGGTCGCGTCGTCGCCGGCCGTCGTGAACGGTGTCGTCTACGTGGGTTCGAATGACGGCAAGCTGTACGCGTTCGACGC
>CAZJSY010000093.1:0-1831 GCA_964548555.1 uncultured Burkholderiales bacterium
GCGTCGAGCACCCGGGCGAAGCGGGCGCCGAGCCCCGAGCTCGCACCGGTGACGAGGGCCACCTTGCCGTCGAGGCGAAACGGAGTGAACGGATCGACCGGCGGCACGGCGGGGGAGTGTAGGAGCACGGCACGCGCTCCGAGCCGGTGCGCGTAACGTCTGGCCGGTGCGAGAGCTGACATCGGTCTGCGTCTACTGCGGCTCGTCGTTCGGGACCGATCCGGCATTCGCCGTCGTCGCGGCCGACGTGGGACGGCGCATTGCACGCGAAGGGCTCACGTTGGTGTACGGCGGCAGCTCGGTGGGGCTCATGGGGCAGCTCGCCGATGCAGCGCTCGCCGAAGGCGGGCGGGTCGTCGGCGTCATTCCTCGAAGCGTGTTCGTCCGTGAGGTCGCGCACCTCGGGCTCTCCGAGCTCGTCGAGGTCGACTCGATGCACGATCGCAAGCTGCTGATGTTCGAGCTCGCAGATGCCTTCGTCGCACTGCCGGGTGGCATCGGGACGCTCGAGGAGCTCACCGAGGTCGCGAGCTGGGCCCAGCTGGGCCTGCACGAGAAGCCGGTCGCCACCCTCGACGTGAACGGGTTCTGGCAACCGTTCCACGCCTTCCTCGACCGCGTGGTCGCCGCCGGCCTGCTTCGCGAGACGACGCGGCGCTCGATCCTCGCCGTCGACGACGTCGACCGGCTGCTCGACGCGTTGCGGTCGCACGAACCGCGTTCCCGGGAACGGTGGATCGAGCTCGACGAGACCTGACCGGACGCGACGCGGGGTCGTCCGTCCGTGGCCGCGCGGCTACGATTCGTAACCTCGAAGACGGACATCGTCCCTCTCCAGGCTTCTCGGTGTTTGCCAACCTGCAGAAGGGCTCATAACGTTGAGTGGGGAGGGTGACAACCGGGGGATAGTGATGAAGCGCCGGAAATCGTCCTCTTCGATGTCTGAACCCGGTGCCCCGGCGGTCCAACGCCGTCCCGCCGGAGAACCACCCCGCTTCCCACGACGGGTGCAGCTCGCGCTCGGCACCGCGATCCTCGTCATCTGCGCCGCGCTCGTGGTCGGGTTCTACGGCGCACTCGTGTTCCTGGTCGTCAGCGTGTGGGCCACGAAGAACGACATCACCGTGCGCATCGCGCTCACCCTGTTCGCACTCGCATGGTTCTGGCCCATCGCGCACGCGCTCATCTGGCGGCGCGCGCGGCGCGCGACGGTGCCGGCCGTGCCCGAACCGGGCCCCGACCGGACCGACGGAACGTCCCGATCGAACACCCGCGAGATCGACCTGACGGCCTACGAGCGCACCCGAGCAGCCACGACCGCCGACCGGCTCGACGCAGGGCAGCGGGACCGCACCGCTTCGGTGTAGCCCCACGTCGCAATAGAGCGCCCTGTAGCTGGGCATGCTGATGGTTCGTGCGATGCGTGCAGAACGCGACCTCGTGATGACACAGATCCTGCGGGCCGACTTCGAGGCCGCCCCGGAGAGCGTGCCGCTCGCCCGCCGGGCGGTGCTGCGGACCCTGGTGGGGCGGGGCCTCGACCAGATCGCGGACACCACGTGCCTGCTGACCTCGGAGCTGGTCACCAACGCGGTGCAGCACGCCAAGCAGTCCCTGGACGTGGTCGTGAAGATCGACGACGTCCGGGTCCGTGTCGAGGTGCACGACGACGGCAAGCGCACCCCGCCGCCGCTCGCCGAGGCTCCCCAGGAGCTGGGCAGCTACTGGCTCCTGCTCCTCTCGGACCTCGCCGACCGCTGGGGTTTCGAGCATGAGCGAAGCGGCGGCGGCATGTCCTGGTTCGAGGTGGAGGTTGCCGACCAGATCCCGA
>CAZJSY010000093.1:1931-13375 GCA_964548555.1 uncultured Burkholderiales bacterium
CCGACCACCCGGCTCCGGCGCTCACGCTCACCAAGGCGAGTTCGGACACCAACGCCACCGCAACCGGCGCGACGACCGCGGCCTCCTCGTCGAGCGACTCCACCGCACGCACCGTCGGCATCGTCGGCATCGTCGTCGGTGCGCTCGGCCTGATCCTCGCGGCCGCGGCGTTCGCGAACGCCCGCCGAGCCGCTTCGTAACCACTCGCGGGATCTTTCGGCGCGACGCCCCGGTCACGGGGCGCCGCACGGGGATACCGTCCTGTGCGTGGCGCGCACGCGTCGAGGCACGCGCTCGACCGCGTTGGTGGTGTGGGGCGGCTTGCTCGCGGTCGCATCCGCCGGTTGGTGGGCGCCCGTCGGCGCGTCGGCATCATCGGCGACGGCGGTGCCCACGGCCCTCACGGTCGACGGCCTCGCCGCGCCGATCGGCGTCGGGGCAGGAGACGTGCAGTTCTCGTGGCGCGGCGGCGACCTTCGTCGTCACTCGATGCAGTCGGCATACCGGATCGTCGTGTCGCGCGCATCATCGGATGGCGCCCGTCGGAGTGGCACCGAGACGGTGTGGGACAGCGGGCGTGTCGCGTCGGCCGAGCAGACGGATCTGCCGTACCGGGGACCGCGGCTCGCTCCCGACTCGGTCTACCGCTGGACCGTGCAGACCTGGCCCGACGCCGACCGAGCCGGGCCGTTCGCGGCCTGGTCGACCTTCGAGACCGGACTCGCCGACTCCGACTGGCGGGCGTCGTGGATCCGTCGTGCCGCCGACGATCGTCTGGAACCGGATCAGTACACGTACGCGCGAAAGGAGGTGGGCCTTGGCAGCTCACCGATCGTGCGCGCACGCGCGTACGTGTCGGGAGACCAGCAGTACGAGCTGTACGTCAACGGCACTCGTGCCGGAAAGGGGCAGGCGTACAGCTTCCCGGACGCGCAGTACTACGAGACTCTCGACATCACCCGTCTCCTCCACGCCCACACGATGAACGCCTTCGGACTGCTGACGAGCTGGCAAGGACCGACGAAAGGCCATCCCGCGGGCACACCCGGCGTGGTCCTCCAGATCTCCGTGCTCCATCGAGACGGCTCGCGCGAGCTGATCGTCACCGACGGGTCATGGCGTGTCGCGCCCGGCGCCTGGTTGCCCGGTACGCAACGTGACCTCGAGGGCGACCTTGTCGACTTCACGGAGAACGTCGACGGTCCCGCACAGCCGATCGGTTGGGACCGGCCCGGCTTCGACGATCGTCATTGGTCGCAGGCGGTCGTGCTCGGTCCCGCCGGCGTCGCGCCCTGGACGCACCTCGTTCCCGTGCGGACGCGCATCGTCGAGGAGCCCGTGCATGCGGTCAGCGTCACGCGGCTCGCATCGGGTGCCGTCGTCGCCGATTTCGGCCGGGTCATTGCTGCCGTGCCCACGGTTTCCTTCCGGCACGGCGTGCGCGGACGCGTCGTGAAGATGCGCGCCGGCTACCTCCTCGAGCCGGTCGCGGGGCAGCCACTCAACGGTGAGCCCGGCCAGGTCTCGGTGCAGCACGGCACGCAACACACCGACATGAGTTACACGTACGTGCAGCGCGGCGGCGTCGAGCAGTTCCATCCGTTCGACTATCTCGGCTTCCGCTACTTCCAGATCGACAACCCCGGTGAACCGCTCGAACGCGACGACATCGTCGCCTTGGCCCGACACACCGTCGTCCCCGACGAGCACGCGGCGACGTTCAGCTCGTCGAACGCAACCGTCGACGCGGTCTTCGAGCTGGGTCGCCATTCGGCCCTCTTCAGCGCGCAGGAACAATTTCTCGACACCCCCACACGCGAAAAGGGCCCGTGGTTGTGGGACGGCTTCAACGAGTCACAGACCGCGATGGCCGCGTTCGGCGAGCAGAACCTGACGCGCAAGTCGCTACAGGAGTTCGCGCAGTCGCAGGAGCGTTACTGGCCGAACGGCGCCGTCAACAAGATCTATCCGACGGGGATCGGTGCACAGGACATCAACGAGTTCACCGAGATCTATCCCGAGTGGGTGTGGCAGTACTGGTTGAACAGCGGCGACCGAACACTGCTCGCGGAGGTGTACCCGGCGTTGTCGCGTCTGTCCGATTACGTGGAGGCGTCGGTCGATCGGTCCACCGGGCTGGTGACCAACCTGCCGGCGACGAACATCTACTACTCGTTCCCTGTCGTGACGCGCCTCAACGTCCTGGGCGCAGACGTGTTCGGTCGCACCGCCGACGTGGCCCGCGTGCTGGGGCGCCCCCATGAGGAGATCGATCGTCAGCGCAGTCGCCGGTCCGCGCTTGTTGCGGCCATCGACCGGCGCTTGACCAATCCCGACGGTGTCTACGTCGACGGCTTGGACGCGACTGGCGTGCAGGTGGCGACCGCGTCGCAGGACACCAATGCGTGTGCGTTGGTCTACGGCGTCGTCCCGGGCGCGCGCCGTGCCGCGGTCGCCACGTACGTCGCCGCGTCGGGGCTCACGTCGCCACCACGCACGGCGGGCGAGGTGCTGGAGGCGCTCGCACTCACGCGGCGCGACTCCGACTTCCTCCGGCTGGTGACCGACGCGACCCACGACGGCTGGGCCAACGTGCTCGCCCGCGGTGGCACGTTCACATGGGAGGTGTGGCAGCCGTCCGACGTGATCGGCGACAGCATGTCGCACGGATGGGGTTCCAACGTCCTGGTCGAGATCCAACGGGCGCTGCTCGGTCTACGGGCGACCGGTCCGGGCTGGGCCACGTTCGACGTCGCGCCGCCGTCGTGGTCGTCGGGACTCGAATGGGCGCACGGCACAGTGCCCACGCCGCGCGGAACGGTCGCGGTCGGATGGCGATGGTCCGTCGAGGGCCGTGGCCGGACGTTCGAGCTCGACGTGACCGTCCCCGCAGGCGCGAACGCAACGGTCCACTTGCCGATCGGCGGGGACGGGCCGGCGACGGTGGAGCTGGGCCCGGGCCGCTATCGCTTCGAGCGCGTCCTTCAGGACGCGAGCACCGCGGCGAGGTCCTTCGGCAGCGTCGACTCGATGTCGTTCCACTCGCCCGGCGTCACGTAGCGGTGCAGCGCCTGCATCACCCGCTTCACGAGCAGCTCCGTTCCACCCTCGATCTGGAACGGGTATTCGCGGCGAATGTGCTCGAGGAACTCGTCGCGGTGCATCTTCACCGGCACACGTGAAGGCTTCCATCCTTCGTAGTAGAGGCCGCGTATGAGCATCGGGAGTTGCGCACCGAGGTCGGCGGCCTCGGTCACCGGGAGACGATCACGCAGCACGTGGAGCACGACCCGCAGTGCGTCGTACGACTGCTGCCGGCGATCGGGCGGCCAGCCGTATGCCTCCTCGATCTCCTTCAAGACCTGGTTCGTCTTCTCGATGGTCGTATCGAACGCCGCATAGCCCGTGTGGCTCATCGCTGCCGCCTCCGTGCTCAGTGGCTCCTCGCCGCCGCCTCTGTTGCTCCGGCGCGCGCCGGACCGGCGACGCGGGCTCCTACCCACGATGAGCGAACCCATGCGTCGCGACACCACGCGTTCACGTAGTTCACGACTGGTCTACCGGTAGGCTCCGCCGGCAATGGCGGTGATCCTCGGGATACTCGTTGCGATCACCTTCGGCTCGGGTGACTTCGCCGGCGGTCGCGCGTCGATGAAGTCGCCCACGCCTGGCGTGCTCCTGGTCTCGCAATGCTGCGCGGCGATCGGTGCCGTCGTCATCGCGTTGACGGTCGGATCGCGCGTCGCGACGGCCGACCTTCTCTTCGGCGTCGCGGCGGGCGCGACGAACGTGGTCGGCCTGGGCCTGCTCTACCGCGGCCTGGCGACCGGCACGATGAGTGTGGTCGCGCCGGTCACCGCGCTCGTGGCATCGATGGTCCCCGTCGGTTGGGGACTCGCACACGGCGAACATCCGGCGACGCTCGTGCTCGCGGGGATCGTCGTCGAGATGGGCGCGGCGGCGCTGATCGCCAAAGGTCCCGAGCGCACGTCGGAGCGCTCCCCGAGGGACGGCATGTTGACCGCGGTCGCGGCGGGCGCCGCGCTGGGGTCCTCGCTCGTGCTCTACGCGCAGACGTCGCGCGCGTCGGGCTTCTGGCCGGTGCTGACGGCGCGCGTCAGCGCCACCGCGCTCGTGCTCGTGTTGGTGTGGTGGCTGCGACGATCCCGCGAGCTCGACCTCCCCAGAGGATCTGGACGCGCCATGGCGGCTATCGCAGGGTTCCTCGACGTCACGGCGGCCACATTGCTGCTCGTGGCGTTGCGCGAAGGCATGATCGTCGTCGTGGCGCCGATTGCGTCGCTCGCACCGGGCTTCACGGTGTTCCTGGCGTGGGCGCTGCTACGCGAGAAGGTCGGCGGGGTCCAGCGCGTCGGTCTCGTCCTCGCGCTCGGGGGCTTGGCGCTCGTGTCGAGTGGCTGATGGCGGCGACGGTCCGTCGATCTCCACTCCTCCCGCCGATCGAGGTGAGCAGAGGGGCTATGCGCGCGGCCCGGTGAGCGCCGAGATGTCGGCGCGCAGGGCGTGGGTCTTGGTCTCGAGATCACGGCCCCACTCGGCAACACGCTCCGCGAGGCTCTCGAGGAAGGTGCCGATTCCGGCGATGCCGTCCTCGAGCTGCCGCCATTCCGAACTCATGCCAGCGTCCATGGCATCCGCGTCGGAACGAACCACGTCGACCTTGAGGACTCTTCGCAGTCGCCGGGACCGCGGCCACCGAGCGGCCCGCGGGACGGAGGGGCGTGACGGACGCGCCACTCGGGGTAGAGCGCAGATATGGCCGAACGGGGGTTTCGTAGCCGCAGGGAAGCGGGTCGGGTGCTCGCCCAGTTGCTCCAGCATTACAAGGGCCGCGACGACGTCGTGGTGCTCGCGCTGCCGCGCGGCGGCGTGCCGGTGGCCTACGAGGTTGCCCGGTCCCTCGGTGCACCACTCGACGTCTTCCTCGTCCGCAAGCTCGGTGTTCCCGGACACGAAGAGCTCGCGATGGGCGCGATCGCGAGTGGCGGTGTGGTGGTCCTCGAGGACGACGTCGTACGAGGGTTGGGTATCGGGCCGGACGTGATCGAGCAAGTGGCTCAGCGCGAAGCCGTTGAGCTGGCGCGCCGTCAGCGCGCGTACCGGGGTGACCGTCCGTTCCCGGATCTGCGCGGCAAGACCGTCATCCTGGTCGACGACGGGCTCGCGACGGGTTCGAGCATGCGGGCCGCTATCCAGGCCATACGCGCGCAGGACCCCGCTCGCATCGTCGTGGCCGTTCCGGCCGCGCCCGAGTCGACGTGTCGTGAGCTCCGTGCGGAAGTCGACGAGGTCATCTGCGCGGTGACGCCCGAGCCGTTCTTCGCAGTCGGGCAGGCGTATTGGGATTTCACACAGACCACCGACGACGAGGTTCGTACGCTGCTGCGCTCCGCCGAAGGCGAGCGGTACACGGGCGTGTCGGGCGAGCGAGGGTCGACTCGCGGCACGTGACGGTCGATCACCCTGGCATGATGCGGCGATGGCCGCGCTCCACCCGCCGATCGCCGCGCCCTTGCGCGAGGTGACGACCGAGCGCCTTGATCTCCGTCGCTTCGTCGCCGAGGATCTCGACGAGCTCGCAGACGTGTTCACCGACGACGCGGTCTGGCGATTCCCGTACGGACGTGGCTTCAACCGTGAGGAGACCGCGACCTTCCTCGACGTGCAGATGCGGCACTGGGACGACTATGGCTTCGGGTGCTGGGTCGCGCGACGACGCGAGAACGGTCGGATCATCGGATATCTCGGGCTGTCGATTCCCACGTTCCTCCCCGAGATCCTGCCCGCCGTCGAAGTCGGCTGGCGTCTACACCCCGACGAATGGGGCAAGGGCTTCGCCACGGAAGGAGCGACCGCTGCGCTCCGGGAGGGATTCGCGGTCATGGAGCTCGACGAGATCTGCTCCGTGCCGCAGCGAGAGAACTCCGCATCCGTGCGCGTCGCCGCGCGTCTCGGTATGCGCCTGGCCCGTGAGGTCGTGATCGCGGGGAACGATCGCCGCGGCGAGGTGGTCGGCATGCTCTACGAGATGACCCGCGACGAGTGGGCCGCCTCGCACACGACCAAGGATTCGTGAGGCGCACTGCGCGGCGATCCGACACCTGATCCGAACGGAATCTGGGATTGACTTTGACGCCACCCCGGTGTCATCTCGGGGCGCGCCCGTTCAGGGGAGCTGGGGAAGGCGAAGCGCATGCGTCATGCCGGCCGAAGGGCCGTGCGCGCGTCCGTCGGGACATTGGCGGCCGTCGCGCTCGCGATGGTTCTCGGCGCGTCGAGCTGCGGACCTCCTCCTCCGCCGAGCGTCATCGCATCCGATGCCTTCCAGCGCACGGTTGCAAGCGGTTGGGGTTCCGCCGACACAGGTGGCTGGTGGACCGTCGTGGGCTCTCCCTGGTCGTGGTCGGTCTCGCCCGGCGCCGGCTCGATCACCGTCGGCGCCGGCGGTCAGGAGCTCGCGTATCTGTCGCAGTTCACGGTGCAGGACGTCGACGTGACCGAGACCTTGGCGTTGCCGCGATGTAGCGGAAGCGGCACGAACTGCGACGCGTATGTGGTGGGTCGCTACTCAGCCGCGTACGTTCCGACCTATTACCGCGTCGGCGTCGTGCAGGGCGCCGCCAGGCCGGACATCTTTCTTCGTGCCGAGCGCAGCGACGGCGCGACCCTCGGGAGCGACCTCGACACGCACCTGAGCGCAACCGACGGCGCAGCGGTGCAGCTGCACGTCGAGCTCGTGGGCGTGAACCCGACAGCGGTGCGGGCCCGGCTCTGGCCGAAAGGGACGGCGGAACCGTCGACGTGGCTCCTCGACACCACCGACGGCAACGGCGCGGAACAGCAGGCGGGCATGGTCGGCGTTCGGCTCCGCAACGAGGACACCGGTTCGAGCCACGTGTTCCAGCTGAGCGGTTACCAGGCGACAGGCAACGCGACAGCCGTGAGTGTGACACCCAATCCGACGTCGAGCGCGCACTGGCTCTACACCGTGACCGACGGTCAGGTCTTCGTCTACGACATCGACAATCAGCACAGCCTGGTGAAGCAGTTCGCCCTTCCCGAGGCGGGCAAACGCGGCGTCGGCATGGCGCCGAGCCGCGGCCTTCTCTACGTCAGCGAGTGTGGCACGAGTGATTGTGGCGGCAGGCACGGCAGCCTCATCGCCTACGACCTCGTGCACGATGTGGTCGCGTGGGTCGCGAACTACTCGTTCGGGGTCGACCAATTCGCGGTCGCGCCCGATGGCTCGAAGATCTACATGCCGCACGGATCGAATGCGTCCGACGGCATGCACACGGTGCTCGACGCGAGCGACGGTCAACCGATCGCCTCCATCCAGACCGGCACCAACGGCCACAACACCGTCGCGTCGTTGGACGGAAGCCAGATCTATCTCGGTGGTTACACGGGCACCAATGCCAACTACGTCCACGTCGTGGATCCGACGACCAACAAGGTCACGCTGGATGCCGGGCCCACGCCCGACGGCGTGCGCCCGTTCACCGTCAACGGCAAGCACACCCTGGTGTTCACGACGTCAAGCAACACGTGCGGGTTCCAGGTGTTCAGCCTGACCAATGGCACGCCGGTTGCCAATGTGGGTTTCAGCGGCTCGTGCGCCTGGACCGCGTCGACCGCCCCCAGCCACGGCATCTCGCTCGCGCCCGACGAGCGACGCGCGTACATCTTCGACGGTCCGCTGGACCAGCTCATGGTCTATGACGTGAGCGGGCTGCCCAACACCGCACCGTCGTTCGTTGCCGGGGTGCCGCTCTCGTCGTTGAGTGGCTCGGAACAGCCGTGTCAGACCTGGTGTGAACGTGAGGGTTGGGTGTTGAACGACCTCTCCGGCCGCTACGTGTACACGGGTGATGCCGGCAACGTCGTCGACACGAGCACGCTCAAGGTCGTCGCGACGCTGCCGGCGCTTCGCAACACCCGGCTGATGATCGAGGTCGACTGGAGCAGCGGTGCGCCGATGTCGACGTCCACCCGTTTCGGGCTGGGCCGGGTCACCAGCTGACCGATCGCTGCGCGACCTTACGCGCAAAATACGACTTGTCAGGTCGGGTTTCTCCACGTAGGGTCGTCGTGTGATGCTCGGAGCAGTCGCCAACGACGCATGGGGCGAGATGACGCGTGACTGCTTCGACGAACGCTGTCTCCGCAGCTGATCCCGCCTTCGGCTCCCGTGTGGAGCACGCCTGCTGCAGGAGACACCATGGACCACGCGTTCACCGACATCGTCACGCAGTCCTCTTCCACGACGTCGCCCCTTCCCGGAACGCTGCTCGCCGCGATTGCCGCCGGCTGGGCACGCTCCCTTTCGACTCGGCGACAGCCTGTGCTCCCGGTCGGGCTGCGCGCCTACGACCTCGCCTTGCGTTGCGACGGGTACGACGTCTGGGTCATCCATTGGGGCCCAGGGTCGGGAATCGATCCGCACGACCACGCCGCGTCCGCAGGCGCGCTGCACGTCGTGCGCGGCGAGCTCGTGGAGCATCACCACGATCCTTTCGTGTTGCCGGTCGTCCGCCGTCGTCTCGTCGCTGGACGGTCGCGTACGTTCCCGGTCGGTCACGTGCACGAAGTGCGAAACCTGGGGCGTCGTGTCGCGACGAGTGTGCACGTGTACTCGCCCCCGCTGATCGACATGACCTTCTACCGCGAGCCACGCGAGCCCACGACGACGCGGCGCCTGCGCTCCGTCCCGTCCTGACCCGAAGGCACCGAGTCGCGCTCCGACAGAACTGGAGACATGATGACGATCATTTCCACGAACCAGCGGTTGCAGGTCCGCCCGGTCACGCGTGCGATCGGCGCGGAGATCGAGGGGATCGATCTCCGTGAGCCGCTCGCTGCCGACACCGTCGCAGAGCTCGCCGGCGCGCTCGCGCGACACAAGGTGCTCTTCTTCCGTGACCAGCCGATCACACAGCAGCAGCAGATCGCGTTCGGGCGCAACTTCGGCGAGCTCACACCGGCGCACCCCATCCAGCGCGGTGACGACGAGAACCCGGAGATCTTCGTCGTCGATACGCGGGTTGCGAAAGCGCAGTTCGGGCACGGCAAGGAGCGCGAGCCCTACGCGCCGCCTCGGCTGACAGCCACGGGATGGCACACCGACATCACGTTCGTCGCGAACCCCGCGCTTGCGTCGATCCTTCACGGCACGGTGATTCCGCCCTACGGGGGAGACACGCTCTGGACCAACTTGGTCGCTGCGTACGAAGACTTGTCGGAACCGATCCGCGACCTCGTCGACAAGTTGCACGCGGTGCATCGCTGGCACGGCTACAACGGCGAGACCCGGGACGACTACGACCCGAGCCGGCCGCCCGCGGCGGTCCACCCCGTCGTCCGGGTCCACCCGGTCACGGGCGAGCGGGCGCTGTTCGTGAACCCGGTGTTCACGAGCTACATCGTCGGCCTCAGCGACCGTGAGAACCGGCAGGTGCTCGAGCTCCTCTTCGACCAGATCGCGCGGCCGGAGTTCACCGTGCGCTTCCGCTGGGAGCCGCACAGCATCGCGTTCTGGGACAACCGAGCGACCGCGCACCTCGGACCGGTCGACCTCGCGTCGAGCGACTTCGACCGTCGGGTCGAACGGGTCACCATCACCGGAGATCTGCCGGTCGGTCCGGACGGGTTCGTGTCGGTGCCACTGCGGGGCGATCTCTTCCGCTGACGGTGGGTTCGTTTTCGAGGTCGACAGCGGCGGGATCGGACGGGCTGCAGTGATCGCCCGCTGAGCTCGTCCCCGCGGCGGCCGTGGCCGGTTACCCCGCAAGGACGATTCGTCTCGTGCCGCCGTTCACCGTTGGCGCGTCTAGACGAACAGCTCACATGCGTGGGCGAAGAACACCGACGTGTGCAGCCCCTCTCAGGGTCGTACACGGTCTACCGACGAAGTGATATGGCGTCCACGCTGCACGGCTCGGCGGTCCAGCCGCGACCCGCATTCGGCGCGTTCCGCACGTCGTGTTGATCAAGGCTCACCAGATTCAGATGGGCGACGAGCTCCTCGCGGGTCCGTTCCGGCTTCTCGTCGAACGGGTCGAGCGCCTGTCGTTGAGCAGCGCGGTGTCGGTCCTGTCCGCTGGGCGGTGCTTCACATTCGACTGGCACCATCCCATCAAGCGCGCCGTGACCGACGATCCGGCTTTCGGGCCTGCCTTATAGGCGAGCAGCGCGTGGGTACATGGCGCCTCAACGGCCGGTGAGAACTTCCGACGGTGTTTCGTCGATGGTCCGGTAAACGCGACGCGCCGACCAATCCCCGCCAGGCGGTCATCCGTAACACCTGCGATGAACCCGGGACCATCACGCGCGGGCTTCCGGCGCGCTGACCCGACACCAGGAGGACCGATGCGTCGAATCGTGATCGCAGCCGGCTTCGCCCTCGTCGTCACGCTCGGAACCGCCACGCCACTGTTCGCAACGACGAACCCGAGCACGACCGGCCAACCGTCCCAGTCGTGCCAATCCCAGCCGTCGAGTCCGGGGCACGCAAGCACGTCGCCCGGTGCCCCGTTCAACGAGCCGACCGCGACGAACCCCGGCGGCAAGGGAGGCGCGGCGTACAACGCCGGCAATGCGAACTCCCCGAACCCCAAAGCCGTTTCACAATACGACGTCGCGTGCTATCAGGTGTCGCACTGACTGGCGCCCGAGCCGATCCTGACTCCGCAGTCAGATCGCAGATTGGTCAGCTCCTCATGCGTGAGTCATACCGGCACCTGCGGCGGCGTCGACGGATGTTGTGTCATGGACAGCCGCCGCCGACACCACGGCGTTCGGGCGGCCGTCACGCCTCAGGAGCACGATCGCGGAGACGAGCACCCACAGCACGAAGAGTGCGAACGGGAAGAAGAACCCGGCCACAAGTTGAAGCGCTGCGACGACGTACCCGGCCGTGGTCAACCAACCGGGCAGCATCGCACGGCGACGGGCCCCCATCGACGCGCACGCGGTGAACGCCCCAGCAGACAATGCCCCCGCGACGAGCAACAACGCGAAGCCGACCTGGTCGAACTGCCGGGCAAAGTCTCCCGCGGCGGGTACCGGCGTGTTACCGAACAGCTTCGCGCCAGGGATCGCGCCCGAATGAGCGCCGAGACCAGCGCCATCCCCACGAACAGCCCACCAAAGACCACCATCGGGCCGCTGTCCTCACCGAGACGCCGACGCAGCGACCACAGGGACCAGACGAACGCAAGCACGCCGAGCACACCCCGCGATGAGCCCCAAGCGCCGCGCCCGCGTGTTGAGCCCGTGACGGCGCAGCACCTGCCACACCCCATTCGGGCTGAGGCGGATGCCACCCCACTTCGGGCGGGCCAACTCGGCCGCGATCCGATTCGGGCCGAAGCCGGGATGTCCGAGCGCGAACGCCAGCACCCGCTGCTCCACGAACGCGGGAG
>CAZJSY010000094.1:0-1856 GCA_964548555.1 uncultured Burkholderiales bacterium
GCACGACCCCGTCCGCCGGCGCAAACTCCTCCTCCACCACGACGAGATCGACGAGCTCATGCGCAAGACGCAGGAGCGTGGCGTCACGCTCGTGCCGCTGCGGGTGTACTTCAAGGACGGGCGGGCCAAGGTGGAGATCGCGCTCGCCCGGGGCAAGCGCAGCTACGACAAGCGCCAGGCCATCGCGGCCCGGGACGCCAAGCGTGAGGCCGAACGGGCCCTGAAGGGCGACCGCCGCGGCTGACCGGGGAGCGCTTCGGCGTCGTTCGGCGACGCTCTGCAGCGGTCGACGACGCCGGAGTTGGGCCGGGAATGTTCCGGACGGGCTGCCTGTAGAATTGGGGCTGGTTTGGTCACGCGCACGACCGGGCCGCTTGACAAGGGGGTGCGTGGCTTCGATTCCGAGGATCGAGGCGGGTGAAGCGAGCCGACGTCGCCGGATCGTCGTGAAAGAGCCGGCAACCAAACATAAATGCCGAGGACAACCTCGCACTCGCTGCTTAATCACTAAGTAGCGCGTCCATTCCGGCCCAGCCGCTCGGCCGGATCGTGGGCGTCATGCAGAGCGGCTCACCGCCGGGACGCGCCTGAGGGCTCGGCGGGACATCTCACTCGGGCTGGGGCCGCCGGCGGAGGCCGATGACCGGCGGCGGCCTGAGACTCTCCCATCGGCTGCGCTCGGAGAAGCCCCGGCAAGAGCTCGGAAGACGCGGGTTCGACTCCCGCCACCTCCACCAACCAACCAAGCGCCACCAACCTGCTCAGAATGCGTTCGCGGCCGACTTCCACTCCCGGAGGCGCTGCGTGATGAGCTGGGCCCGCTCCTCCTCGCTCCCGCCGTCCAGCAGCTCGAGGTCTGCGGGATCGGCTCGAAGGTAGACGCCCGCGGTTCGGGCATTCAGCCCGGGGTCGCGATCCGACCGTGTCGTCCAGTACCCGGTGGCGCGGTCGGCGGTCTCGACCCTGATCTCGCCGGCACCCTCGAGCTGCGGAGCGTTCGCATGCCGAGGGCGCTCGCCCTTCCAGAAGTAGAGGATGCCGGGCGGATCTCTGCGCTCCTTCGCAGCCTCGCTCCAGTAGCGGGCCGACAGCGTGCCGTCCTCCTGCCAGGCCCGACCGTTCACGTTCAGGCAACCGTCGCGGTCCCGCGAGATGCGCAGGAGGCTCACCGCCGACGGTTCGCCCTCGCTCCGCACGGTAAGCGAGAGCTGCCACCACAGGCCCTCGACCGGGGCGCGGCGACCCTCGGTCTCGATCGCCTTGTGGAGCTTCTGGTTGATCGCTCGAACGTCCGCGGGGCTGGTGGCCGGGTTGTAGCGGACGGCGGTCAGCCCGAGCAGGTCGCTCGGCAGCTTCGAACCGTTCGCATGCAGGATGAACGTGCGCCGGATGCCGAGCGCGCCGCCGAACAGCCCGGCCTCGAACACGACGTTGTCGCGCGGCGACGCCTCGCCGGACTGGGACGCATCCGTCGTGGTCCGGTCGTCCTGGGCGAACACGAACGCGGCGAAATCGACTTCCTGGGAGAGCTCGACGAGCCGGTCGAGGGTTGACCGCCCCGGGTTGAACGTGGTCGTCCAGGGCTCGACATCGACGACGTCGTCGAGCCCGCGGGTGATCGCCTGCAGCAGCTTGGCCTGCTTGCCCGAGGAGCCGAGGAAGATGCGCGGCTTGTTCATGCGCGATTCACCTCTTTGGTCAAGAGGCGAAGGTCAGCGTGCTCGACCGATCCCGTCGACTACGCCGGTAACACCTGCGTCGTCTTCCGGGCGCGCCGACGCCACAACCTCCGTTTCGGCCCCTGGCCTCCACGAGCTCCGGCGTCGGGTGAGCTCTTAGCCTGCTCAGGCGTGCTC
>CAZJSY010000094.1:1956-13325 GCA_964548555.1 uncultured Burkholderiales bacterium
CTGGCCTCCACGAGCTCCGGCGTCGGGTGAGCTCTTAGCCTGCTCAGGCGTGCTCGACGCCTCTCCATGCGTGAGCCGGCTTTCAGTCGCGGTTCCAACCGTTCCGGAATCGGCGGTCTGCGCTCCGCACGCGCGCAGCAAACGCCGGCCCATAACACGCGCCCCTGCGAGAGGCCGAGGTATCACCCAACGCCGGGCCTGAGCCACTGGGCCTCGTTACCTGAGACGACACTCACTCACCTACACCAGGTTCCTTCCCGCGCTCCGACGGGAAGGTCACCTGCGTGAGCCGCGTCGTCGAGCAGGGCGACATCTTCTTCTTCTACCGGCCACGGCTCGGCGTGGGCGAGGTTCGGTCGCTCGAGGACGTCCAGCGCTTCTTCTTCGTGCTACGGCCGGAGCGGACGCGGCGTTACCGGCGCATCATCGTCGGCCGCAAGCGTCTGCCCGAACCGCGGCAGCACGAACGAGAGTGGGCGTTCGTCGCCGACGTGACCGACGATCCGGGGGAACTGCGCGACGAGTTGCTCCGACAGACCTATGAGACGAGGACACGTGGTCTCCGGATGGAGCCCGAAGCGCGGCCCGTAGGGGAAGGGCGGTACGTGATCGTCGACCACGACGGTCACGCGCATCTCGCCTACGTGCTCGAGTTGCCGCGCCACCCGGGACCGGCCCAGGACATGTTCCGTGTCCGTCCGGAGGCCAGCTACGTGATCGCCGTGCGCAACCCGCGGGCGGAGGCGCCGCCCGGAATGGGGCTTCCTCCCCACGAACGGGCACAGTTTCCGCCCGAGCTGCTCGAGCGGTTCGGGACGCGCCGGTTCATCAACGTCGACGACTCACGACTGCTCGACTTCGAAGGCGCCGAGCTCGTAATCATCGGAGCGAGCGAAGACGTCGAGTCCGAGCTCGGTGTCGTCCTGCGCCCGGACGACGAACGCTTGGAGAACGCAGACATCTTCCGTCGCCTGGGCCTGCCGCTCCGCGAGGTTCCCGTCGAGGCGGTCGTCCGAGGCCAGCTGCGCTGAGAAGCTGAGCTGGCCGCGGCTATCGATTGAAGACCGAAGCGGGACTCCCCGCTACGGCTTGAGGTTGTGGACCTCGATCTCGGTCTCCTGCGGCGGCGTCGGGAAACCGCCTTCGATGCCCGCTTGCAGCCGCGGCATCAGCGTGCCGTCGCGGAACTTCTCCCAGCTCGCCTTCGACTCGTGCACCGCCAGGATCGTCCAGCCGCCCTCGGAGGGCCCGGCCGCGTGGAAGATCTGGCCGTCGGGCAGCGAACCGTCACTCGGGTGAACAGCGGCCAGCGAGGCCTCGTAGTTCTCCTTCGTACCACCGGGAAAGAAATGGACGATGCCGAACGGCATGATGCGCCTCCGATCGTGTCTCCCTGCCGGCTGATCGCCGGATCAGATGTTCGTTGCGTCGAAATCCAGCACCCGCTCCCGAGGAGCGACGCCTTCCTCCAGCGCGATGCCGTGCGTATCACGGATGTGGGCGCGGAACCAGCGGTGCGGCCTCACGTCCCGGGAAAGCACGCCTGCGTGCCGAGCAACGCGAGACCCCGGAGGTCCCCTTCGCCGTAATCACGCACGTCGAACTGCGTCTCCGAGAACATGATCTGTGCGCGGTCGGACGTGTGCGCGAGACCCATGACATGGCCGAGCTCGTGCAGCATGATCGCGCGCACCATTGCGCGATCCGGTGTGGACGCGGGCGACAGTTGCTGCCGATCGAGGACCACCTCACCGCTCACGTAGACGAGACGGTTACCGGCTGCGTACACGGGATCCGCCGAGCCGATGCCGGCGACGTAGCCGGCCAGCTCCGGAAAGGCGTTCTCGTCCGACCACGCGACGAGCACGGGCGCCCACCGGCGGCCATAACGCTCCGGCTGGTACGAGGGGCGCTCTTTGTTCGGCGCCTCTGTCGTCGTCCCGTCGAACACGAACTGGAGCCCGGTCGCGGTCTGCACACGCGCGATGGCGTCGCGGATCAACGAGGCTCCGTCCGGGGGCGCGCCTTCGGGATTCAGGACGTAGTGGACGGGACGGCAGGGGTCGAACGCGACCGGAACACTCGGCGTATCGCGCTGGTGCAGCGTTACCTCGAACTTGCCTGTTCCGGGCGGGACGGGCGACGGCGCACCGAGCGGGCGGGGCTGCTCCTCGCGAGAGGGCGGCGGTCGGTCGTCGACGACGCTCGACGTCGGCGTGGACGCCTGAGCCCTCGTATTGCTGCCGCCACCGCGGTGCTGCAA
Source organism: uncultured Burkholderiales bacterium (assembly GCA_964548555.1). GTDB lineage: Bacteria > Actinomycetota > Acidimicrobiia > IMCC26256 > JAMXLJ01 > JAMXLJ01. Next base: position 4,220 of record CAZJSY010000094.1, read on the forward strand.
CCTGCTGACGATCACGGCCGCGCCGACGATGAACAGGATGGCGACGATGGTCGGCAGGCGAAGGTGAATGCGTCTCCGACCGCGCGGACCGCGACGGTCCTCGCTCGGCATGGTGCTGCTGCGACCGAGAGGCCGCTGCGTCGAGCCCCACCGCTTGCCGTCGAAGTATCGCTCACCTTCGCCGGTGGCGCTCCACGGATCCGGGTACCAACCGGGTGAGCGCGGCGCGTCCGGCTCTGAACCCCCTCGCCGCGGCACGGCGGAAGTGTACGCACGAGCGCAGACACTCGCGGTGCACATCGGGTGTCTCGCGGCATTGCGCGAACTGTCGATGTTCGACACGCGACATCGGCGACGGGTCGACGACCGCGTCGACCGCGGCGAGCTAGGGTCCGCACACCGACCAGTGGGGTGCGCCATGTCTCGCCAGATCCACCTCCGTACCTGTCCGCTGTGTGAAGCGATGTGCGGGCTCGAGGTCCACGTCGAGGGCGACAAAGCGGTGCTGATCCGTCCCGACAAGGACGACGTGTGGAGCCGGGGCTACATCTGCCCGAAGGGCACGACACTCGGACACCTGCACGCCGATCCCGACCGCCTGCGCGAACCGATGATTCGGGACGGTGACCACTGGCGCGAAGTCAGCTGGGACGACGCCTTCGCACGATGCGAGGAGCTCCTCCACGGCGTCCTCGAACGCCACGGCAAGGAGTCCGTCACGGCGTACATCGGCAACCCGACGGCCCACAATTTCTCACTCGGGCGATACGTCGGACTGTTCATGGGACTCGCGCAGTTCCCGATGATCTACTCGGCGGGAACGGTCGACCAATGGCCGAAGAACGTCTCGTCGATGTTGATGTACGGCGGCATGTGGTGGATCCCCGCGCCCGACGTGCAACGCACGCACTACTGGCTGGTCATGGGAGGCAACCCGCAAGCGTCGCAGGGCAGTCTCCTCGCGTGTCCCGACCTGCTCGGTGAGATGGACCGCATCCGCGAGCGCGGCGGCAAGGTCGTCGTGATCGATCCGCGCCGCACGGGAACCGCCGACCGCGCCGACGAGTGGATCCCCATCGTTCCCGGTACCGACGCGGCATTCCTGCTCGCGCTCTGCCACGTGCTGTTCGCCGAGGACCTCGTCGACCTGGGCGACGTGGGCGACATCGTCGACGGAGTCGACGACGTCCGCGCGCTCGCCGCCGGCTTCCCACCGGAGCGCGTCGCGCGCACCTGCCGTATCGACGCCGAGACCATCCGCCGAGTCGCGCACGAGATCGCCGCCGCGCCCAGCGCGGCGGTGTACGGCCGGATCGGTCTGTGCAATCAGGAGTTCGGAACACTCGCGTCGTGGCTCGTCGACGTGGTGAACATCCTCACGGGCAATTTCGACCGGCCCGGCGGCCTCATGTTCGGCAATCCCGTCGCCTGGGGCGTGAACTCCCTACCTGATCCCCAATGGGCGGACGGCGTCTCGTTCGGGCGGTGGAAGAGTCGTGTCCGGGGCGCTCCCGAGGTGCTGGGTCAGGTGCCCGTGTCGTGTCTCGCAGAGGAGATCGCAACGCCCGGGCCCGGACAGCTCAAGGGACTCGTCACCATCGCCGGGAACCCGGTGATCAGCTCGCCCGACGCGGGCCGCCTCGATGAAGCGCTGCCGGCGCTCGAGTGCATGATCAGCGTCGACAACTACCTCAACGAGACGACGCGCCACGCCGGCGTGATCCTTCCGGGACTGTCGGCGTTGGAGCAGCCGCACTTCGACGATCTCATCACCATGTGGGCCGCACGCAGCGCCGGTAACTTCTCGCCCGCAATCTTCACTCCTCCTCGCGACCGCCCCGCCGAGTGGGAGATCCTCACCCGCCTCGGCGCGCTGGTCGCCGGCATGCGCAACGCCGACATCGACGTCGCCGCGCTTGACGACGGTTACTTCGCGGCGCTGTGTGAGGCGAAGGGCATCGACCCGACGGTCGCAATGGGCGCCTACGACAGCGGCGGCCCCGAACGCCTGCTCGATCTGCAGATCCGCACCGGCCCCTTCGGCGACCGCTACGGCGAGAATGCCGACGGGCTGACGCTGCAACACTTCCGAGACCGGCCGCACGGGATCGACATGGGTCCGATGGTGCCGCGCGTGCGGGAACTGCTCAACACGCCGTCCGGCAAGATCGAGATCGCGCCGCCTTACATCACGGCCGACATACCGCGACTCGAGTCGCGTCTCGAGCGGGCCGACGACGGCGAGCTCGCGCTCGTCTCACGCCGGCACCTTCGTTCGAACAACTCGTGGATGCACAACGTGAAGGTGTTGGTGAAGGGCAAGGACCGCTGCACGCTGCTCATCCATCCCGACGACGCGGCACGTCTCGGCATCGAGGACGGCAAGCTGGCCAGGGTCAGCTCGGAGGCGGGCACCATCGACGTCCCCGCAGAGGTGAGCGACGAGATGATGCCGGGCGTCGTGTCGCTGCCTCACGGATGGGGTCACGACAAAGAGGGCACGCGGATGTCGGTCGCACGCGAGCACGCCGGCGTCAACAACAACCTCATCGCGCCGGGACGGCTGGTCGATCCGCTGAGCAACAACGCGATCGTCAACGGGTTCCCGGTCGAAGTCGTCGCCGTCTGACGCCGGAGACGCGTCAAAGCGCGGGCAGGCGAATCCCCCAAAAGTATCCAGAAGATGACATCGCCGCGAATGGTGCGATGGGTCTTCCTCCGGCGGGCGTGTGCCCATACCCTTGGCCCGGGTCGGAATCTCTCCGGGGCGGGTCACGATGCACGTAGGTTCGCAATTCTCCACGCGGAACGGGCGTCGACGCGGCACGGCGGCGTTGGTGCTCGCGGTCACACTCTTGCTGAGCGGGTGCACCGTCAGCACCGACTGGATGAGCCGGCTGTTCGACCAGACGCACGGCGGACACACGACCGACAACAATCTCAACGCGTCCGGTGTCAGCACGCTGAACCAGAAGTGGCGCTTCGTCCCGCCGGCCTGTGTCGGCGGAGGCAGCCCCGGCGTCAGTTGGTACGCGACGCCCGTGACCTTCAAGGGCGTGATCTACATCGGCTCCGACAACGGCTGTCTCTACGCCATCGACGAGGCGACCGGAACCCAGAAGTGGGTGAAGACGGCCGCCTACATCAGCGGGACAACCTGCACGCAGCCGCTCGGCATCGTCTCGAGCGTGCGCGTGGTGGACGACGGCAACGGAAACCCGCTGCTCTACTTCCACTCCCCCGACGGCTACCTGTACAAGCTCGACGGCAACGGGAACCAGATCTGGCGATCACTCGTGCAGATCCCGTCGACGACACAGAACGACGTGTATGCATGGTCGAGCCCGACGGTCGCCAACGGCAAGGTGATCATCGGCGTGTCGTCGAACTGCGACCATCCGTTCGTGCAGGGCAAGGTCATCGCGTACGACGCCAACACCGGCAACCCGCTCTGGACCCACAAGACGATCCCTGACGGGTTCGTCGGCGCGGGCGATTGGTACGACGCCGCGGTAGACGAGAACGGTGATGTCTACGTCTCGACCGGTTCGACCACCGACGCGATCGCGCAGGCTCACCCCAACAACACGGAGGGGTTCGAGCAGTACAGCATCCTGAAGCTCAACGGGACCAGCGGATCCCTGATCTGGAAGGCGCCCGCGCCTGCGTACCTGAACGACCCCGACTACGCCACGAGCCCGGTGCTGTTCGAAGGCGGCGGGCTGAAACTGGTGGGCGCGACCAACAAGGACGGATGGTTCCGCGTCTACAGGCGCGACACCGGTCAGGAGATGTGGCAGGCACAGGTCGGCACCCAGGTCGCCGGCGCGAGCGCGGCATTGTCGGGCGGCGCGGTGTGGGACCAGACCCGGAGCCAGCTCCTCGTCATGAGCAACGCGACCACGACCGGCGGGTCGTGGGTGCAGTACCCGCCCGGCGCGTGGACGGAGCAAGGCGGAACTTCCGCGGCGGGCTCGATCCGGCGCCTCGATCCGGCGACGGGTGCGCTCGTGACGGTCGGCGGTGCCCCGTTCGAGCTCGCGCTGCCGGCGAACGCGCTCGCGCCCTGCTCGATCAATGACAACGGGCTCCTCGTGTGCGCGGGCGGGCACCTCGTCGGCGTCGACCTCACCGCGCACGACAACGGCGTCTACGTCGTCGACACCACCCAGCGCGCGGCCGTGCTCAGGCACCTCGAAGACACGAAGAACTACGGCGAGTTCTCGCAGCCGGTCCAGGAGAACGGTGCGATTCTTGCGGCCAACCTCAATGCGTTGACGAAGTGGGCGCCCTAGCCCTATGACGCGCTCACGCGACCTCGGTCCTACACGCTTCGCGCGCTGAGCACGTGAGCGGTTGGCGCGGCCGTCGACCGAGGTCGGGCGACGTGAGATCAGCCTCGATCGCTCCCCCGAGAGGCTGATCCCACCGCCGCCACCGGCAACCGGTTGGGCAGGGAAACCGATGCCGCTCGGCAGTGTGCCAAAGGCACGACGACAGGTGAGTGCAGCGGCGGGGTTCGAGCGCAACGCGCGAGATGACGGACGAACTGTCCAACGTACGAAGAGCGCCGCGCGTGCAGTGGCGGAGCGATCACGCCCGGACGGCCCGCCGTCGAAGCCTCGTCGTCAGGAGCACGACGACGTAGGTGCCGAACGCGAGTCCGACGATCGCGAAGCTCGGCGGGATCCGGTCGACGAAGTAGCCCAGCGCGAGGCCGACCCAGAGGTCGAAGACGCTCAGCACGGCGGCAAGACCGAGCGCGCGGAACGGTCGGGCTGTGAGCATCTGCGCGGTGGCGGCCGGCGTCACCATCAAGCCGAAGATGAGCAGGGCGCCGACCGCCTGCACGGCCTCGGCAACGGTGACGCCGACCAGGACGAGGAACACCGATCCGAGGAGCCGGACGGGAACCCCACGCGCGGCGGCGACACCTTCGTCGAGCGAGCTGAACATCAGCGGACGCGCGATGACGCACACACCGACAGCGACCCCGATGCCGACGACCGCGGCCACTGTCGCCTGGAACCGGGAGAGGCCGTAGATCGAGCCGAACAACACGGTGATCCCGATGCGTCCGTTGGAGCCTGCGCCGGAGCTCGTGTACAGCGAGAGGAACAGTGCGCCGAGACCCAACACCCAGGAATAGACGGTGCCGACGACCACGTCGCGTCCCCGCGCTCGGCGCCCCAGCGCCGCGAGACCGAGCGCGACGACGACCGTCGAGACGAAGAGACCGAGCAGCGCGCTCGCGCCGGCGACGAGCGCCGCGAGCGCTCCCGTGAACGCGACGTGGCTGAGCGCGTCGCCCGCGAAGACCTGATTGCGCAACACGACGAAGTACCCGATGAGCCCCGCCGCGAGTGCGATGAACGTTCCCGCGAGATACGCGTGACGCATGAAGTCGTGGCTGAACATCGACACGTCAGCGGAAAACGAGGCGCAGCGCTCGGGCGAGGAGATACGCCACGAACGCGAACGTCGTCACGTAGAAGCCGATCGGATAGTCGCTGAAGTACGCGAGCGCGAGTCCGAGCCACGTCACGAGTACCGCGATGACGACGGAGATCGTGAGAGCGCGAGCCGGCCGGTTCGACAGCTCGTGTGCCGCCGCGGCCGGCGCGACAAGGAGCGCGAAGACGAGCAGCGTCCCGGTGATCTGGGTGGCCGCCGCGACCGCCAGCGCGAGGACGAGGAGGAACACGGTGCCGAGCGCACCCACCCTGACGCCGCGAGCTGCCGCGACGTCGGCATCCACGGAGGCGAAGAACAACGGTCGGCCGATGACGGCCATCGTCGCCACCACGACGACCCCCGTGACGAGCAACGTCACCACCTGCGCGCTGCTGATGCCCACGAACGTGCCGAACAAGAACGCGTACGCGCCCGTGACGAAACCGCTGTAGAGCGTGGTGAACAGGAAGCCGAGCGCCAGCGCGAAGGCGAGGATGGAACCGATCACCGCAGACTCGAACGTCGCGCTGGTGGATCGCCGGCCGGGGATCAGCGCGATCGCCATCGCGGCGACGAGGCAGAACGCGAGCACGCCGAACACCGGCGTGACTCCCACCAACGCGGCACCCGCGGCGCCGGGGAATCCGACCTGCGACAGCGTGTGTCCCGCGAAGCTCTGCCCGCGAAGCACCATGACATAGCCGACGATCCCGGCTGTGATCGCCACGATCGTCCCGGCCAGGAACGCGTGCTGCATGAACTGGAAATGCAGCACTTCACGGATATCGGTGAGCAGGTTCCACGTCGCGTGTGGCCGGATGAGTACATCATCCATGAGCGTGGAAGGAGACACCCTCCGGCTGCCCGACGACCACGAGCCGCCCATCGGTCGTGGTGAGCACCTCCACCGGCGCGCCGTACAACTTCGACAGCGTCTCCGTCGTCACGACTTCGGCCGGGGTACCGATCGCCGTGTGCCCACCTGCGACGTAGATGACGCGATCCACGAACGGCAGGATCGGATTGACGTCGTGCGCGACCAGGAGCACCGTGACACCCTGCTGCCGGCAGATGCGCTGCACGAGCGCAGCGACGCCCTGCTGACTCGTGATGTCGAGGCTGTCGAGCGGCTCGTCGAGCAACAGGATGTCGGGTTGCGCGACCAGCGCCTGTGCGATGAGCAGCCGTTGTTGCTCGCCGCCGGAGAGCTCGCCGAGGGCGCGGCCTGCGTAGTCGCTCGCCTCGACGCGCTCCAGCACCTCGTCCACACGTTGGTTGATGTCGATGTTGTGCGCACGGCGGAGCGGAACTGGCACACCCCACCGCGCGCCGTCGAGCCCGAGGCGTACGAGATCCCGGCCTCGCAGCCGCACGTCACGGTCGAACGTGCGCCGTTGCGGCAGATAACCGATGCGAGGATTGCCCCGCGCCGGATTCGTGCCGAGGACCTCGATGGTTCCCGCACTCAATCGTTCGAGGCCGAGGACCACCCGGAGGAACGTGGACTTCCCCGCACCGTTCGGGCCGAGGATGGCAACGAACTCGCGCTCCTCGACGTGAAGGTCGACGTCGCGCCAGATCCAGCGACCACCGAGCCGTACGCCGGCCCCGCGCAACGCGAGCGCGGGTCGTGTCGATGGCAGGAGCGCAGCGCGCACCTCGCTGCGCGCTGCCGAAGCACGCTCGCTCCGATTGCCGGACGCTTCCACCGGATCGACGCTCATGTTCCTGTGGCCCGCGCCAACGCCTGCTGCAACGCATTCAGTTGGTCTGCTTGCCAGTCTTGGAAGCTCGCCCGAGCCGGCGAGAGCGTCTCGGTGATCGGCACGATCGGGATCCCGAGACCATTCGCCTTGTCGACGAGAGCCTGCACGTCGGGCGTCGAGTTCTGCTTGTTGAATACCAGCACCTTGATGGCTCGGCTGGTGATCTGCCCGTCGAAGGTCGACTTGTCACTCGCGACGGGGTCGGTTCCTTCGCTGATGGCCTTCATGTACCCCGGCGGCGTCACGAGCTGGAGCCCGAGGTCGGCTGCGAGATCGACGAAGATGCTCTCCGTGGCCGCCACGGGCACGCCGGTGTACTTGGCCCTGATGTCGTTGCGGAGCGTGTTGTAACGGCTGAGCGCGGTCGCCTTGAACGCATTCGCGTTGGCCGTGAAATACGCCGCGTCCTTGGGGGAGATCTGTCCGAGATCGGAGGCGACCCGGTCGACCACTCGCCCGACGATGTCCGGGCTGTACCACATGTGCGGGTTGTCGCCTTCCTTGCGACCGGCCATCTCTGCGATGTTCAGCTCGCGACGGCCGCTGGCCGCGTTCGCCGCGAGGAGCTTCGGAACCCAGGGGTCGTATCCCGCGCCGTTCTGGATCACGTACCGCGCCTGCGCGACGGCCCGAGCGTCGCCCGGCAGCGGCTCGTACGCGTGCGGATCGGTGTCGGGGTTCTTGATGATGCTGACCGTCGTGACGCGGGACCCACCGATCTGCGAGGCGATGCTCCCCCAGAAGTTCTCGGCCGCCACGACGACCGGACGGCCCGCAGTCGCGGTGCCTCCGGCACTCGACGAGCACGCCGTCACCGCCGCGCCGCCGGTTGCCAACGCGAGCACGGCGACGAGCGCCCCGATCGTGTGACGCTTGAAGAAAATGATCCTCGTTCTCATCGATCCGTCACGTTACGAGATTGAGTCTCATTCCGTCAACGGGGCGACGGCCGAGAAACGAGAACCAACCTCATTTTCGCGGGTAAGCTCGTGACGTGTCAGCCGACGTCCACACCGCGGTCGCGTCCCGCCTCCGCCGCGTCGAGGGCCGTTACACGCCCGCCCGCCGCAGGCTGGTGGAATTACTCGAAGGGGCGGGCCAACCCCTCACGGTCACGGAGATCTGCGCCCAGAGCGCACTTCCGCTGAGCTCCGTGTACCGAAACCTCGGCGTGCTCGAGGAGGCGGGGATCGTGCACCGCCTCGCGGGCCACGACGAGTTCGCACGCTTCGAGCTCGCCGAGGAGCTCGTGGGCCATCATCACCATCTCGCCTGCAGCTCGTGTGGCGCGATGACGGATGTGCGGCTGCCGTCCGACGTCGAGGCCGAGCTGGACCGGGCACTCACACGCCTCGCCCGCAAGGCCCGTTTTGCGATCGATACACACCGGCTCGACGTCGTGGGCCTCTGCCACAGCTGCGCATCCCCCGCCGATTGAGCGGAGCGTCATTCGACGGCGAACGAGCGATCCATCTCGCTCAGCGCGAGGAAGCGTCGGACGGTCGTGCTCGGGCGGTGCAGCACGAAGGACCGTCCCGCCTGCTCCACGTTCCGTGCCGTCGCGATCAGCGCGAGGAGACCGCTCGAGTCGACGACGGTCACGCGCCGGAGGTCGAGGATGACGCGCCCGACCGAGCCATCGAGCGCCCGCTCCACCTCGGTGACGAGCGCCATTCCCTGGTCGTGGTCGAGCAGGCCCGTCAGCGTGAGCGCTGTGCCCGTCCGCTTGATCACACCGGGCTGACTGCCCCCCGCGAATGACGCCAAACAGTGCGGACGAGGGTGCGCCCTGGGCGGACGCCCGGGAGGGCGCACCCGAGGGAGCCATGTGAACAGTGCGGACGAGGGTGCGCCCTGGGCGGACGCCCGGGAGGGCGCACCCGAGG
>CAZJSY010000095.1:0-13112 GCA_964548555.1 uncultured Burkholderiales bacterium
GAGTGGGCGGTAGAGGATTTGAACCTCTGACCCCTTCCGCGTCAAGGAAGTGCTCTCCCCCTGAGCTAACCGCCCCGGACGCGCCGTCGCCGGCGCGAAGCGACATCGTACTCGGTCACTCCGCACTCACTCCGTGGCGATCGCCTCGAGCACATCGAGGCGTCCGGCCCTCCAGGCCGGCAGAACCGCGGCCACAACGCCGGCCACGGCCGAGGCCAGGAGGAAGACGACGAGCTGCACCGTGGGCAGGCTGAAGTGCGTGACGCCCTGATCGTGCAGTGCGCGGGTCATCGCCCAGCCCCAGAGCGTTCCCACGGCGAGACCGAGTAGGCCCCCGATGACCGCGATGATCACCGACTCGGCGCGCACCATGCGGCGTACCTGCCGGCGCGTCATGCCGACGGCGCGCAGCAGCCCGAGCTCATGTGTCCGCTCGAACACCGAGAGCGCCAGCGTGTTCACGATGCCGAGGATCGCGATGACCTCCGACAGCAGCAGCAGCGCGATCAGCACGGAGAGGAACATGTTGATCGTCTGCTCCTGCTGGCGCTGGAACTCGGCCGGCGTCTTCGCGGTGAGGTTCGGGAACTGCGTGAGCACCTGCTCGATCTGCTTCTTCGCCGCGGTCTTCTGACCCCGGTTCGCCTTCGCGTAGACGAGGGTGTCCTGTTGATTCGTGCCGAAATTGTTCTCGAACGTGGTGCGGCTCACGAGGAACTTCACCGGTATGCCGCCGGTGAAGTGGTCGTTGCGGTACACGCCGGCGACATGGAGCATCTGCGGTCCCGTGCGCGGGAACCAGATCATCAGCGATTGTCCCGTCGTGACGTGGTACGCCTTCGCCTCCGTCTCGTGGATCAGCACGTCATCACCCCCGAGCGAAGGCGTACCCGAGACCATGCCGAGGTTGATGACATCGGTGACGGCGCCGCTGTCGACACCGGTAATCGACTCGGTGTTGTTCGCGACCGCCGCGTCGTCGAAGCGCAACGAGGCGACGCTGCGCACCGCCGGGACGCGAGCCACCTGTTGCGCCGCAGCGGGTGAGAAGCCCGCGAACTGTTGCGACGACAGGATGTAATCGGCGCGGACACCGGTGTCGAGCGCCTTGTGCAGCGATGCCTTCGCCGAGGCGGCGAAGATCGCCACCAGGCACACCAACGAGAGGCCGATCGTGAGAGCCGACGCCGTCGCTGCAGTGCGGCGGGGATTGCGCATCGCGTTGCCGCGGGCGAGCGTGCCCGTCACGCCGATCGCGCCCAACATGGGCCACCCCAGCATGCGTGACAAGGGTCGCGAAAGCACCGGACTCAACACCGCGACACCGACGAAGGTTGTCAGCGCGCCGATGCCGACGACCTCCATGCGACTGGTGATCTGCGTGTAGTGGCGCACCAGGCCGAGTACCAGGATCGCGATCCCGATCACGAACACGACGGCCCCCACGATGGTGCGGCGCAGCAATGGGGCGGAGACCGAGGGTCCGTAGTCGTTGATCGCGGCGACGGGTGGGACCCGCGCGGCGCGCAGCGCCGGGTAGACGGCCGAACCGACGGTGACGCTGATGCCCACGACGAACGCGGCGATGACGGTTCGCTGCAGGAGCACGGTGTTGCCGGGCGGGATGTGGAGTCCGAAGTGCTCGACGGCGCGCAACAGCACGATCGCGAGCCCGATGCCGACCACGAGACCCACGACCGATGCGAGCACGCCTACGACGGCCGCCTCTGCGATCACTGATCGCATCACCTGACCGCTGCGCGCCCCGAGCGCGCGGAGCAGACCGAGCTCGCGGGTGCGCTGTGACACCAGGATCGTGAACGTGTTGAAGATGATGAATGCACCGACGAATACGCCGATCGATGCAAAGCCGAGGAGCGCGTCGTTGAGGAACCCGAACGCGTCGTGCACCTGCCTTCCGGTCTCCTTGGCCACTGCAGAAGCATCGGTGACGTCGTAACCGGGCAGTGCCTGTCGCAGCGAGTCGATCATTCTCTGCGGCGTAACGCCCGGCTTCGCCTTCACATCGATGAAGTCGAAAGCGTTCGGTGAGTTGAACGCGTGTTGCGCCGTGCGCACGTCGAACGCCGCAAACGCCGCGCCCCCGAGATCACACTGCGACGCGAAGCAGAACGTGCCCACGAGCCGGAGGCGCTCAGCGGGGCCGTTCAGCAACACGCGCACGGTGTCACCGACGCGGAACCCGTGCCGGCGCGCCGTCGCGGAATCCATCGCAACCTCTCCGCCGACGGCCGGTGGACGTCCCACGTCGATGCGGAGTGGGCTCACGTGGTCGCGGTCGTCCCAGGACAGGCCGATCGTCGGTGCCCCACCCGTGTCGATCGCCTTCTTCCCGTCGCGCGACACGAACTGAGCGGGGCCCTGGATCACGCCTTCCGCCGCGCCGACCCCGTCGGCCGTACGCACCTGGTTGATGAGGCCGGCCGGCAGGCGGACACGGCTGACGTTGGAGTTGCTGCCGAACGGCGCTTTCGTTCGGACGACGGCGTCGACACCGACCGCGGTCTGGGCGAAGACCCGGTCGAAGGATCGCTTGAGCGTGTCGGTGAGCACATAGGTACCGCTCACGAAGCACACGCCGAGGACGACCGCAAGCGCAGTGAGAGCCAGACGGACCTTGCGTGCGAGCAGTCCCCGGATGCTCAGACGCCGCAGGACCGCGGCGGACCGGTGCGCAACCGCGATGCGTTCGCGCCACGGCGGTTCCCTGGGCGGTGCCGGCGCCTCCGGCGCAGGTGGCGCGGGAGGCCGTGGCCGAAGTGGCGCAGGCGCGGGCGGCGCGGGCGGAGCCGGCGGGACAGGCGATGGCGCGACGGGCGGAGCGGGCGCAGGCCGTGCGGTCCGCGCTCGGGGCGGCGCTGCGGGAATGCTCGGCGCGGGCACGGCAGCCGCGGGTCTCGACGGCTCCTCACAGGGCTCCACCGGCCGCGGCACCGGCGCCTCGGTGACCGGGGACTCGACCCGCGGGGCCGAGATACCCGGCGCCTCGATCAGCGGCGCCTCGGGCAGCGGTTCGAGCCAGTGCTCGGGCCACGGCTCGTCGGTCCAGGCTTCCTCCTGCGGCGGCGCGTACGAATTCGGCACCTCGGCCCACGCGTCGTCCGGCGCCTGCGGAACCTCGTTGGGATGGCGAGGTCGGCCCGGGGCGGCGGAGGGCAGCAGGTCATCGTCGACCGGAACGGTCGGCAGGATCTCTGCGAACCCACGGACGGCTTCGGAACGCGTGTGCCCGGGCTCGTCGTGCCGAGGCCCGGGACCGGCCGGGGGCGGCTGCCGGGTCCCCGCGACGTCCGCGGTCGCGGCCACCACACCCTCGCCGTTCGCCGGCGTATGGCCTGGCGTGACGCCGTTGTCGCTCGCTCGCTCACCGTTTCCCGGCGGCCGCCGGCTCCGCAGCACGAGCGCGCGACGGAGCCCGAGCCGGGTCATGAGGCTGCGGTCGTCACGTCGGCTGCCGGGCGGTCCGGCGTCGCTCGCCATCGGGGCGCGGTGCTCCTTCCGCCGGGCGCGGAATGACCATCATGGTCGCGCCGCTGCAGCAACGCGCCGACACGCCCCCGTCAGACGGCGCTCTCGGTAGCATCGGCGGCCCACTGCGCCACGAGGATGCGTACGCGAAGGCCACGGGGGGAAGCGATGGGGTTGCTCGACGGGCACCGCGGAGTGGTCACCGGCGGGGGTTCCGGTATCGGCCGTGCCACGTGCCGGCGCATGGCGGAGGAAGGCGCCCGGATCGCCGTGGTCGACATCGACGGTGACGCGGCCGAACGAGTCGCCAAGGAGCTCGACGGCCTGGCCTACGCGGTCGACGTCACCGACTACGACGAGCTCGAGCGGGCCGTGCGCGACGCGGCCCTACGGCTCGGCGGCATCTCGTTGCTGTTCAACAACGCGGGTGGGAGCACCATCGCCCGCGTCCACCAGTTCTCGCTGGACGAGTGGAACCGGATCGTCGCGCTGAACCTCACCGGCGTGTTCCACGGCTTCAAGGCGGCAGTTCCGCTCATGCTCGAGGGTGGCGACGGCCGGATCGTGAGCACCGCGTCCATCAGCGGCACCCGTCCCTCGGCCGGCGAGTCGCCCTACTCGGCCGCCAAGGCTGCGGTCGCCGCACTGACCGCGAACGCGGCCCTGGAGTACGCCCCGACCATCCGCGTGAACGCGGTGTCGCCCGGAATGATCGCGACCGCGCTCACCGCTCCTCTGCTCGACGGGTTCCCCGACATGGTCGGTCACATGACAGGGAAGACCCCGATGGCACGGATCGGCACGCCCGAGGACATCGCGGACGTGGTCGTGTTCCTCTGGTCGGATCTGGCCCGCTTCATCACCGGCCAGAACCTCGTGATCGACGGAGGTATGACGCTGCACGGCGCAGGCGTCGACGGCCTGCTCGAGCGCTTCGAAAGGATCATGCGCGACGGTGCGGAGCGCGGGGAGGCATGAGGATCCGCGGCGGCTGAGCCGTCGCGGGGCGCTCAACCAGCGTGGACGACCTCGCGACGTCGGTGCGGCAGCATCGCGCGTCCGGCTCGTGCAACACGGGTGTCGCAGATGACGTGAACCGATACGGCGACGCCGAGACCGATCAGTACGTCGCCGATCGAGAACACGTTGTGCAGTGGCATCCACGCCGGCATGGCGAACACGTCACCGAGGAAGCGCAGGCGGGCGTGTCCCACGACGGCCGAATTGTCGAACGTGTTGTGCGTCTTGCCTCGGCCCGCCTCGACGAGCGCCCTGCCCGACGCCGGCATGACGCCGCCGTTGGCCGCGATGGCGACGAAATTGAGGAACCCCCCGACCGCCACCGTGCGTATGCCGGGCACGACGAAGTTGGCGGCCAGGAATGCCAGCGCGGCCACGTACGTGCCGAGGTGCAGGGCCGGGTGCAGCCACGACGGTCCGCCTGGCACGAAGGAGATGATGAGCACCTGAACCGCCAGTGCGGCCGCGAGGACCGCCAGGCCGCGAAAGCGCACCTGGGCGAGCGCTCCGAGCCGTCCGCCGGTCAAGGGGACCGCCATCAGGGCCAGGGCTACGAACGCGACGAGGAACACCGGTAACTCCCTTCGGAGCCTGTATCGGCAGCCGGCCCGCCGACCTGAGCGGGCGCTCCCGAAGAAGATCCCGTCACCTGCCCGAAATTGACGCTCAGTCGCGGCCGCTCGTGACCGATGTTGAAGAGAGACCCGCCGCGTCAAAACGGCCGGGTGCAGAAGGGACTGACCAAGAGCGATGGTCGCAACCTGACATGCGACTCCGATCACGACGCGCGCTGCAGTGGTACATCCGCGCGGTCATCACCGCGGGCCTCGGCGGGCTCGCGGTGGCGACGGTGCTCCAACGGCGCGCGCTCTGGGACGAGCCCGCCGTCTTCCTGATGTTCACCGGGCTCGTCGTGCTGGGCGAGATGTTCCCCATCCAGATCTCCATCGGGAACGAGTCGCAGGAAGTGACGACGTCGACCACCTTCGCGTTCGCGCTGCTCCTCGCGCTCGGGGCGGGGCCCGCCGCGCTCGCCCAGGCCATCGCGTCCTTCGTCTGCGACACGACCCAGCACAAGCCGTACTGGAAGCGGGCGTTCAACGTCGCGCAGTACAGCCTCTCGATCCTTGCCGCGGGCATCGTCCTGAACGTCGCCACGGTGAACCACCAGTTCGGTCACGGCTCGGTCTCGATGCGGGCACTCCTGCCGACCCTGCTCGCCGGTTGCAGCTTCTTCGTCGTGAACCACGTGCTGACCGGTACGGGGATCGCCCTTGCTCTCGACGCACCGATACGCCGCTCGCTGACGACCGACCTCGGGTTCTATCTCGGAACCAACGCGGTCATCCTCTCGCTGTCGCCCGTCGTGCTCGTGTGCGCCGAGGCGAACCTCATGCTCGTGCCTCTCTTGTTGCTGCCGATGGCGGCCGCGTACCGCAGCGCCAAGGTGTCGGTCGAAAAGGAGCACCAGGCGCTCCACGACGCGCTCACCGGTCTTCCGAACCGTGTCGGCTTCCGGAACCGCATCGTGCAGGCATTCGGCGAAAACCGTGGCACGCCCTTCGGTGTGTTCCTGCTCGACGTCGACGGCTTCAAGGACGTGAACGACACACTCGGCCACCACCTCGGTGACCGTCTGCTCTGCAGTCTCGGCGAGCGCCTCGAGAGCGCACTGCGCGAGGTCGACATGGTCGCCCGTCTCGGTGGTGACGAGTTCGCGGTCTTCGCGTGGGTCGGTGGTGAGACCGATGCGGAGCACGTCGCGCGGATCATCGCCTGGACTCTGGAGGAGCCGTTCGAGCTCGACGACCTGTCGATCCAGATGCGGGCGAGCATCGGGGTGGCGTTGTTCCCGAGCGACGGCGCCGACGCCGACACGCTGATCCAGCGCGCCGACGTCGCGATGTACCTCGCCAAGGGCACCCAGACCGTGTACCAGCTCTACCGCGCCGAACGTGACCACAACACGACTCGGCGGCTCGCGCTCGCGAGCGATCTCAAGCGGGCGATCGACAACGGTGAGCTGATCCTCTACTACCAGCCGGTTGCCGAGCTCTCGACCGGTGTGGTGACCGGGGTGGAAGGTCTCGTGCGCTGGATTCACCCCGAGCTGGGCCTGATCCCACCCGACGAGTTCATCCCACTGGCGGAGCCCACCGGGCTCATCGAACCGCTCACGTTGCGCGTCCTGGAGGACGGTCTGCGTCAGGCAGCTGCATGGCGCGCCGCCGGCCGCCCGCTCGACGTCGCCATCAACATTTCCGTGCGCAACCTCTACGACCCCGGGTTTGCCGATCACGTGATCGCACGGCTCGAGCACTGGCAGTTGCCACCGTCGTCACTTCACCTCGAGATCACCGAGGGCATGCTCATGGCGGACCCGGTGCGGGCAGAGCCGGTCCTCGCCCGCCTCCACCAGCTCGGCGTCGTCCTCGTGCTCGACGACTTCGGCACGGGGCACTCGTCGCTGGCCCGGCTCAAGCGCCTCCCCGTCAGCAAGATCAAGATCGACAAGTCCTTCGTGATCGGCATGGGGACCGACGAGAACGACGCCGCAATCGTCCGGTCCACGATCGAGCTCGCACGAAACCTCGGGCTGGAGGTCGTCGCGGAAGGCGTGGAGTCGGAACAGGCGTGGCTTCTCCTGGCTGAGTTCGGTTGCAGCGCGGCGCAGGGGTATTTCCTGAGCCGACCGGTCCCCGTCGACCGGCTCGAGACATGGCTCGAACAACGCGCCGCGCCGCTTTCGAGCATGCGAGCGTCATTGCCGTTGTCGCGACGCTAGATCCGCTCGGCGTTCGACAGGCACGACGGCGTGCCTCAGCTTGACTAAATTTCCTGGCTGTGCCCTCGCTCGAGCTCGATGGAAGCCCGCACAGCCCCCGAGATTCCCGCCGGTTCGTCAACGAGACCGCGCGGAGCTGGGGCGTCGAGGGCGATCAGCTCGACGTCGCGCGGCTCCTCGCCACCGAGTTGGTCACGAACGCGATGCTGCACGGCGCGCCACCCATTCGCATCGCCGCACATCGCGCGAACGCGGTGGTACGGATCGAAGTGTTCGACGGCAGTCCGCACCGACCGACGCCGCGTCCGTTCGACGCCGAGGCGCCGACCGGTCACGGCATCCTGCTCGTCGATCGACTCGCCCGTCGTTGGGGAGTCGATTCACACGACGGCGGGAAGACCGTGTGGTTCGAGGTGACGGGATCGGCGACGAGCCCCACGGATGTCGCGGCCACCGCGCCAGGCTCGGTGCAGTCGTGACGGGCGAGAGCCCCGAGCTCGTCGATGTGTTGCTCCTGAACCTCCCCGTCGAGGAGTTCCGCCGTTCGCAGCAGTACCACGACGCGCTGTTCCGCGAGCTCACGCTCCTCAGCACCGGTCTGGAGACCGACGGTGAAACGGTGCCCGCGCGTCTCGTCGCGCTCGTGCAGGAGCTGACCCACCGTTACGGAGGCTTCTCGGCCGAGCCCGAGTCGCGGTTGCAGGAGGCCGTCGAGCGAAACGAGACGCACATCGACCTCCACTTCCACGTCCCCGCCGAAGCGAAAGCCGCGGCGATCGCACTCGCGCGCATGCTCGACGAGACCGACGAATACTGCCGGAGCGGCGACCTGTTGAGCCTCGCATCGCCACCCGACGTGCGCGCCTTCCGTACGCGGTACCTCGACGAGTTCGTCCGCCAGATCGACGGGGAGCCCCCGCGACCGTGGCAGCAGCCGTGAGGCTCAGCTCGCGGCGTAGCGGAACAGCGACGACACGCCCGCCACGTCGAGGACCTTCCGCACCTCCGCACTCGGCCGCACCTCGAGGCTTGCGTTCTCGGTGCGCAGGCGCTGCGCGGCCTGGATGAGCACGCTCATGCCGATGGAGTCCATGAACGCGGTCTTGGTGAGATCGACGATGCAGTCACCGGGGTGCGCGGCGAACACCTCGAGCAGTGTGGCGCGCAGGCGCGGCGAGGTGAGGAAATCGAGCTCGCCCTCGACGCGAATCAGCGGAACGGACCCCGCGGGTACCTCGACGTCGACGGAGAACGGCGTGTCCACCACGGTCGATCACTGTACCCCGCCGCTGGGCGATCTTGTCTGTTTCGTCGACCCACGCGCGTCAGGCGCCTGGGTGTAACCCTAGGCTCGTTCGAATGTCGCTCCGCGGCCGGCTGCTCCTGCTCTTGGTGGCGCTGCTCCTCGTTGGCGGCGCGGGGGGTGCGGCCGGCGCGTCGCTGGTCGGGGCACGCGATCGACAAAACACCCTGGTGCGCGAGTTGGGCACCGCGCGGTTGCGCACGGAGCAGCTGACGGCGTCTTACTCCGATCAGACCAACTCGCTGACCGCGTACATCGTTGGCAACGGTTCGGACTTCTTGCTGCAGCCGTACCGGGCTGCTCAGGCGACAAGCGAGCGGCTCACCACGCAGTTGCACGCCGATCTTCGGGCGGCGCCGCAACTGCGTCCCAAGCTGCAGCAGATTCGAACGGGCATCGAGTCGTTGCGGGACCATCACGTCACGCCCGCCATCGCTCTCCTGCAGCAAAACCGCCGTGACGAGGCGCTCGCGACGTTGCTCGGCCCCGACGTGATCCCGACGGCGACAAGGCTTCGCGACGAGCTCGCTGCGCTGGGCACAGGGATCGACCGTTCGATCAAGCAGCACACGTCCGACCGCAACGCCGTGAACGGATGGCTCCAAACCGACTCTCTCGCAACGATCGTCGCGCTCGGCGTCTGTATGCTCGTCGCCGCGGTGCTGATCGACCGGTGGACGAAGAGACCCATCGACACGATCGCCGCCGCGGTACGCAAAGTGCGCTCGGGCGCGCTCACCACCGAGGTGCCCGCGGTGGGTCCCCCCGAGCTGGCCGCGCTCGGACACGACGTGGACGAGATGCGCGCCCGCATCATCCGCGAGCTCACCGACAACATCCGTGCGCGCGAAGCGCTCGAACAGAACGCCACCGTCGTGCTCGCGCTGCGCCGCCTGCTCGAGCCCGAGCTGACCGGGATACCCACCGGCTGGAAGATCGCGACCGGTCTTCGTCCCGCCGAAGGCTTCGTCGCGGGAGACTCCTACGACATCGCGCTCCTGCCCAACGGCGCGCTGGCACTGGTCGTGATCGATGTGGCCGGGCATGGCGCGGTGTCGGCCGTGACATCGCTGCGTTGCCAGGAGCTGCTGGGTGTCGCGCTCGCCGACGGACGCGAGCCGGGCGACGCGATCAGCTGGCTGCTCGAACAGATCCGCGACCCCGGTATCGAGTTGTTCTTCACCGCGTTCGTCGCCATCGTCGATCCGGAATCGGGTCGCTGCCGCTACGCCAACGCCGGACATCCCGCGCCCCTCGTCACCACCGAGGAGGGCGTCGCCGCGCTCGGCCCGACCGGTCCGATCGTCGGTCCCATCCCCACGGTGTGGCGCACGGAAGAGAGCGTCATCGCACCGGGTCGCTCGTTCGCCGTGTACACGGACGGTCTTACCGATCCGCGCCACCTCGAGACCGAGGAACAGCCGCCGCTCGCGTATCTCGAGGACTTGTTGCAGGACGGCAGCGTCCAACCCGACGAGATCGTCGAGCGTTTGCTCGGAAGCCTCGAGCTGCGAAACGCGGGACGGCTGCGCGACGACGTCACCCTCATCGTCGCGTGTCGCGGAGCCGGCGACGGGGCTGCCAGGGAGTCGGCGACCGTCGACGTCGCAGGTGCTTGATCAGCCTGCGGCTGGGCTCGCCGGCCAGTTGTACTCCGTCCAGCCGGTCCCGGAGCGACCGTCCTCGGTCGTGAACCGGCACATGGCCCGAGGGAAACGGGACTCACGGCCGTCATCCGCGACGAGCAGCACCGGGGCATGCGCGACGGGCTCGGTCGTGAAGCGCAGCGGGCCGATCCGTTGCCGCGCGCTGACGGGCAACTGCTCCGGATCGAGCGTCACGTCACAGTCCACGCCGTCGACGCGTTCCTGCACACCGCCGGACGGAATGACGTAACCCTCCTGGAACAAGTCGGCTCGGGTCTCCATCGAACGCGCGGCGTGGAAGAACGTTCCGTCGTCGAGGTGACCGGCCGTCCAGTTCCACGCGAAGAGCCACCAGTCACGCACGCCCCACGAGTGATCCCGCTGGCCCGGACAGTCGACCGGGATCGTCTCGCCGTCGACGACGACCTCTCCTGTGACCCACGCGGATTGCTCGTAGCGGGTCGTCGCTTCGTACGCGAACGCCGGCCCGCGGCTGTGCCAGTCCAGCTCGACGCGCACCGGTACCCCGTCGCCCCGGTCCCCGTGGAACACCCGCGCGGGGTCGCGCAACAGGCCGCCGGTCCCCTCGGCCGTGACGTGGCATCGCTGCAACGGCTCGGGCGTGTCGATCGCGGCGCGCACGCCGGTGGCGGACACCTCGATCGCGTCGCCGTCGGGACAGGGCAGCCCGTGGTCACACACCGCCGCGAGCGGCCGACCGCGTCCGACGAGATGGACCCACAGCCAACTCCGCCCGAGGTTCGGATAGAGGCCGAGTCGCACGTAGCCGCCGTACGACATGTCACTCGCTGCGAAGTCGAGATACCACGACTCGCCCCACAGCTCCTCGGGACCGGCAATGTGACGACCCTCGTCGGCTGATGTCACCTCGAACGCACCCACGGGCGGCCTCCTCGACGGGCGTGAACGCTACCCGCGCTCGAGGGCGAGGCCCCGCGTCGCCCGTCGCGCGTCGCGCGCGGCCCGCGCTACGGATGCGACGGTGCCGGCGGCGCCCCGGCGATGTCGAACGCCACCTCGTCGACGTAACACCACCACCAGTCCTCGCCGGGTTCGTACGACCGGACGATGGGATGCCCGTCGTGCGCAGCGTGCTTGCTGGCGTGCTTGTTCCTCGAGCTGTCGCAACAGCCGACGTGGCCGCACTCCATGCACAGCCGCAGGTGCACCCACGTGTCGCCGATCGCGAGACAGTCGACGCAACCGGTCGCAGCCGGAGTCACGTCGCGGATGGTGTCGAGGTGGGTACAGCTCGCGGCCATCGCTCTCCTTCACACGCGGGGGTCGGCGCTGTACAAGGCGTTCCGTCGCGCTCCTATTCCGGGACGTGGCGCCGACCGCGCCGTCTACCCCCGAGAGGCGACCGGCGGGCGCGGTGACCGCGCGATCGCGAACAGACCGGGCGTGGCGTCGGTGATGTGGTCGGTGAGCGAGAAGTGGCTCGCGTCGAGACCGGAGCCCACGCCGTTCACGGAGGAGCCGAGCAAGCGGTACACGATCGGCAGCGCGCGGGTGTAGCTCCACACGTAGGCCTTGCGTGGAATCTTCTTGCGAAGCTCGAAACGGTCGAGACGCAGGATGCGCTCGCCGCTCTGCCGGCGCTGGGCGAAGTCGGCCTTGATGTCGTCGTCGCCTTCGAGCCCCAGGATCTCGACGTCGTCGAAGAACAGCCGGAGCATCGACTCGAGCTGTTTGGGCCCGAACAGGTACACGTGGAACGGGTTCTCGAAGTCGGCGGGCGCGTTGGGTGTGATGACGAACACCGTGCCGTCGGGGGCCGTCACGCGTGCGAGCTCGGCAACGTGAGCCTCCGGCGCGACGAAGTGCTCGATGATGTGCGACGAGCACACCCAGTCGACGGAGCGATCCCGGACACCGAGCCGGGCGCCATCCATCGCGGCGAAGCGGACATCCGTGCCCCGGCGGCCGCCGTGCCCCCATTCCCCACCCGCGGCGACCGCGGTCGCCGCGTCGTAGTCGGCGCCGAGCACGACGCGACCGTCGCCCGCGAGCCGGGCGGTCTCGTCACCCACCCCGCACCCGACGTCGAGGACGACGCCACGTCCGAGCCGGTTCACGACCTCCCGGTATCCCGCGTCGTGGAAGGCCAACAGCGAATCGGGCGTGACGTCGCGCATCGGGCGCTCGCCGGTCAGCTTCACGACTGCAAATCCTCCGGAGTGGCTGGAATGCGCGCTCGCACCGTTGCAGGGAGCGACCGCGCGTACACTACCCGCACCCTTCGACGGCAGCGCCGGCGCGATGCCTGGCCCGCTCGGCACACATCAGCGGAGGAGCCACACACCGTGAGCCCGATCGCCGGACCGTCCGCCTCCGATCTCGGAAAGCTGGGAGATCTTGCTGCCGAATCGGGGCTCCATCGGGTGAGCATGCTCGCCTGGCGTGATCTCGACGACCCCGAAGCGGGTGGCAGCGAGGTACACGCTTCCACCGTTGCGCAGTACTGGGCCGAGGCCGGCCTCGAGGTCACGATGCGCACGTCGTTCGCCGCGGGCAAGCCGCAGATGAGCTGGCGCGACGGCTACCGCGTCATCCGCAAGGCCGGGCGGTACATGGTGTTCCCGCGTGCGGCCTTCAGCGAGATGATGGGCTGGCACGGTGGACGCGACGGACTGGTCGAGATCTGGAACGGCATGCCGTTCTTCTCCCCGTTGTGGTCGCGTACTCCGCACATCACGTTCCTGCACCACATCCACGGGGTCATGTGGGACATGACGCTGCCGCCGCGTCTCGCACGTGCCGGGCGCTTCGTCGAGTCCCGACTCGCGCCGCCCGTCTACCACTGGACGCCGGTGGTGACGTTGTCGGAGTCGTCGAAGCACGAGCT
>CAZJSY010000096.1:0-13099 GCA_964548555.1 uncultured Burkholderiales bacterium
CGCCGTCGGCGATCACGTGGACGTAGACGCCGGTCTCGTCGAGGTGACGGATGCGTGCGCCGGCCGCGTCGGCGATCGCGGTGGCCTGCGGTACGCCGATGCCGAGGACGCCCCGGCTCGTGCAGGCATGGCCCGGACCGACGCCGACGAGGATGCCGACCGCACCGGTGCGCATGAGGTGCAACGCCGTGGAGTAGGAGGCACAGCCCCCGACGATGACGGGGAGCTCGAACTCCCGGATGAAGCGCTTCAGGTTCAGCGGCTGCCGGGACGGGTCCTTGGAGACGTGCTCGGCCGACACGACGGTGCCCTGGATGACGAGGATGTCGAGCTCGGCCTCGAGGACGTGCTTGGCGTACTGCTCGACACGCTGCGGCGTGAGGGAGGCGCAGGTGACGACGCCGGCCTGCTTGATCTCACCGATACGCCGGCCGATCAGCTCCTCCTTGATGGGCTCCGCGTAGAGCTCCTGCATGCGGTGTGTGGCCTTGTCGGCCGGCAGCGCGGCGATCTCCTCGAAGATCGAGTCGGTGTCGTCGTAGCGCGTCCACAGGCCTTCGAGGTTGAGGCATGCCAGACCACCCAATCGTCCGACCTCGATGGCTGTTCGCGGCGACACCACGCCGTCCATCGCCGAGGCAATGAGGGGCAGGTCGAAGCGGAATGCGTCCAGCTCCCAGGAGATGTCGACGTCTTCCGGATCGCGCGTACGCCGGCTCGGCACGATGGCCAGATCGTCGAAGCCGTACGCCCGACGGCCGGACTTGCCGATCCCGATCTCGACTTCCACGTGCATCTCCCGACGCCGCCCACTCGGAATCTTCGAGGATACCGCCCCGGGACCGGCCGACGATGCCGACCGTTCAGACGCGGGGCGCGGTCAGGTGGGTCAGGAACGCGGTCAGGATCCGGGCGGTTGCGCCCCACACCGTCTCTCCGGGGAGCAGATAGAAGTGGATGGCACGATCGGGCTGCGCCGGCACTCCTTCCGCGACCGGGAAGTCCCAGCGCTCCTCGCGATAGGCCTCCGGATCGAGCAGCTCCGACAGCGCGACGTCGAACACCGAGACGACTTCGAACGGGTCGGGCCGCAGCGCGGGTCGCCCGTCGAGCAGGCCGACGAACGGGGCGATCGTGAAGCGGGTCGCGAACGTCGGCAACGAGTCGAGCTCCGCGACGACGTCGACCGTCGCGGGATCGAGACCGATCTCCTCTTCCGCTTCGCGCAGCGCGGCGTGACGAAGCGATTCGTCGACGTCGGGTTGGTGCTTGCCGCCGGGGAACGCGATCTCGCCCTGGTGCGACGGCATGGTCTCGGGCCGCTTCGTGAGAATGATGCGCGCCTCGCCGTCTTCTTCGAACAGCGGCAGCAGCACCGCGGCCGCGCGGCTTCCCGGTGCGATCACTTCGGGACGCAGCGGCGGCGGCAGCGCCGCCAGGCGCTCGCGTACTTCCTCGAGCGTGAAGCGTCGAGCCTTCGCGTCGAGTGGCGCCCACGGCGGCAGTCCGCCCGGACGCGCGCCCGGCGGCCGGGGTATCCGTTGCCTGCCGCCGCGCGCCACCATGCGGCGAGCGTACCGGCAGCACGCGCGACACGGCCCCGGGGGCGGACCCGGGGCCGTGTCGCTTGTTGCTGTTGGAGATGTCGTGCGGATCAGGTGCAGCCGGCTTGCGTGCCCGCGGCCGTCACCGTGATCGTGCCGCCGCCGCTCGTGTCGTACCAGGTCGACGGCTGACGCAGGAGCTTCGCGGTCACGAGAGCGCCCTGGTTCGCCGGGTACGTGTTGTTGTTCGTCGAGTAGTAGGCGTCGATCGCCGTCTGCAACGTCGACTTGTCGGTCTGGCACGACGTCTTCTGGCTCGAGCTGTTGAGGCCCCCCACCGCGAACACGACCACCGCGGCGAGGATGCCGAGGATCGCGATCACGACGAGAAGCTCGGTCAGGGTGAAGCCCTTTTCGGACTTCCGGTCTTCCCAAACCCGGTTCATCATCGTTGACTCGTTCCTTTTTTTGTTTTTTGCAGGGTGCGCCCTTTTCGGCACCCATCTCTGCCTGTCGTGGAAGGCCCACCCTCGGGCGCCCCTCTGTCAACTTCGGCATCCGGAAGGACGGCTTGAGGGCAAAATCGGGTATTGAGCAGCCCGTTTATTGGACGGTCCAGCTCTTGACCACGGCTTGTGAACCTGGCGTCGGTGTATCGGTGAAATCGACCACCGCGCGTACGCGCCTGGTGCTGTCGACCTGGCCGACGAAGACGACTTCACGGACCGATGGCGGGACCGCGATGTTCGTGCCGATGGTCGAGACCGACGGCGGATCCCACAGGCCGATGGCCCGCACGATGATGCCGCGCGTCACTTGAACCTTCGTCCCGAACGTCAGCTCGAGATCGAGACGCGCGAGCGGCGCGTACACCGTTCCGTTGACGTAGAAGCCGCCACCGAAGATCGACGTGAGCGCCACCATCGAGCACGCGCCGCCGTTCGAGTTGAGGATGCCGCCGGGGACGAGGATGCATCCCGACTGTGCCCGCAGCGCAGGCGGTGTGTAGTTGACGACGACCTCGAGCCCGTCGAGATCCAGGGCGGAGCTCGGTGAACCGCTGTTGACGAGCTTGCCGGCGTACACGACGTTGAGGCTCGACAGTTGCGCGAGAGACGTGATGCAGGGCACCGCGTAGAGCGGGTCGGTGCCGAGCGTCGCCCGCGTCGTGATCGGTATCGAACAGGTCGCACCGTTGCCGTTCACGGTGGCGGTGAGGCCGCCGCTCGCCACGCTGGCCGGTATCGACTCACGGTGCGCTATACGCAGCTGCACGGAGCCGAATGCGGATCCGGCGGGAATGGAGCTGGCGTTGTAGCCCGTGATCGTCATCGACCCGGTCTTTCCGGCGCCGCTGAGGTTGGCCGTCGTGACGGTGTTGTCGATCGCCGCGAGGGCATTCGCCGGTGTGAGAGGGCTCGGCCAGCCGGTGATCGCACTCGCGCCGGTCGGTTTCAGCGTCGTCGACGTCGCGGTGGCCGTTCCGGTCTTCTGGCCGTAGAGCGCGAGCTCGCGGCCGTTGGCATCGGGCGACGCGCACAGCTCGGCGTTACCGGCCGCGAACAGCCACTGACTGTCTCCGCCCCACACGAACTGCACGCCGGCGTTGGGCGTGGGGTCCGTGTCAACCTTGCACGCGCCCGGGGACGGGATCACCGGCCTCGTCGAGCTCGTCGTGCTCCAGCCCTTCGGCGTTCCGCCGACGATGTTGATCGTCGAATCGGAGATGAACCACTGATTGCTTCCGCCCGCAAGGTCGAAGTCGAAGTAGTACGCGCCCGGCTGGAACCACAGCACCGCGTTCTTGCAGGTGCCGTTGGTGAGGTTCGTGAGCGACGTCTCGTCGTCGTAGAAGCCGGGCGTGAACGTGATGATCTTGTTCGCGGCGACGGGGCACGGCGGTACGGTCTGGCGCGCGGGAATGACGCTGAGCGGAGACGGGTAGTTCGGGTCGTTGCCCTCCGGGTGACCGCCGGGTCCGATGTCGCATGCGGCCGGGGTCCCGGTGATGTTTCCCTGGCAGGAACCGCGCGCGTAGAGCGGATAGGTACCCGAATCGATTCCGCCCTGGTTGAAGATCGAGTTCGCGTTGATGCCCGAGTTCGAGAAGACAGGGCCCCCGATCTTGACGTTTCCCGGCATGAGGCTGCCGACGTTGATCCCGGGCTCGCTGCCTGTGCCCATGGTCAGGAGCGCCTGGCTCGGGAAGTTGCCCCCGGTGCCGCCGCCAC
Source organism: uncultured Burkholderiales bacterium (assembly GCA_964548555.1). GTDB lineage: Bacteria > Actinomycetota > Acidimicrobiia > IMCC26256 > JAMXLJ01 > JAMXLJ01. The sequence continues at coordinate 3,776 of CAZJSY010000096.1, forward strand.
CCGACGACTGCCCGACGCACGTGGCCGTGATCGCGTGACTCCCGGCCGCCGGGAAGTTCATCGTCGGGCATGATCCGCCGTTGGTACCGAGCGATGCGTTGCCGCGCACGTAGTCGATCGCGCTGTCGACGGCGCCCTGGGCCGAATAGACCGCCGAGCGCTGGTCACGGATCGCGTTGATGTTCTGGAAGCTGGCCGACCCGAGCCCGGCGAGGAACGCCGCCGACACACCGAACAGCGTCATGAACGCCAGCGCGAGCACGAGCGACGTGCCGCGCTCGTCGCATGTGGGCTTCGGTACGCGCGGCCACCGTCTCATGCCGCCCTCCGCGTGCCGTTCACGGTGTACTGCCAGCCGCTCGCGGTGGTCACCGTGAGCGTCGCCGTCTTGAACGACGAGCCGCACGACGGTGCACACGTGAGCGTCGGAGTGCCACTGATCCCAGTAGCGAGATTGGTGCGGTTGACGACCGTTCCCCCCTGGCACACCATGCGCATCATCGAGCTCTGGCCCGACGGGACGACGTAGGTCACTTCGTTGGTCGGCGAGATGTCGTCGGCCCAGTCGAAGCTCGCGACGACGGTGGGTCCCGTGCCGCCACAGGGCGTCGGGTCGGCGAGCACGATGCTCGTTGCGCTCGCGACGTCGAACGGGAAGTAGGCATCCGTCATCTGCGCGCCGTGCGACTCGGTGAAGCGCTGTTGCGAGTCACCGGTCGTGCGCAGCCCGACGAGAATCGCGCCGGTGAGCGGCACGATGATCAGGCCGAGAATGCTGACGGCGACCATGAGCTCGCTCAAGGTGAACCCGTGCTCACCACGCGACCGACGAAACCGTCGCATCAGGGCACCCGCTTGTAGACCGTCATCGTTTCGGTGATCCGGCCGTCGGCGGTCTGTGCCTTCAGGTCGACCGCCTGCACGCCCTGGTCGGTCGCGGGACACGTCGTCGTGAAGGCCGCGGGGTTGTTGGCGCCGTTCCAGTAGCGAACGCCAGTCGGCGCGACCGTGTAGCCCGCCGGCACGGACGGCAGCGCGTTCGTGTACGAGCTCGCCGTGGCGCAGTTGACGTACGACAGCGTCTGCACCTGCTCCGCGTAACTGCGCACCAGTCCCTCGGCCACGCCTTCACGCTTGCTGATGTCGGACGTGTTCTCCGACATTCCGAGCGCGCCGAGGACTGCGGCGAACAGGATGCCCATGATCGAGATGGTCACGAGGACCTCGGTCAGGGTCTCACCGCGCTCGGTCCGGGCGAGTCGTCGATGAGGGTGATGCATCAGTGCGCCCCAACGTGCGACGCCTTGAAGATCCCGTACATCGCCGAGATGAGCGCAATGGCGACGAAGCCCACGATGAGACCCATGAAGACGATGATCGCCGGCTCGAACAGTGTCGTGAGCTGCTTGACCTTGTGTCCGAGCTCGCCTTCGTAGAACTCACCGGCAGTCTCGAGCTGGTGATCGAGCGAGCCGGTGTCCTCACCGACCTGCATCATCTGTACGGCCGCACGCGGGAACAAACCGCACCGCCGAATCGGCCCTGCAATGCCCGAGCCCCGCAGCATCTCTTCCCGGGCATTCTCGAGTGCGCGTTCGAACACGATGTTGCGAGCGCTGTCGGCCGCGGCGCGCATCGCGTCCGGCAGCGGCACGCCGGCGCGGATCATCGCGCCGAACACCCGGCAGAAACGCTCGATCACCGCGAGCCGGACGATCTCGCCGATCATCGGCAGGCGAAGGAAGATCCGATCACGGAACACGCGGCCTGCGGGCGACCGGAAGAAGACCACCGCGGCCACGAGGAAAACCGCAATCCCTGCGGCCATGTACAGCCACGCCTGGCTGACGAAGTTCGCGAGACTCACGAGGATGTGCGCCGGCAGGGGCAGCTTCGCGCCGAACGACTTGAAGAACGTCGCGAACTTCGGCAGCACGAAGGTCACGAGCACGGCGACTGTCGCGAGCGACATGACGAGGATGACGGCCGGGTACGTCAGGGCAGATTTGATCGTGCGACGGGCCTCGAGATCACGCTCGACGTACTGCGAGAGCTGGCTGAGCACCTGGTCGAGCGCACCCGTGAGCTCGGCCGCACGCAGCATCGGTACGTAGTACGGCGGGAAGGCGGACGAATGGAGCGCGACGGCGTCGGCGAAGCTTGCTCCGTTGCGTAAGGCGTCTGCGGCATCGACGAGCACCTGGTGCAGCAGGCCCTTCGGATACTCCTCGAGCAGGGCCTCCAACGCGGTGAGCACCGGAATGCCGGAGCGGACGAACGCTCCCATCTGGCGGGAGAACAGCATCAACTCCGGACCCTTGATGCGCCGCGCCGTGATCTCGAACTCGCCGATGCTCTTCTTCTCCTCCAGCTTCGTGAGCTGCAGGTCGCGTGCGAGCAGCATGTTGCGGGCGCGTGTGAGACTCTCCGCCTCGATGACGCCCGCTGCGTTGTCGCCCTCGAGCGTCAGTGCGTCGTAGCGGTACTTCGGCATCCCAGCCCTCCTACACCAGGTAGACGCCGCGCAGGATCTCGGCGATGGTGGTGACGTCGTCTTGCACGAGACGGAGCGCCTCTTGACGCATCGGCCGCATCCCGTCGCGGATGGCCTGCTCCCGGACCGTCTGATGCGTCGCGTTCGCGACGATGAGCTCGCGCATCTCTTCGCTCACCGTCAGCAGCTCGAACACGCCGATCCGGTCTTCGAAGCCCGTGTGAGCACAGAAGTTGCAGCCGGCACCCTGAACGAACGAGTCCTTGACGCGCCCCGTCGCGCGTTCGAAGAACGCGAGCTCGTCGGCGGTCGGTTGGTACCGCACGGTGCAGTGCCGGCAGATCCGGCGCACGAGTCGTTGCGCCACCACGCCGAGCAATGACGACGCGATCAGGAACCCCTCGATTCCCATGTCCAGGAACCGGTGAACCGCTGATGCCGCGTCGGTCGAGTGGAGTGACGAGAGCACGAAGTGTCCGGTCAGCGCGGCCTGCACGGCGATGTGCGAGGTCTCGACGTCACGCATCTCGCCCACGAGGATCACGTCCGGGTCCTGACGCAGGATGGCGCGCAAGCCGTTCGCGAACGTCACGCCGGCCTGCTCGTGGATCTGGATCTGGTTGATCGTCGGGAACACGTACTCGACGGGGTCCTCGATGGTCATGAGGTTTCGATCGGGTGTGTTCATCTCGTTGAGCGTGGCGTAGAGCGTGGTGGTCTTACCGCTCCCCGTCGGTCCGGCGACCACGACCATCCCGTACGGGTGGCGTGCAAGCTCACGAAACCGCTCGTAGGAATCGGCGGGCATGCCGAGGTCGCTCATGCGCTTCAACGACTGGCTCTTGTCGAGCAGACGCAGCACGCACTTCTCACCGAACACCGTCGACATGGTCGACACGCGCACGTCGAGCGGGTGCCCGTCGGCGACCGTCTCGATCTGGCCGTCTTGCGCGCGACGACGCTCGACGATGTTCATGCCGGCCATGATCTTGATCCGGCTCACGAGGGCCGGACCCATGCCGCCAGGAAGGCGTGACACTTCGAGCAGGGCGCCGTCGATTCGGTATCGAACGCGGATCTCGTCACCGAGCGGCTCGATGTGGATGTCGGACGCACGGTCGCGCACGGCCTGCAGCAGCAGCAGCTCGAACACCTTGACGACCGGCGCGCTGTCATCGAGCTGCTCCGTGAGCGACGTGTCGGCGACAGGACGCGCCGCGACTCCTGCCTCGAAGTGGCGGATCTGGTCCTGGACGCCCGCGAGGGCGCGGTAGCTGTTGTTGATCGTGCGCTCGATGTCGGAACGCGGTGCGATGACGAGCACCACCGGGCCCTCGACGGCCTGCTGGAGCACGTGTCGCGCGTCGCCTTCCTCCGAGTCGGCGACCGCGATGAGCAGACCGTGGGGCGTCACGCGGATCGGCACCGCGCTCAGGCTGCGCGCGACGCTCTCGGAGAGCGCCGCGAGTGCCTCGGGCTCGGGCACGTCATTGCGCAGGTCGACGAGCGGAAGACCCTGCTGCTCGGCGAGCACGCGGGCGAGGTTCCGCTCGTCGAGCAGTCCGAGCTTCACGAGGGCGGTGCCGAGACGTCCGCCCGACGCGGCCTGCTCGAGCAGACCCTGCGCGAGCTGCCCGTCGGTCACGAGGTTGCGTTCGAGCAAGAGCTCTCCGAGGCGCGGCCCCACCCCTGCGCTCTCGGCGGCACGCTGAAGCGACCGCTCGCCCTCCGACTCGACGTCGGCGGCGTCCGGCCCGGAACCCCTTCGTAGTCTCATGTTCGCCTCACCTCTTGCGCGCCCGCCGCACTCCACACCGTCCGATCAGGTGCGTGACCTCCTTCACCTCGACGCGCGAGAGGGGTGCCTGAAGCCTCTTCTGGGACCTTCGGCCTCTCCAACGCGCTGCGCGTATCGTCTGATATCCGGCATTTCGGGTGGAGACCCGGCACCGCTCCCGCGCCGGTCGACCGGCTCGGAGTCGCCGCCGCGTCATACTCCTGGCCTGCGTCTCCGGGGGGTGCCATGACCGGTTGGAACCTGGCCACGTGTTGGGAAGCGATCGCGGACGCGCAGCCCGAGCGCCCCGCGCTCGTCCACGGCTCGCAGCGCGTCACGTGGGGCGGGTTCGACGACCGCGCGGCGCGACTCGCCTCCGGGTTCCGCTCGCTCGGCCTCGGCGTCGACTCCAAGGTCGCCCTGTACCTCTCCAACTCCAACGCGTACATGGAGTCGACGGCGGCGGCGTTCAAGCTGCGCGCCGCGCACGTCAACGTGAACTACCGCTACCTCGAGGACGAGCTGGCCTACCTCCTCGACAACTCCGACGCGGAGGTGCTCGTCTTCGACGGCGCGCTCGGGGAACACGTCGCGAAGGTGCGCGACCGTCTCCCACGTATTCGAGCGACGGTGCAGGTCGACGACGGCACGGAGCTCCTCGACGGCGCGCTGCCGTACGAGGAGCTGATCTCGTCCCACGAACCGATGGAGCGCGTCGAACGCACCGGCGACGAGCTGTACATCCTCTACACCGGCGGCACGACCGGCATGCCGAAGGGCGTCATGTGGCGCAACGAGGACCTGTACCGAGCGCTCATCCCGGCGATCGTGAGCTTCGTCGGGGAGACGCCCCCCGAGGCGCCCGCCGGACACGCCACGATGGCCGCACGGGTGGCCGGAGCCGGGCTCACACCGACACACCTGCCCGCGTCCCCGCTGATGCACGGCACGGGTTTCATGTCGTCGGTGCAGGCGCTGCTCCTGGGCGGCACCGTCGTCACACTCGAGGGACGACGCTTCGATCCCGACGAGCTGTGGCGGACCGTCGAGCGCGAGCGCGTCACGCAGATGGCGATCGTCGGCGACGCGTTCGCGAAGCCGATGGTGACCGCCCTCGAGCAGGCGGAGCAGCGGGGTGAGCCCTACGACCTCTCGTCGCTGAAGCTCGTCATCAGCTCGGGCGTGATGTGGAGCGCGCCCGTCAAGCAGGCGCTCATGCAGCGGGGCTCGTTCGTCTGCCTCGATTCACTCGGCTCCAGCGAGGGCGTCGGGTTCGCCGGCTCGGTGAGCGCTCCCGGCCGCGACGTCGGGACCGCCAAGTTCACGATCGGCGAGCACACCAAGGTCCTCACCGAGGACGGCCGTGAGGTGGAGCCCGGCTCCGGCGACGTCGGTCTCTTGGCGCTCTCGGGTCCGCTGCCGCTCGGTTACTACAAGGATCCGGAGAAGACCGCGACGACGTTCCGGACGTTCGACGGCGTTCGCTACTCGATCCCGGGCGACTGGGCCCGCGTCGCCCTCGACGGCACGATCGAACTCCTCGGGCGGGGCTCGGTGTCGATCAACACCGGTGGTGAGAAGGTCTTCCCTGAGGAGGTCGAGGAGGCGGTGAAGCTGCACCCGGGAGTCGCCGACGCGCTCGTGGTGGGCGTTCCCGACGAGCGCTTCGGCGAGGTGATCGCGGCCCTCGTCGCGCCCCGGCCCGGCGTCGTGCTCGACGGCGACGAGGTGAAGCAGGTCGTCAAGGCGCACCTCGCGGGCTACAAGCAGCCGCGTCACGTCGTGGTGGTCGACACGCTCGCGCGCGGGCCCAACGGCAAGGCCGACTACGCGTGGGGCCGCGCCACTGCAAGCGAAGCGTTCGGGACGGCCGCAGGCGCGAAAGGGGCGGCGCCCGACGGCGCCGCCCGATCGCACCAACCCTGACGGGGCGTGGTTACTTCTTGGCCTTCTTCGTGTCGGGCAGGTACTTGGCCAGCACGTCGCGGATCGACAGGATCAGCAGGTCCTCGCCGTCGACGGTGATCTCGGTGCCCCCGTACTTCGAGTACACGACGATGTCGCCCACCGCGAGGTCGAGCGGGATGATCTCGCCGGTCTGCTCGGAACGCTTGCCGGGACCCACGGCGAGGACCTCGCCCTGCTGCGGCTTTTCCTTGGCGGTGTCGGGGATGACGAGCCCGCTGACCGTCGTCTCCTCGGCCTCGGCGGTCCGGACGACGATCCGGTCCTCCAGCGGCTGCAGCTTCATCGATGCGCCTCCTACGGCGTGACGGGCGGGATGGCCCCGCTCCGGCGTCGGTGCTTGTGTCGATCGGTTTCGGGTGAGCCGCCCCTACCGCGGTGAGGTCGTCGGTGCGGGCTCATCCTCTTAGCACTCGGAGGGGGCGAGTGCTAACGAGCAAGGTAGCAGCGGCGTCCGCCTCCGGCAAGGTCGTGCCCGCTACCTACCCGGCAGGCGCAGGTTCGCATCGACACCGCCGCGAAGTTCCGTGGGGCCGTCCGCGAGCAGCCGCCGGTAGGCCGTCGCCGCGATCATCGCGGCGTTGTCGGTGCACAGGGCCGGACTCGGCAACATCGCCTCGCGGCCGCTCTCGGTCGCGGCGTCGAGCACGCGCGTGCGCAGGCGCGTGTTGGCCCCGACCCCACCACCGATGACCATCGTCTTGGCGTGGCACGCATCCGCCGCGGCGACCAACTTGCTGACGAGCACGTCGACCACGGCCTCCTGGAACGAGGCCGCGACATCGCGCACGTCCACATCGGGATGGCGGCGCACGTGGTTCACCACCGCGGTCTTCAGGCCCGAGAAGGAGAAGTCGAACGCCTCGTCACGCATCGGGCGCGGGAACGCGATCGCACCCGGATCACCGGTGGCCGCGACGCGGTCGATCGCCGGGCCACCCGGATATCCGAGACCGAGGAACCGCGCAACCTTGTCGAATGCCTCACCCGCCGCGTCGTCGACGGTCTGGCCGAGGACGCGGTACTGGTCGACGTCGTCCATCGCGACGACCATCGTGTGACCGCCCGAGACGATCAACACCGCCGCCGGCACCTGCAGATCGGGCTGCTCCAACCATGCCGCGTGGAGGTGGGCCTCGAGATGGTTCACGCCGATGTACGGCACGTCGGCGACCAGGGCGATCGCCTTCGCCGCGCTGACGCCCACGAGCAGCGCGCCGGCGAGACCGGGCCCGTGGCACGCCGCGACCGCGTCGATACCGTCGAGATCGGTGCCCGCCTCGACGAGCGCCTCCGCGATCACCGGGTTCACCAGCTCGACGTGGGCGCGGCTCGCGATCTCCGGCACCACACCGCCGAAGCGGGCGTGGAGATCGACCTGGCTCGACACGACCGACGACAGGACGTCGCGCCCGTCGTCGACGAGCGCTGCCGCGGTCTCGTCGCACGATGTCTCGATGCCAAGGATTCGGGTCACGCTCTCACCACCGCTTCGGGGGCTCGACGACGGTTCGCCCGGGCAACTGCCGCTCCAATGCGTCGAGGAGCTCGCCGTACGCGGGCTGGTCGACTTCGTGTGCCCACATGACGAGCGCGTCCTCGTTGGTCTCGGCGTAGTAATTCTTGCGCACGCCGACCGGGCGGAAACCGAACCTCCGGTAGAGCTCCTGGGCGCCCACGTTCGCCATGCGCACCTCAAGGGTGAGGCTGGCGGCACCGCGCAGGATCGCCTCGTGAGCGGCCGCGAGCAGCAGCCGCGAGCCGATCTTGTGCCGGTGCCAGCGCGGGTCGACGGCGATCGTGGTGATGTGCCCGTCGTCGACCGTCATCATCAGCCCGACGTAGCCGACGACCTCACGCCCGACACGGGCGACGAAGTAGGCACGCGTGGAGCGCAACGCCAGCTCGCTGAGGAACAGCGACATGCTCCACGGCCGCGGGTACACCTCGCCCTCGATGCGCAGTACCGAACGGAGATGGCGCCGCCGCATCGGGACGATGTGCACCTCGAGCGGCTCGTGCTGAGGTGTCGCCGCTGCGTTCATACAACGCGCTCCGGGGCGGTGCGTTCGCTCTCGATCTCGGCGTCGCTCTTGCGCAGGTACATGGGCTGCACGTCGGACGGCGAACAGAACTCCTCGCGCTCGTAACGCGGGCTCGCGAGCTCGAGCAACGCCGCGGCGCGGGGCCATCCGAAGCCGGACCCCGCGAGCTCGGCGCGATCCAACGTGGCGAAGTGCTCGCGGTAACGCAATGCTCCCTCTCCCGCGATCAACACCTCTTCGCCCCGAGCGGCGAGCTCGCCGACGAGGTCATCGGGTGTGCCGACCTCGTAACCCGACACCCGCTGCAAGCCACCGGGAACCGGTCGGTACAACGCGAAGAAGATCTCGTTGCGACGCGCGTCGAGCACCGCAGCCACGAGACGCTGGGTGTACCGGAGCGGATACGCGACGAGGTCGAGGCTCGGAACACAGACGACCGGGATGCGCAAGCCTTGCGCCATGACCTTGGCGGTGGTGACACCCACGCGCAAGCCGGTGAACAACCCCGGGCCGACACCGACGGCGATCGCCGCGAGCTGCCTCAGGTCGACGTCGACTTCGTCACACAGGTACCGCGCCGCCGGAGCGAGCTGCTCCGCGTGACGCGGTGACGGAGCACCGCTGAGCGACATCTCCGCCATGACGTCACCGTCGCTGCCCAGGGCGATGCTCACCCGTGACGTCGACGTGTCGATACCGAGAAGCAGCACGTCACACCTCACCGATCGCGGCATCGACACGCGAGTCGAGGAGATCCGCGAGCGCTGCCAGCCGAGCCGTCCATGCCGAGCCGTACGACGTGAGGGTGATCACGCGTTCGTCGTCGGCGCCCGTGCCGGCTCCCGCGGCATCGCCGGAACGATCCAGCCGCACCTCGAGACGCTGCGTCCCGAGCGCGTTGGCGACGAGGTCGCCCCACTCGACGACGGTGATTCCGTCGGCGCCCGGCCCTTCGTGGAGCGCGAGGTCGATGAGCTCCTGCACCCGACCGAGTCGGTACACGTCGACGTGAGCGACGGGAAGGCGGCCCCGGTACTCGCGCA
>CAZJSY010000097.1:0-10477 GCA_964548555.1 uncultured Burkholderiales bacterium
TGGAGGGCCTGTACCCCATGGGACCCCTGCTGCTCGGCACCGGGCTCAACATCACAGTTGTCAGTTACTGCGACTCGATCGACTTCGGCTTCATGTGCTGCCCCGAGATGGTCCCAGAGCCCGCTGCCATCGCGGAGGGCGTCCCGATCGCCCTCGAGGAGCTCGAGGCGACGGTCGGCCTCGGGGAGCGACAACCTTCGTAGCTAGGGTCGGATGCGTGATCCCCGTCGTCTTCCTCGCCGTCTCGTGCTGGGGTGCGCTGTTCACGATCGCAAGCTTGGTGCGGCTGCGACGCCCCGCCTTCCTGCTGTTCCCGTACTTCCTCAGTGGGTGGTTCACCGGCGAGCTTGCGTTGTTCCACATTGCGTGGCAGCTCGTCGCCACCGTCGTCTTCGTCTCGCTCGGCGCGCTCGACAAGTGGCCGGGTTGGGTCGGCCTCGGGATCACGCTGTGCTCGTGGGTCGGGCTGCTCCTGCAGCAGCGCCGCGCCTTGCAGGCTCCTGCCGTCCTCGAGGCGGCGCTGCGGGCCGGACTCGGTGACGACTACCGCAACGCCATCGAACAGGATCTCGCGGCGCAGCTCCCCAACCGGGTCGAGTGGCGCAACCTGGTGCGTCCGTTCCGGTTCAAGGACCGCGCCGTCGAGCGGATCGCCGATCTACCGTACGGCCCCGCGGGCCGAAGGAACCTGCTCGACATCTACCGGCTCAGGAACGCACGCGTCGGCAAGATGCCCGTCCTGTTGCAGGTGCACGGCGGTGGCTGGGTCTACGGACACAAACAGCAGCAGGCACTTCCGCTCATGCTCCACCTCGCGGCGCGCGGCTGGATCTGCGTGTCGATGAACTACCGGCTCGGGCCGCGTGCGACCTGGCCCGAGCCGATCGTCGACGTGAAGCGCGCCATCGCATGGATCAAGGAGCACATCGCGGACTACGGCGGCGATCCGAACTTCGTGGTCGTCACCGGAGGGTCGGCAGGCGGGCACCTGGCGAGCCTCGCCGCGCTGACACCCAACGACCCCGAATACCAACCCGGTTTCGAGGAGATCGACACGTCGCTCGACGCGTGCGTTCCGCTCTACGGCGTCTACGACCTGCTCGACCGAAGCGGCAGCCGGGTGAAGCAGGGCATGGAGTGGTTTCTGACCCGGGCCCTCATGAAGCGACCACCCTCAGAGGCGCGGGAAATGTGGGAACAGGCCTCACCGGTCACGCGCGTAACGGCCGGGAGCCCACCGATGTTCATCGTCCACGGCACCTACGACTCCCTCGTCTTCATCGACGACGCCCGGGTGCTCGTGCAGAGGCTGCGTGAGGTCGCGCGCAACCCTGTTGTGTACGCGGAGGTCCCCGGCGCGCAGCACGCGTTTGACGTGTTCCACTCCGTGAGGGCCGACGCCACGGTGAACGCCATCGGACGTTTCCTCGCATTCGTCTACTCGGCGCACATCGCCGCCGCCCGAGGGGCGTCGTAACACTCGCGACAGGGAACTCGCAGTGGCCGCCCCGCCTTCTCATCGTCGATTCATGATGCGGGCGCGATGGTCGAGCCGACCCCAATGTGACGGCCCGTCGCGCGAACGTGAGCCCCCACGTCGCGCGGCGGGCCGTCACGCGTTGTGGACAGCGTGGCTGACCTGCGATTTGGGGTAGCACTTCGGCGTGAACGTGGCCGAGCGGGCCGTCAGAGAACTGGACGGCCTCCAACAGCGGTCCGCTCCCTTCGCGTTCGTCATCGGTGTCGTGAAGAAGTACGGCGACGATCGCGGCACCATGCTGGCAGCGTTACTGACGTATTACGGGTTCATGTCGCTGTTCCCGTTCCTGCTCGTCGCGACGACGATCCTCGGATTCATCGGGAACAAGACCATCGAGAACAGCATCATCGGCCAGACGCTGGCGCAGTTCCCCGTCTACGGGCAGCAGATCGGGCGCAACGCGGCCCATCCGCTGAAGGGAAGCGGCACGGGCCTCGCAATCGGTCTCCTCGGCCTCCTCTACGGATCCCTCGGTGTCGCGCAAGCGGGCCAGCACGCCATGGCCGAGATCTGGAACGTGCCCGGCGTGTTGCGTCCGGGATTCGTCTACCGGCTCGGTCGGGCCGCCGCGTTCTTCACCGTGCTCGCAGCCGGCGTCGCGGCCACCGCCGCGGTCGAGGTCGCGATCGGGAAGTTCGTGAGCGGCTTGCCGGTCGTGATACTCGCCCGTGTCGCGCAGCTGTTCCTCAACATGAGCGTCTACCTCGCGGTGTTCCGGGTTCTCACACCACGGGATGTCGAGACGCGCGGGCTCTGGCTCGGCGCCGCGCTCGCCGGCTTCGGCTACACCGTCCTGTTGATCGTCGGCACGTCGCTCGTGCAGCACCAGCTGCGTCACGCGCAGGCCGTCTACGGACAGTTCGGCTTCGTGCTCGGACTCATCGGGTGGATCTATCTCGTCACGCAGGTGACGCTCTACGCCGCCGAGGTCAACGTCGTGCGCGTGCGACACCTGTGGCCGCGCTCGATCGTGCAACCACCGCTCACCGAGGCCGACAAGCGGGTCCTTCGCGACATCGCGCACGAGAACGAACGCCGGCCCGAACAGCGCGTCGGTGTCGGCTTCGAACCTGACGCCGAGCTCGAGGCGTTGCAGGATGCGGCTCATCCCGACCGGACGGAGTGAGCTGGACGCCGCTCGGAATCACCTGGTTAGCTGCGCCGCCATGGCCGTCGACCCCTCGCAGCCACCCGACCTCACGCCCGACCCGCGCGCGCGTGTCAGCTTCATCGCCGAGATGGGCTTCCACTGCGCGTTCGACGGCGACCGGATGACGGGACACTCCGATCCGCCGTCGCCTGCACTCCTCACACCGGGTGTCGACGCCGTACGTCCTGCGGTGCTGCTCACCCTCGCCGACGTCCTCATCGGGTCCCTCGCCAACGAGGCCGCGCTGCCGCGCATCACGATGACGGTCGACCTCAACGTCCGCGTCCTCCAGCCGATCACCGCCGCGACCGGGTTCACGGGTGAGGCGCAGATCCTCAAGTCCGGACGGACGACGACGTTCGGCGAGGCGACGTTCGCCCCTGCCGGCAGCGATACACCCGCAGTGCTGTCGCAGGGCACGTTCATCGCGTCGCCGCGTCCGCAAGACGTCGGCTTCTCGCTCGCCAGCAGCATCCGGCACTTCACCCGTCCCGTCACGCCCGGTCCGATGCGCGTGCCGCTGGCCGAGCGCGTGGGATGCAACGTCGTCGACGCCGGCATCGCCGAGATCGACCGGCGTGACGACCTCCTCAACCCGGCCGACACGCTGCAAGGCGGCTTGATCGCACTGGTCGCGGAAGAAGCGGCATGCTCGCTGCACCCCGGCGTCTCGCCGGTCGAGCTCGATGTGCGCTATCTCTCGGCAGTGCGAATCGGCGCCGCGCGGGCGACGGCAACAGGTCTGGGTTCCGTCGTCCGGGTCGACGTGCGCGACGCCGGAAACGATGATCGCCTGGCGGCGATCGCGGTGCTCCGTTTCCCGTCGCCTGCATGATCCTGAGGGACGGCGTCGTGGGTTTCCGTGCGTACGTGGTGGAGCGCAACGACGACGGCACGACGAGCCGCGCGCTCACCACTCTGGAGCCCGAGCAGCTGCACCCGGGTGATGTGACGGTGCGTGTCGAGTGGTCGAGCGTCAACTACAAGGACGCGCTGGCGACCATCCCCGACGGCGGCGTCGCGCGCGTCTCTCCGCTCGTTCCGGGCGTCGACCTGGCCGGCACCGTGATCGACAGCCGCGACCCGGCGATCGAGACGGGCACCCCCGTCATCGCGCATGCCTACGACCTCGGCGTGTCGCACCACGGCGGCTTCGCCGAGCTCGCTCGTGTCCCCTCGGGCTGGGTCGTGCCGATGCCGGAGGGTCTGACGGCTCGGGAAGCCATGGCGATCGGTACTGCGGGCTATACGTCGGCATTGAGCGTCGAACGGCTCGAGGAACGGGGGCTGCGACCCGACGACGGAGCGGTGCTGGTGACGGGCGCGACCGGGGGCGTCGGCTCCACGGCGGTCGCGATGCTCGCGGCGCGCGGATATCACGTCGTGGGCAGCACCGGGAAGAAGGAGGAGCACCAGTATCTGCGTGGTCTGGGCGCGGCCGAGGTGCTCGACCGCTCCGAGACCGTCGCGGAGTCGCGCAAGGCCCTCGAACGTGAACGATGGGCGGGCGCGGTCGACTGCGTCGGCGGTCCGACGCTTGCATACGTACTTCGCAGCCTGCGCTCCGGCGCCGCGGTCGCGGCGAGCGGCAACACGGGCGGACGTGAGCTCCACACAACGGTCTTCCCGTTCATCCTTCGCGGCGTCGACCTGCTCGGAATCGACTCCGTCAACACGCCGATCGACCGTCGGCGCAAGGTGTGGCAACGGCTGGCCACCGATCTCCGGCCCCCGCACCTCGAGGAGTCGATCGCCCGCGAGGTCGGCCTCGACGGCGTCGGTGCGGTCCTCGACGAGATCCGTGAAGGCCGCGTGCGCGGCCGGGTGGTGGTACGGGTCGGCGAGGGAACGGCGAAGTGAGCACCGAACTGCCGGGCAAGGTCGTGATCGTCACGGGAGCATCACGCGGCATCGGCAAGGGGCTCGCGCTCGGGCTGGCCCGGCTCGGTGCGTCGGTCGTGTGCGCGGCTCGCACGGTCCGCGAGGAGCCGGGCGGGCTTCCGGGCACGATTCACGCGACGGTCGACGAGATCTCTGCTGAGGGCGGCACCGCGTTGGCGGTTCGCTGCGACATCGGCAACGACCGCGACATCGCGCGCCTCGTCGACGTCACCGTCTCCGAGCTCGGCCGCCTCGACGTGCTCGTGAACAACGCCATGTCGCCGACGCGAGCTCCGTTCGCGGACGCGACGGCGCAGCAGTGGGACGAGTCGATGCGGATCAACGTCCGCAGCCTGTTCACGACCGCGAAGGCCGTGGTCCCGCGGATGGCGGAGACGGGCGGCGGCAGCATCATCAACATCTCGTCCGGCGGCGCGGATCACCGCTCGAACCCCTACCTGCCGCCGGGCTACATGATCTACACGGTGGCGAAGGCGGCACTCGAGCGGTTCTCGACAGCACTGGCGCCCGAGGTCGCGGAGCTCGGAATTGCGGTGAACGCGCTGCGGCCGGGAGCCGTCAAGACCGAGCTGAGCACGCACGAGCTGGGCGAGGATTACGACTGGTCCGCCTGGAAGACGCCCGATTCGGTGGTCCCGCCGGTGGCATTCCTGGCCGCGCAGGACGGCTCCGGGCTGACGGGGCGCGTCCTCGACGTCGCGACCTTCGGTCGCGACTGGGGTTAGCCGGCGGCCTCGAACGCGGCCGCCTCCAGCGCGACGCGGTCGACCGGCTCGGTTCGAGCCGCGTCCTCGGCCCGGATCGCGGTCACGGTGGCGAGTTCCGCCTGTGCGTCCTGTCGCAGCCGCGTCCGAAGGACCAGGCCCGTGAACGTCGCCTCGAGGTCACGAAGGCAGTCGTGGCGGTTGAGGTACTGCAGGAACTCGTCGGTGTTCACGACCCGGAGCATGAACGACGCTTCGAACGCTCACCAGAGTCGGAAGGCCCATTTCCGTGTTCAACGCAGCCCGCCCGAGACCCGCGCCGGGGCGGCGTCGAGTCAGGACGGGAGGTCGTCGTGCTCACCGACGTGGGGCGCGCGGCGTGAGATCCGCCACGGCGACCGCTCGGCGAGGAAGGGAGCACCCGGATAGCGGTACGTGCGGCCGAGGTCGTCGTGGTGCACCGGGGTCGGGAACCCTCGCGCGACGAAGTGTGGGTCCTCCATGACCTCCTCGGGCGCGTAGATGACACCGACGGCCAACCCGCGCCGCTGTCCCTCCACGAAGAACTCGTCATCGCGCATGGTCGACGCGATGAAGATCAACGCATCGCGACCGGCACCGAAGATCTCCCGGGCCTCCACGTCGTCGGTGAGCTCCGTCAGGTGCACACCGCCTCGATCACGCCCCAACTCCAGGAAGAACGTCTCGGGAAACTTCTCGGCAAGGTCCAGGTCGCGCAGCCACGAGAGGAGCGCCTCGAACTCCTTCGCCGACCGCGGCGGCACGCCGGTGTGGAGCAATCGACCGCGCACGTCGGCAGCGAGCGACGATGCCGTGGGAAACACGCCCGCGTGGCGGCACGTCTGTCGTTGCACGGTTGCGCGGGCCACCAACCACTCGTAGGTCGCGGCCTCGGTGGTCACGTTGGCCGCCGCATACATACTCACGTCGATGTGCTGACCGGTGCCCGTCACGTTGCGGTGCAGCACCGCGACGAGCGCGGCCATCGCGGCATGCACTCCGCCCATGTGCAGCGCCTGGTTGCCGCCGCCGCGCACCGGTGGAAGCGAATGGTCGTCGTACCCGCAGCTCCAGACCGGACCGCCGGCCGCCATGATCGTGAGATCGGTGGCCTGCTCCGCGGCACGCGGTCCGTCGCGCCCGAACGGCGTCACCGAAACGACGATGAGCCCGGGCCGGTCGCGGCGGAGCGCGTCGACGTCGCGTTCCCGGTCGCCGTGCAACACGATGTCCGCGTCCCCGAGCAGACGCTCGAGCTTCTCGCGCCCCTCGGGCGTGGTCGCGTCGACGGTGACGCCGAGCTTGCTGGTGTTGTAGTGCCAGAACCAGAGGCTGCGCTCGGGGCCCGGCTCGTCGTCGAGGAACGGCTCGTACGTGCGGGTTTGGTGGCCGCCCGGCGGCTCGACGAGCACGGTGTGAGCGCCGAGGTCGGCGAGCAGCTTCCCCGCATACGCGGTCCACTCGCTCGCGAGCTCGACCACACGCAGGCCGGTCAACGGGCCATCAGGCTGGGCGGCGGGATCGTCGTGCCCGTTCACAGGACGCCCTCGCCGCGGAGCGCGTCGATCTCGCCTTCGTCGAGCCCGAGGAGCTCTCCGTACACGTAGTCGTTGTCGGCGCCGAGCAGTGGTGCGCCTCGCTCGATGCGCCAATCGGTCTCGCTGAGATGCACGGGCAGGCCGTCGACCCGCACGCGCCCCATGACCGCGTGCTCGACCTCGGGCCACAAACCCCATGTGGCGGTGGCGGGATCGTCGTCGATCCGCTCCTGCGGACTCTGAACCGCCGCCGCGGGTACGCCCGCTGCTTGCAACGCCGCCGCAACGTCGAACTTGTCGCGCGGTGTCGTCCATTCCGCCACGAGCGCGTCGAGCTCCCGCTGGCGCTCCGAACGACCGGCGACATGCACCAGCGCCTCGTCCGAAAGGCGACCGTCGCCGGCAACGCGCGTGAGCGCGGCGAAGTCGGCGTCGTCACGACACGCGATCGCCACCCAACAGTCGTCGCCGGACGCGGGATAGATGTTGTGGGGAACCATGATCGGGGACTGCGAATGGTTGCTGTCGGGCATGCCGGGGCGCCGGCTCGGGCGGTCGTTGACCGTGGAGTCCAACACTGCAGGGCCGAGGAGTGACGCGCCGGCATCGGTGCAGGACATGTCGATCCACTGGCCCTCGCCGGTACGGTCGCGGTGCACCAGGCCGGCGAGGATCGCGAGCGCCTGCATGTTGGCTCCCTGATGGTCCATGTAGGAGTAGCCCCATCCGGCGGGAGGCATGTCGGGTAGGCCCGACGTGAACGACAGGCCGCAGATCGCCTGCACGATCGGTCCCCAGGTCTTGAACGACGAGTAGGGCCCGCGGTGCCCGAGACCGCTGTTGGAGACGTACAGCACGTCGGGCCGGATCGCACGCAGCACCTCGTACGGGAAGCCGAGCCGCGCGAGGACGCCGGACGCGAAGTTCTCCGCCACGACATCGCTGATCGCGACGAGGTGCGTCAGCAGCTCACGACCGCGTTGGGTGCGGAGGTTCAACGTGATGCCGAGCTTCTCGACGTTGTGGTTCTGGAATGCGCCGCCGCACTCGATGCCGCGACGCTCGTCGACGAAAGGCGACGCGCCCCGCAGGATGTCCCAACGTCCCTGACGGACGGGATCCTCGATGCGGATCACTTCCGCGCCGAAGGCAGCGAGGTAGCGCGTCGCACCGGCACCCGCGAGCTGCCCTGTGAAGTCGCACACCCGGATGCGCGCCAGCGGCCCGGAGCGCGTCATGCGCGCGACTACGCGGGCAGGAAGTCGAGCAGCAGGCGGTTGACCTCGTCGGGCGCCTCGAGCTGCATCCAGTGCCCCGGGCCCTCGACGCGCTCATACCTCCACGAGCCGGTGACGTACTTCGCCGAGTCGGTCATCTGCGCCTCGGTGAGGGCGAAGTCACCACTGCTCCACACACCCATCGTCGGCGCGGCAACCGGCGGCAGCTCCATCGGCGGCCCGACCCACGACTCGGGCGGGACGTTCGCGCGGTAGTAGTTGAGGCCGGGGGTGAGCGATGCGTTGCGTTCGAGATCCGCAATGACCGCTTCGGCATCGGGATGGCCGCCCCACTCCCGGAAGTTGGCCCACCCGTCTGCGCTCAACCACTGCTCGGCGATATCCCGGAACTGGAAGAGAAGCATGTACCACGACTTCTCGAATTGCGGGATGCCCACCATTCGGAACGCGATCGGATTTCCGACCGACAACGCCACGAGATGATCGACCCGGTCTCCGGCGAGCGACGCGATCACCCAGGCCAGCGCGGCACCCCAATCGTGACCGACGACGTGCGCGCGCTCGATACCGAAGTGATCGAGCACGCCCAGAACGTCACCGGCCAGGAACGGAATCGCGTACGACTCCACGTCGGCCGGCTTGTCGGAGCCGCCGTAGCCGCGCAGGTCCGGCACGATCACCCGGAATCCCGCACCCGCCAGCACGGGCGCCTGGTTGCGCCACAGTCGGCCCGTGTCGGGAAATCCGTGGAGCAGCACGACGGGCCGTCCCTCACCCTGGACCGCCACCTCGATGCCGGTTCCGTTCACGTCGACGCGCATCGGCGACACCTCTCAGTTCAGGCCGAGATTCCGGCGAGGAGCTGTTCACGCGACGGCCCGGCACTCGGCGCGTCGCGCCAACCGGAGCCGAGCTCGATCACACGGTCGAGAAATCCGGGGCGCGCGAGCACCTCCTCGGGCAAGGAGAGCAGACCCGCGATCTCCACGGAGCCCCGCAACAGGTCCGGGTCCTGTATCGACGCGAACTGCATCGCCCGGGTGATCTCCCATTCCGCGCCGCCGTCGTAGGGCTGGCCGCGGCGTTGCGCGTCCATCTCGGCGAGCCGTCCCCGGTCGAAGCTCAACGTCGACCGGTACCACGGCTCGACGATTCGCAGTGTGGCGTCGTGCCATGCGTGCGCCAGCTCGAGCGGCTGATCGGGCGGCGTGGCGCGCAGCACGTCGCGCAACGCGACCGCGTGCAGGATTCCGATGCTCGCGCCCCGACCGACCGACGGATTGGTGCACGCCCACGAGTCGGCCACCGCGAGCACACCCGTGGCGACCGGCATGCCGTCGACGTGGTACTCGCGGTGACGATCCTCGATCTTGGCCATCACCGCGACGTGGTCGTCGAGGGCCTTCCCGTCGGCCCAGTGGGCCACGAGCGGGAACAGCTCCAACGCGGTCGACCACACGTCGGCGTCACGCAAGGCGCGCAGCGCAGGATCGGCCGCGCTCGTGATGAAACCGACACCCCAGGTCCCGTTGTCGGCCGGCAGCGTCAGGACCGAGACGGAGTCGTAGTGCTGCAAGGGCGGTCCGAACGCGAACGGCAGTGATCCGTCGGCTGACGCGAAGTACCGCCCGTAATACACGAACCCCGAATCTTCGATCTCCATCACGGGCGGACGCGCGCCGATGGCGGCGAGCCACGCCGGCAGCGGTGAGCGGCGGCCGCTCGCGTCGACCACGAGGTCGGCCGCGATGGTCTCGCCCGAGTCGATTCGCACACCCGTCACATGAGGGATTCCCGCGACCGCCGAGGTGCCGGCCTCGAGGCTCGCCACGCCTGAACCACGCCGGATCGTCAGGCCAGGTGTCGATGCCGCGACCCGAGCCAGCGCAGCCTCCATCACCGGCCGGCGCGCCGTGAGCGCTTCGTGGGCGTCGTCGCCGGGTCGCGCACCACCCGTGACTTCGGGGGGCGCCAGGGCGATCGGGTTGTGCCGCAGCGCGCCCATTTCCGAAAGCGCAGGCACCACGTCGGGAAGCTCGGCGTCCAGCGTGATACGGAACCGAGGAAGGAAATAGTGGAGCAGGCGGAACTGGTTGACGCCCCGCCGCTCCCAGGCGTCCCACGCATCCGCGGCCGACTCCGGTGGTGGAGCTTGATCGCGCTCCACCACCACGACGTCGTGGCCCTCGCCGGCCAGCAGCATCGCGGTCGTGAGCCCGCCCACCCCGGCGCCGATCACGGCGATCCGAGCCATGGTCGTTTCCCTTCGTCGCCCGCCGCGGACCGTAGTGCCCCGCCGTTCGAGGCGCACGGGCAACCGTCCCGATGTTCGCCGTGGGGCCGCGGTCGGATGACACGTCGAGCGCCGGGGGCGTGCGGCGAGG
>CAZJSY010000097.1:10577-13021 GCA_964548555.1 uncultured Burkholderiales bacterium
CCGTCGTAGGCCTCGGCCCACCACCCGTCGAACGAGCTGACGTTGAGGCCGCCGTTGAGCGCAGCCTTCATGCCGCTCGTACCGCTCGCTTCGTAGGGCGGTCGGGGCAGGTTCAACCAGACGTCGCATCCCGCAACCAGCGCCGGCGCAATCGACAGGTCGTAATCCTCGAGGAACACCACGTGCGCGCTCACTCCCGGCGCGCCCTTCAGCTCGAAGAGGCGCTTCGCGACGAGCTTGGCCTCCTCGTCGAGCGGATGGGCCTTTCCCGCGAACACGAACTGCAGGTGCTCACCGAGCAGGCGAACGGCCCGCGTGGGCTCGAGCGACAGCAGGTGCAACCGCTTGTACGTGGCGAGCCGCCGCGCGAACCCGATCGTCAGCCGGCCCGGGTCGAAAGTCGACGCCGCTGCCTCGACGTAGTCGATGGCTTCTCCCCGCGCGAGACGGTCGCGAACACTGCGCTCCCGAACCGTGTCGACGAGCGAAGCGCGCAGCTCGTTGCGAACGGCCCACAGTTCGGCATCCGGAATCGAGTCGACACCCGACCACGTGTCCGGATCGTCGGCGCGTGTCTCCCATCCCTCACCGAGATGATGTGCGAGCAGGCGCCGCATGGGACCGGCCATCCAGGTAGGGAGGTGGACGCCGTTGGTGACGTGTGTGATCGGCACCTCGTCGACGGAACGCGTCGGGAACATGGTGTGCCACATCGACCGTGCGACGGTGCCGTGCACCTGACTCACCGCGTTGGTGCTTCGGCTCGCGCGGATGGCGAGCGGCGTCATGCCCGACTGCTGCGACACGTCGGTGGGATCGACGCGCCCCAGACCAAGGAACTCCCTGGGCTCGACACCGAGCTCGCGCAGGAGCGTGCCGACCACGTCGACGAGCTCTGCGTCGTCGTAGGTCTCGTTGCCGGCAGCGACGGGCGTGTGCGTGGTGAACACCAGACGGTCTCTCGCGGTGGCCAGCGACGCGTCGAGCGCGCGCCGGTCGCCGTTCCGGCGCGCCAGGTCGACGGCCGCGAGCGCGGGATGTCCCTCGTTCAGATGCACGATGGCGGGGTCGATACCGAGCGCACGCAGCGCCCGCACGCCGCCGACGCCGAGCAGCACGTACTGCGACAGCCGTATCTCCCGGTTGCCTTCGTAGAGGCGACTCGTGATCCAGCGCGCGACAACCGAGTTCACGGGCAGATCACTGTCGAGGAGGTACAGCGGCACCCGACCCACGTCGACGCGCCAGATCTGCGCGGTGACCAACTCCTCACGGACGCGCACCTGCACCGTGAGGGGAAGACCGTCGTCGCCCGTCACCAGCACCGCAGGCAGCGTGTCAGCGTCGACGTCGACCCAGAACTCGTGCTGGCTGCCGGTCAAGTCGAGGCGCTGGTGAAAGTACCCGCGCCGGTACAGCAGGCCGACCCCGACCATCGGCAGGCCGAGATCCGACGACTCCTTGAGGATGTCGCCGGCCAGCACGCCCAGTCCCCCCGAGTACATCGGCAGGGAGCGATGCACACCGAACTCCGCGCACATGAATGCGATCGGACCCGGTGTGCCGGCAGATGCGCGCGAGGGAGCCTGCAGCGCGGTCGCGACGTCGCTCACCAGCGCGTCGACACGCTGCACGTAACTCGGATCGGATGCGGCTCGCTCGAGCACCTCGTAGGGCGTCTCACGAAGGAGACGGACCGGGTTCTCGTCGAAGCGCTGGAACCGAACGGCGTCGAGCGTCGAGAACACCGACCCACCGTCGAGCAGCCAGGACCACTGGTAGTTGTAGGCAACCCCGGCCAGGCCGCGCAGCGCGTCCGGGAGCCTCGATGCGAGCGAGTCGACAGCCCGAGCGACGTCGGCGTTCCCCGCGAACGATGTCGACAGCGTGACCGGATTCATCGCAGCCACGTTAACGCCGCAGCTCGACCGCCCTCGTCAGGTGCCGCGGCGCGGCATGCCCGCTGCGTCGTAGACGGCGTCGACGACGCGCATGTTGGCGACCGAGTCGGCCGGCGGCGTCAGCACCCGCGCGCGGTCACCGGCGACGGCATCACGAAAGGCCTCCAGCTGGTACGCGTACGTGGCCTTGCGCGCACCGGGTACGCGCTCGCGCCTGCGCCCGCCCCGTCGCCATACCGACATCCGGTGGTACATGTGCGGGCCGGTCGGGTTGAAGACGCGCAGCTCGCCCTCGTCACCCACCGCGACGACGCTCAGCTTGAGCAGCGTGCTCGACCACAGCGCGCACGTCATGCGGGCCTGCGCTCCACTCGGGAGTGTGAAGTCGGCCTGCATCCACCGGTCGACCTTCTCGGAGGCGTGGCGCGCGTGCGCGCGCCGCACCTCCGGCTCCTGCCCGGTGGTGTGACGGATCATGTGGATCGTGTAACAGCCGACGTCCATCACCGCGCCGCCCGCGAGGTCGTACTGGTAGCGGATGTC
>CAZJSY010000098.1:0-12994 GCA_964548555.1 uncultured Burkholderiales bacterium
GCGACCTTGACCGTGTTGCCCTGCGCGTCGGTGACGTAGATGTTCGACCCGTCGACGAGCTTCACGGTGCCCGCGACCCGGTTCGCGACTCCGCCACCGAATCCGGCGCCTCCGGTGAACCCGCCGCCCGTTCCGCTCCGTGCCGAGGCGCCGAAGCGCGACGCCAGCGCCTGGAGCGCGCTCGCCGTCGACGATGCGGACGACTTCTGGTGCTTCTGCACGAGCACGCCCGCGTAGAAGCCCGCGGCTGCAACCGCGGCCAATGCCAGCGTGGCCGTGACCCAACTCAGCCGGCGTCGCCGCGGCGAGATCGGGAGCGGCTCGGGTTCGAAGTCGTCTCCGCCGTCGTCGTCGAAGGGCTCGACGTCGACCGTGTCGCGTCGTTCGACGATCGCGTGCTCCGCGGTCGGAGCGGTTTCCTCGTCGTTCATCTGGTGCCTCACTCGTGTCGAAGAGCTTCGATCGGACGAAGCCGTGCCGCGCGACTGGCCGGATAGATGCCGAAGAACAACCCAACTGCGAGCGCGACGCCGAACGCGAGCACGACGGAGTACGCCTGCACGAGAGGCTGCACGCCCACGATCTTGAACTGGCTCCCGATCAACCCGGCCGCGACACCCAGGATGCCGCCGAGCACGCTCAGCACCATGGCCTCGACGAGGAACTGCACGAGGATGTCGCTGCGGCGGGCGCCGACCGCCTTTCGTATGCCGATCTCACGCGTCCGTTCGGTCACGCTCACGAGCATGATGTTCATCACACCGATGCCGCCGACGAGGAGCGAGATCGCCGCGACCGCGCCGAGCAACACCGTGAGGACGTGATTCGTCTGGTTCGACGTCGACAGGAGGGACGCCTGGTTCAGCACGGTGAAGCCCGGATTCGTCGGGTCGGTGACCTTGTGGGTCGAGACCAGGGTCGACGTGATCTCGGACTGCGCAGCGTTCATCACGTTCGCCGACACCGCTTCGATCGCGATCTGGTTCACGTTTCCGGTGTTGCCGGTCAGGTTGTCCTGCACCGCGGTGATCGGCGCGATCGCGACGTCGTCCTGGTCCTGGAGACCGTTGGTGCCCTTCGACTGGAGGACACCGATCACCTGGAACATCGATCCCCCGAAGTTGACGTTCGCGCCCACGGGGTCGGCGCCCTGGCCGAACAGGTTGGTGACGACCGTGGCGCCGAGCACGACGACGCGCGCGTGCGCGTTCTGATCGTTCTGGTCGAAGAACCGTCCCGACGCGACCTGGTAGTTGCGGATCTGCTCATAGTTGTGCGTCGTCCCGGTGAACTGGCCGGGTTGGTACGTCGCGCCCTGGTACGTCGCGGTCACCTGCGCGTTGACGACGGGCGCCACCGACTTCACGTCGGGCGCGTTCTGCTGGCTCTGCAGCGCCTTCACGTCCTTCAGCGTCAACTGGTTGCTGCGGATCTGCGTCTGGTTGCGCGACCGTCCGCCGGCGCCGAACCCGCCGCGGAACACCGTCAGCGTGTTCGTGCCGAGGCTCTGGATCTGCTGCTGCACCCGGTGCGACGAGCCGGTCCCCACCGCCACGAGCAGGATCACCGCGCCCACACCGATGAGGATGCCGAGCATCGTGAGCGCGGAACGCAAACGGTTGGCCACGACGCCACCCATCGCGAAACGAAGGTTCTCGCGCAGTCTCATCCCCCGAGACCTCCGAGGCGAGCCGGCAACGACGCGATCTCAGTCCTCGGACGGGCCGGCGGCGGCGGCCCCGCACGCGGCGCCTGCCGGCGATCGTCGACGATACGCCCGTCGCTGAAGCGAACGACGCGCTTGGCGCGCTCGCCCACCACCGGCTCGTGGGTGATCACCACGACCGTACGCCCGCCCGAATTGAGGGCGGCGAAGATGTCGAGCACTTCTTCGGCCTGTGCTGTCGCGAGGTTGCCCGTCGGCTCGTCCGCGAGCACGAGCGGCGGATCGCCGACGATCGCACGCGCGATGGCGACGCGCTGCTGCTGACCACCCGAAAGCTCCGTCGGGCGGTGCCGAACCCGTGACGACAGACCTACGGCATCGAGCGCGTCGAGTGCCATCGCGCGCCGCTGCCGGCGGGCGACGCCCGCGTACACGAGGGGCAGTTCGACGTTCTCCAAAGCCGACAGACGCGGCAGCAGGTTGAAGCTCTGGAACACGAGACCGATGAGGTGATTGCGGATCTCGGCGAGGTCGCGTTCCTCGAGATCGGTCACGTCGTATCCGTCGAGGAAGTAACGGCCTCGCGTCGGCGCATCCATGCAGGCGACAACGTTCATGAAGGTCGTCTTCCCGCTGCCCGACGGACCCATGATGGCGACGTAATCGCCCCGGTCGATACGAACCGACACGTCGCGCAGCGCGTGGACGCGTGCTTCCCCCAGGCCGTACGTCTTCCACACGTCACGCAGCGAGATGACGGGACGCCGGCCCCGTACGACCGCGGTCATCCGCCCCGACCACCGCCGCCGAAGCCGCCGCCTCCGATTCCGCCCCCGAGGCCACCGCCCAGACCACCCGTACCGCGTAGACGATTGAGGATGTTGCTGTTGACGCCGGTCGCGCCGCTGCCGGTCGTGGACCTCGACGTCACGACGGTCTGGCCGGCCGTCAGCCCGCTCGTGATCTCGGCGTCCGTGTCACCGCGCAGGCCGATACCGACCTGCACGGTTTGCTGCTGTTTGCCGTTCACCACCGTGACCGTGCCGGTGCTGCCCGTGCCGGACACGGCCGAGCTCGGGACATGCAATACGTTGTCGCGCTCGCCCGTGATCACGTTCACGGACGCAGTCATCCCTGGCTTCACCGAGGGATCGCTCTGGTTCAACGTCACGGTCGCGTAGTACGTCACGACATTGCTCACCAGGGTCGACGTCGGCGAGATGCTGGTGACCGTGCCGGGCAACGCCACGTTCGGCAACGCGGAGAACGTGACCGTTGCCGGCTGGCCCACCTTCGCGTTGACCGCGTCGGACTCGGCCAGGCCGACGTTGACGGCGAGGCTCGACATGTCGGTGAGCGTGATGAAGCCGCTCGAGCTCGAGCTCGAGCCGGTCCCCGACGAGGACGACGCGGACGAAGAACCCGACGCCGCCTGCCCGCTACCTCCCGCGCCGCCGCCCGCACCGCTCGCACCCGCCGCACCGGGCGAGGTCGACCCACCCGACGCGGTCGACCCCGTCGACGCGCTCGAGATGGTGGACGATCCCCCACCGCTGACGTTCTGCCCGACCGAGCCGTTGATCGCGGTGACCACTCCGGCGGCGGGCGCCGTCAGCACGGTGCCGGCCAGCGACTTCATCGCGCTCGCGACGTTGGCTTGTGCCGACGCGATGCTCGCGTTCGCCGATGCGACCTGACTCTGCTGGGGCGGGGCCTCCTTCACCGCGTCGGCGGCCAGCGTCGTCTGCTGCTGATCCTGCGCGGTCGACAGCTGGTTCTGCGCCTGCGTGACCGCCTGTTGATCCTGTGCGACCTTGCTCGCGTTGTTCGCAGCCTGATCGGCGGCGAGCTGGGCCTGCGCGTTGTCCAGGGTCTGGTTGGCGCGGTCGACCGCGGCCTGCGCCTGCTGTTCCGCGACCGCGATCTGATTGCGCTGCGGCGCGGTCAGCACCTGGTTCATCTGTTGGAGGTTCGACTCCGCGCTGGTCAGCGACGCCTGGGCCGAGGTGACCTGCGCCTGCGCCTGGGTGGGATCGAGCTTCGCGAGCGTCTGACCCTTCGTGACCCACTGTCCGACGCTCACGTCGATCTCCGTCACGGTTCCGCTCGTGGAGAAGCTCGCCGCGTAGGCGCCCGCGGGCACGACGTTCCCGGTCGCCTGAACCGAGGACTGCACCACACCGCGCTGCACGGACGCAGTGCGGATCGTCGGTGTCGTGCCGCTGGATGCGCCGACCGACGTCACCGCGAGCACGACCGCGGCGACGAGCGCCGCCGCCAGCACGCCGTCGTACCACCGCACCCGCGTCGTGCGACGTCCGGGCGGTGCGGTCGAGGCGGGTTCCGGAGCCTCTCGGCGGTGCGCGAGCTCTCGAACTCGCGCGGGCAGCGCGCTCACGCGGCGCTCGTGGTGGCCGTGGCGGGCGCGCCCAGCGCGGCGGGAGCCGACGACGACGATCCCGTTCCACCTGTGCCGCCCGTTCCACCCGTTCCACCCGGACCGAACCGTCCACCGCCGGGCGCCAACGGCGCGCACGCCTTCAACGCGGCCTGGACCGTCGGGTCATTGCGGTTGATCCCCCGCAGACCCCCGCCGCCGAACGGATCGGTGCTCTGCGTGGACGGAACGTCGACGCCGTGGTCCTTGAGGCAGCTGCGATAGGCGGCGAGGTCCTGCTGGCGTTGCTGCAGGTAGCCGGACGGCAGCTTGCTCTGGCAGGCCTTCTGCGCGGCTTGCCGCTGAGCCTGCTGCTGCGGCGTCAACGGAGCCCGCGACGACGGAGGCGTCCCGGTGTCGGGCGCACCCGACCCGGACGTGCCGCTCGTGCCGCGGCCGCGGGGACCGAAGGTCACGCCGTGGTCGCGCAGGCATTGGCGATAGGCCGACATCGCCCGGCTGCCGCTCGAGGCGTTCGTCGACGCCGTCGACGACGCGTTGGACGAGGACCCGCCGCCGCACGCGCCGAGGGCCAGCACACCGCCGAACGCGACCGCGGCCACCACACCGTGGCGACGCCGCCGCCGAACCGAGCTTCCCGTGTACACCATCTGTGCCCGACCACCTCCGCTGCGACCAGTGCCCGACGACGGCCCACGGCGGAGAGGCTCAGGGAGCGCCACCGCCGCCGGACACGCGGGCAGAGTCAACCTGAACGACCTGATGAGACCCTGAAAGGCGAATGAGGGTTCGTTAACAATCGGCGACCTCCCGCCCGGCCGTGGCCCTCAACAGACGAACGCACGTTCGCTACGCTGGAGTCGTGTCCGTCTACCAAGCGTCGCTGCTCGCCGGAGGCGAGCCGCGCGTCGACGGCGCCGCGCGCTTCGAGCGGGCCCAACTCGACGACACCGCATGGGTCGACGTCGCGCGCGGCTGGCTGTCCGGACCGGACACGCTGTTCCACCACCTCGTGGACACCGTCGACTGGCGCCAGGGACGGCGCTGGATGTACGAGCGGGTCGTCGACGATCCCCGACTGTCACACTGGGTCCCGGCCGGCGAGGCCGTACCCCATCCCGCGCTGCACGACGCCCGTCTCGCGCTCGAGTCCCACTACGGCGTGTCGTTCGGCTCGGTCGGCCTCAACTACTACCGCGACGGCAGCGACAGCGTCGCGTTCCACCGGGACCGCGAGCTACGCGAGGTCGACGACGCGATCGTCGCGATCGTCACGCTCGGGAGCACGCGGCCGTTTCTCGTACGGCCGCGCGGCAGGGGTGCGTCACGCGACTTCGCACCCGGGCGCGGTGACCTGATCGTGATGGGCGGATCGTGTCAGCGCGACTGGGAGCACGGCGTCCCGAAGGTGAAGCGGGGCGGCCCCCGACTGTCGATGTCGTGGCGGTGGTCCGGTGAGCGCGGCCCGGTGGTCGACCGTCCACGCACACGCAGCGCGGCCACGCCGCGATGACGCCGACACGTCGTGTGGCGGGTCAGGCGGTGCCCTCGGCGGTCGTCTGACACACGTCCGCGGGGTGGCACGCCTGCCCGACGTCGGCGTGCGCCACCGGCACGACGACACGCCCTCGCCGGATCGTGGCCCACGCGACCATCCCGCCGGCCGCGGCGACGCCGGCCGCGATCCGCATCGCAGTCGGGTAGCCCTTCGCGAATGCGGAGCCGGCGGTGCCGGTGATGCCGGCGACCGACGGGATCACCGCGATTGCAAGGAGTGAACCGAGCCGCGCGACGGCGTTGTTGATGGCCGACGCGACTCCCGCGTGACGATCCTCGGCCGCGGCGAGCACCGCTGCCGTCAGGGGCGCGACGGTCAGCGTCATCCCCGCTCCGAGGACGACGACACCGGGCAGGACGTCGCGCACATAGCTCACGTGCCCGTCGACGTTCGCGAGCATCACGAGCCCGATGGCTGTCACGAACGGTCCGATCGTCATCGGTATCCGCGGCCCGATGCGCTGCGCGAGCGCGCCGGCCCGTGCGGAGAACAGGAACATCAGGACGGTGAAGGGCAGGAGTGAGGCTCCGGCGCGCAACGCGCTGTAGCCGCCGTTCACCTGCAAGTTGACCACCACGAGGAACGTCGCGATTCCCAGTCCGGCGTACACCGTGAACGTCGTCGCGTTGGCGCCGCTGAACTGGGGCGAACGGAACATCTGCAGCGGGACCATCGGCTCCGGAACACGCTGTTCCGTCATCAGGAACGCGACGAGCGAGAGCACGCCGCCGGCGCCGGCGAGGACCGTCGTAACCGGCCAGTGGTGGCTCGGCCCGTCGATCAGCGCGTAGACGACGCCGGCAAGACCGAGTGTCAACGCGATCGCGCCCCGCACGTCGATGTGACCGGACGCCTGCTCGTCCCTGCTCTCGGGGACGTGACGGCTCGTGACCGCAACCGTCACGAGGATGATCGGGACGTTGATCAAGAACACCAGTCGCCACGAAACGGCGTCGACGAGCCAACCGCCGAGGAAGGGACCCACCGCGGTCCATACACCGGCGAGCCCGCTCCAGGCGCCGATCGCGCGCGGGCGGTCGTCGGGATGGAACGACGCAGAGATGATCGCGAGGCTTCCGGGCACGAGCAGCGCCGCCGCCGCGCCCTGCGCGATCCGTGCGAACACCAACGCGGCGCCGTTCGGTGACAGCGCGCACGCCACCGACGTGACCATGAAGCCGAGCAGGCCGATCACGAAGACGCGCCGACGCCCGTGGAGGTCACCGAGCGACCCGCCGAGCACGATCAGCGAGCCGAGCGTGAGGAGGTAGCCGTCGAGCACCCACTGCAACCCCGACACGCCGATGTGCAGGTCCCGACCGATCGCCGGCAACGCGACGTTGACGACCGTGCTGTCCAGGAACGCGACGCCGGAAGCGAGCACCGTTGCCGCGAGGACCCATCGTCCGCGGGGCGAGGACAGTCGTACCGGAAGGCCGCTCGCCGCCGGGTCCGCGTTCATCGCATGGTGCTCATCGTCGGCGAGCGTCGCTCGCGTACCAGCGGCGCGGGCCCCACACCGCCATCGCGAACGCGCCGAGGACCATCCCGACGATCTGACCACCGACGATGATGCGATTGACGTCGAGTGCCGGCATCCACGTGACCTTGCCGTCGCGGATGACGTACATGCCGGCCGGACGAGCGCTCACACGAAACCCGCCCATGGGGCCTCCGCGCTTCGTCGCCTTGCCATTCCGCTCGTCGCTGCGGTTGCGACCGTTGCGACCACCGGCGCGGCCACGGATCCGGACCGCCGGGATTACCGTGATCCCGTCCCGCTCGATCGGGTCGCCGTAGACGCGCCGTGCCTGCAGGATCTTGCGCGTGGCCTGGGCTGCTTCCTCGCCGTTCATGCGCTTCCCTTCACGAGCCCGCGTTCGTCCCGTCACTCTCGCGCCTTCACCCGTTCACGTGACGAGCGATCGCCGCGCGCAGCGCGGTTTGTTCGCGCCGGGACCCGGGTACGTGCGCACGTCGGGCGTCAAGGCCTGACTCCGTGCGAACCGCCTTTCTTCGGGAATTCCTGACACCAGGGGGATTCCGTGCTCCGCTCGCGTACAGCTCGCGGCTCACGATGCCGCGGCGCACGGATGAGTCGGGGCGGGGGCGACCCACGACGCCTCGCCCCGACGATTTGTAGTCTCCTTCGGCTTCGACGAGACGGGGAGGCAGGGTGGACGGCAACGACTTGACCATCGGTCGATACCACTGGGAATCGACGCCGTCGTGGCCCGAGCCCGTCCGAGCGCCGCGTGACGCGACCAACATCGCCTTCGTGGTCCTCGACGACGTCGGCTTCGCGCAGCTCGGATGTTTCGGCTCCGACATCGAGACCCCGACGCTCGACGCACTCGCGACGGGCGGTCTGCGCTACCGCAACTTCCACACGACCGCTCTGTGCTCGCCGACGCGTGCGTGCCTGCTCACGGGGCGCAATCACCACTCCAACGGGATGGGTCGCATCATCGAGCTCGCGACGGGCTTCCCCGGATACAACGCCCGCATCCCCAAGGCCAATGCGTTCCTGTCGGAGATGCTCGTCGAACGCGGGTACGCGACATGGGCCGTCGGCAAATGGCACCTGACACCCGAGGAAGAGACGCATCTGGGTGCGACGCGCGAGCGCTGGCCGCTGTCACGCGGCTTCGAGCGGTTCTACGGCTACTTCAGCGGCGAGACGCACCAGTTCGCGCCCGCGCTCGTGCGCGACAACCATCAGGTGCGCCAACCGCGCAGCATCGAAGACGGGTACCACCTCACCGAGGATCTCGTGGAGGAGGCGATCCGGCTCGTCACCGACCTGCGCGCGGTCGACGGTGACAAACCGTTCTTCCTCTACTTCTGCACCGGGGCGTGCCACTCGCCGCATCAGTCCCCTCCGGAGTGGGTCGAGCGGTACCGCGGGCGCTTCGACCGCGGCTGGGACGAATGGCGTGAACGTACGCTCGCCCGTCAGATCGACCTCGGCGTGCTGCCGGCCGGAACCGAGCTCTCGCCACGTCCCGACTGGGTACCGGCGTGGGACAGCCTGTCCGACGACGAGCGACGCCTGTACGCGCGATACATGGAGGCGTTCGCGGGCTTCCTCTCGCACACCGACCATCACCTCGGGCGTCTCGTGCAGTTCCTCGAGGAAACGGGCGACCTCGACAACACGCTGTTGTTCGTGCTGTCCGACAACGGCGCGAGCTCGGAGGGCGGCCCGGTCGGCTCGCTGAACGACGTACGTATCTGGAACGGCGTCCCGCACACCGTGGAGGAGGCGCTGCGCCGCATCGACGAGATCGGCGGACCGCGGTGCCACAACAACTACCCGTGGGGTTGGACCGTTGCGGGCAACACGCCGTTCCGGCGCTGGAAGCGCGAGGTGCACGAAGGGGGTGTCGCCGATCCGCTGATCGTCCACTGGCCCCGGCGCATCACCGACGGCGGATCGGTGCGCGCGCAATACGTGCATGCGATCGACGTGGTACCGACCGTGCTCGACGTGCTCGGCTTCGATGCGCCCGAGGTGCTGCACGGTGTCACGCAACGACCGTTGGAGGGCATCAGCTTCGCCGACAGCATCGATTCGCCCGACGGCGCCGATCGTCATCAGACCCAGTACTACGAGATGTTCGGCTGCCGCGCGATCTATCACCGCGGGTGGAAGGCGGTGACGTTCCATCCGATGCAGTTCGACACGCCCGGGCTCGACCACGTCGATTGGGAGCTGTATCGGGTCGACGACGACCCGTCGGAATGTCACGACGTCGCCGCGCTCCATCCGGACGTGCTGCAGGAGCTCGTGGAGCGGTGGTGGATCGAGGCGGCCAAGTACCAGGTGCTGCCGCTCGACAACCGTGCGTTCTCCGCCTTCGTGATCGAGCGTCCGCCCGGCGTCTCGCCCCGTCGGCGCTATCTGTACCGGCCCGGTTCCGCGATGGTGCCCGAGGTCGCGGCGGTCAACGTGAAGAACCGGTCGCACGTGATCACCGCCGACGTCGAGGTCGCGTCCACACACGCACAGGGTGTCCTGCTCGCGCAGGGGTCGCTGCTCGGCGGGTGGTCTCTGTTCGTCCTCGACGGGCGGCTGCACTACGTGCACAACCTCGCCGGTTCCCAGCTGCACCAGGTCGAGGCAACTCGCCGGTTGGAGCAAGGCCGGCACACCGTGTCGTTCCGGTTCGACAAGACGGGCGAGCACCGCGGCATGGGCACGTTGCTCGTCGACGGGGTCGAGGTGGGGCGCGGCGAGATCCCACGCTTCACACCGAACCGCTTCACGCTGACGGGCGCGGGTCTCACGTGCGGGTACAGCGGCGAGCTCCCCGTCACCGATCTGTACCGGCCCCCGTTCGCGTTCGACGGCACGATCCACGGCGGCGTGGTGGTCGAGGTCGACGGCCCCGAGTTCGTCGACCCGGAGGCGGAGGCCGAGATCGCGATCACGACGCAATGACCGATTCCCGCCACGTCGGGACACGACCCGGGCCTAGAACGGCGGGTCATGTCGCAACCGATTGATCCGGCGGTGTGGAGCGAGGCAACCGACGCGGTCGACGATGCTGCGCTACGAGACCGGCGGCTGGAACGCGCTCCACCAGGACCTGTACGGCGACATCGTGTTCCCGTTGCAGCTCACCGTCGCGCTCAGCACGCCGGAGATCGACTTCGCCGGTGGCGAGAACGTGCTCGTCGAGCAACGCCCTCGCGCGCAGTCGCGCGGCATTTCGATCACGATCCCGGCCGGTCACGCACTGGTGTTCCCGACGCGTGAACGCCCGGTGCGCGGTGCTCGTGGCCATCACCGCACGGTGATGCGTCACGGTGTGAGCACGTTGCGCTCGGGCACCCGCCTGACGCTCGGCATCATCTTCCAGGACGCCGCCTGACCCGACCCACCTCCACCCCCACTCCCACGCCCTTCCCGACCCGCCAGTTGGGACGTTTCTCGCTCATGGCACGAGCTTCCGTCCCAACTGAGCACGGGTGGGGTTGCGCGACGATGGCGACGTGCTGCTCGCCGATCTCGTCGCCGCGTCCGAGACGGCCGCGTCCACGTCGTCACGCACGGCGAAGATCGCCGCGTTCGCGGCGGTGCTGCGTGGGTTGCAGGCCGACGAGATCCCGGCCGCGGTCGGCTTCCTCACCGGCCAGCCGCGCCAGGGCAAGGTCGGAATCGGTTGGGCCACGCTCGGGGGCATCGAGAGCACGCCGGCGACGGAACCGTCGATCACGGTGCTCGAGCTCGACGCCGCGATCGATCGCATCTTCGCCACGCGCGGCTCGAAGTCGGCATCGCGTCGCCGCGAGCTCATGACCGAGCTGCTCGACCGGGCAACGGCACACGAGACCGACTTCATCGGTCGGTTGTTCATCGGCGAGCTGCGTCAGGGTGCGCTCGAGGGTGTGATGACGGACGCCATCGCGAAGGCTGCCGGCGTACCCGCGACGCGCGTGCGGCGCGCGTCGATGCTCACCGGCGATCTCGGCGAGACGGCGCGCCTCGCGCTCATGACTTCGGGGTCCGGTCTGGACGCGGTACGGCTGCAGGTGCTCCGGCCCGTGCTCCCCATGCTTGCCGGATCGGCGTCCGATGTCGCGGACGCGCTCGCACAGACCGGCCCCGCGTCCGTGGAGTGGAAGCTCGACGGCGCACGCATCCAGGTGCACCGGTCCGGCGACGAAGTGCGCATCTTCACCCGCAACCTCAACGACATCACCGCCCGTCTTCCGCACGTCGTCGACCTCGTGCGGACGATGCCCGTCGACGACGTCGTGCTCGACGGCGAAGCGATCGGTGTGAGCGAGGACGCGCGCCCACACCGCTTCCAGGACACGATGCGGCGGTTCAGCGCCGACACACTGCCGTCCGAGCGCGCGCTTCGCGCCTGGTTCTTCGACGTGCTGCGGGTCGATGGCACCGATCTCCTCGACGTACCGCTGCGCGACCGTCTCGACGTGCTCGAACGCGTCGCCGAGGGCAACCGCATCCCCGCGGTCGCGACCGCCGACGCCGCGTTGGCGGCCGGCGTGCTCGAGGAAGCCCTCGCCGCCGGGCACGAGGGTGTGATGGTGAAGTCGCTCGCGGCGCCGTACGACGCGGGTCGCCGCGGTGGCGCGTGGCGCAAGGTGAAGCCCGTGCGCACGCTGGACCTCGTCGTGCTCGCAGTCGAGTGGGGGCACGGCCGGCGGAGGGGCTGGCTGTCGAACCTGCACCTCGGCGCGCGCGATCCCGACGGTGGCTTCGTGATGGTCGGCAAGACGTTCAAGGGCCTCACCGACGAGTTGCTCACCTGGCAGACCGCACGCCTGCAGGAGCTGGCCGTCGGGCAGGAGGGACACGTCGTCCACGTGAAGCCCGAGCTCGTCGTCGAGATCGCGCTCGACGGCGTGCAGGTGTCGCCGCGCTACCCGGGTGGCGTGGCCCTGCGGTTCGCGCGCGTCCGTCGCTACCGGCCGGACCGCTCCCCCGCCGACGCCGACACGATCCGGACGGTGCAAGGCATGCTCTGATCCGGGTCCCCGGTTCGTGGGAAATCCGTCATCTGTGGGCAGACTCCCGGCCGCACCCACACGGTCGGACAGGGAGTGAAGGTGGCGGCAGTCGTGAGCAGCGGGTCGATCAACGAAGACGTCCACGCGCGGCGGTGGTGGACGCTCTCGGTGTTGTGCCTCAGCCTTCTGCTCATCATCGCAGGGAACTCGTCACTCAACGTGACGCTGCCCGACATCCAGCGGGCGCTCGGTTCGAGCCCGAGCGGCCTCGAGTGGATCGTCGACGCGTACAGCCTCGTTTTCGCAAGCCTTCTCCTCCCCGCGGGCGCGCTGGCCGACCGCTTCGGCCGCAAGACCGCGTTGCAGTTCGGTCTCGTGCTCTTCTCGTCGTCCGCACTCGTCGCGACGTTCGGCACCGCGACATGGCAGCTTGTGCTGCTGCGTGCGCTGATGGGTGTGGGCGCCGCGTTCATCATGCCGGGCACCCTGTCGATCCTCGCCAACGTGTTCCACGACCCCGTCGAGCGCAGGCGCGCCATCAGCATCTGGGCGGGGTTCGCGGGGATGGGTGGCGCGCTCGGGACCCTGGTGTCGGGGTTCCTGCTCGAGTACTTCTTCTGGGGATCGACGTTTCTCGTCAACGTCCCCATCGCAGTCGTCGCCCTCGTCGCCGGCTTCTGGCTGGTGCCCAACTCGTCGGACCCCGCCGAGGCGAAGCTCGACCCGCCCGGCGTGCTGCTCGTCGTCGCCGGGCTCACCGCGCTGCTCTACGGGATCATCGAGGCTCCCACCCACGGGTGGCTGCAGCCGACGACCGTGCTCTCGATGGTCGCGGGTCTCGCCATCCTGGCCGGCTTCGTCGCGTGGGAACTACGCGCGCGTCACCCGA
>CAZJSY010000099.1:0-12616 GCA_964548555.1 uncultured Burkholderiales bacterium
TCGACGCCTACTACATGGTGAACGACTTCGTCCGGCAGTTCGGCGCGAACAAGTAGCGGCCGCTCAGCCGTCCTTCGACGCGCCGGCTCGCGCCGCGTCGAGGACGTTTCGCAGTGTCTCCTCGAGCCTGATCTGCGGCTGCCAGCCCGTCGCCGCGTGGAGCTTCGACGCGTCCCCCACGAGTCGCGGCACATCGACGGCGCGCACGAGGTCGGGATCGACGGTGAGTCGGAGGGGTCGGTCCGCGAGCTCGAGCAGCTTCGCGGCGATCTCGCCGACCGCGACACCCCGACCCGAGCACACGTTGTAGACCTCACCCGGCTCGCCGTGTACGACCAGCATCCGGTAGGCGCGCACGACGTCGCGCACGTCGGTGATGTCACGTACCGGTTCGAGCGAACCGACGCGCACCTCGGGGGCGCCACTGCGCTCTGCCTCCGCGACACGTCGCGCGAGCGCCGGGATCAGGAAGCGATCGGACTGCCCGGCGCCCGTGTGATTGAACGGGCGCACCCTGATCGCGCCGAAGCCGTCGGCGAGGAAGGCCTGCAATGCGAGGTAGCCGGCCGCCACCTTTGCGGCGCCGTACGGCGTGACGGGTCGCAACGCCGCGTCCTCGGCGAGCGGCAGGTCGGCGTCGCGCGCGATGCCGTACTCTTCCGCGCTGCCGACCACGAGCACGCGCCGTACTCCCGCGCGGCGGGCCGCGTCGAGCACGTGCAGCGTGCCTTCCGCGTTCACGCGGAAGGCTTCGATCCCGGAGCTCCACGACTCACCGACGTGGCTCAACGCTGCGAGGTGATAGACCGCGTCGGGCTTCGAGATGTGCATCGTGCGGTCGAGCCCTTCGGGGTCGGTGACGTCGACCGGGTGCTCGCCGTGACGGTCGACTGCGGTCACCTCGTCGCCCTCGGCGCGCAGGTGCGCGACGAGGTACGGACCGACGAATCCCGACGCCCCGGTGACGAGTGCTCTCATCGGGAGGCCCGTGCCGCGCTGGTGCTGCGCACGTCGTCGTTGCCGTCTCCCGTGAGGGCGATGCGATACGCGTCGATGTGTTGCTGCGCGGAGCGATACCAGGTGGCGTCTGCCGCCCGTCGCGGGCCGGCGGCCCGGAACGTGTCGGCGAGCGCCGTGTCGCGTAGCAGCGCGTCGAGCGCGCCCGCCAGGCTCGCGACGTCACCCGGCGGCACGAGCAGCGCCGCGTCGTCGACGACCTCCTCGATCGCGGAGCCGAGCGTCGACACCAACGGCGAGCCGCATGCGAGCGCCTCCAGCGCGGGGAGCCCGAAACCTTCCTCCAGCGACGGATACGCGACGACCTCGGCCTGGCGGTACAGCGCGGGAACGGCCGCGTTCGGTGTGTAACCGGGCCGTAGCACGCGCGTCGCGACGCCGCTGCGCTCGATCGCATGACGCACGGCGCCGGTTCGCCAACCGTCGCGTCCCGCGAGCACGAGCCGCAGATCCGGACGGCCGCGCGCCGCGTCGGCGAACGCGTCGACGAGAGTCGGCAGGTCCTTGCGGGGCTCGATCGTTCCCTGGAACGCCACGTAGGGCCGCCGCACGCCGAGATCGCGCAACACGGCAAGGTCGCCGGCATCGTCGAGCCGCCCGGGTCGGAAACGGTGATGGTCGACGCCGTGCGGGGCAACGACAACCGGAGCATCGGGCGTGAGCACCGCCTCGAGACGGGCGGCGGTGTGGCGGCTGACGGCGACGAGCGCCGCGGCCCGCGTCGCC
Organism: uncultured Burkholderiales bacterium; assembly: GCA_964548555.1. Classification (GTDB taxonomy): domain Bacteria; phylum Actinomycetota; class Acidimicrobiia; order IMCC26256; family JAMXLJ01; genus JAMXLJ01. Next base: position 1,744 of record CAZJSY010000099.1, read on the forward strand.
GAGAGGCGTAACATCGGGCGGAAGAACGCGACCTTCGAGCGCTCGTGCCATTCCGGATGGTCGAAGAATGTGAGGTCGTGCACCGTGACGACGCAGGGCACGTCGACCCGCAACGGCATCGTGTAGTGGATCCCGTGCCACACGTCGGGACGTACGCGACGCGCGAGACCCGGGGCGCCGAGCTGTTCCCACGCCAGGCGCGCAGGGCGGCGATCGGGTGCGACCGCGTGCACGGTGGCGGCGGGCGCCAGTTCCGCCCATCGCTCGCCGTCGCTGCATCGCGCGGCCAGGTGCACGTCGAGACCCGCGGCGGTGAGCTCTCGAGCGAGGTTCACGGCATACACCCCCGCCCCGACCGGCCGGGAAGGCACCGCGGAGACGTCGAGCAGCAGCCGCACGCGTGAAGTGTAGGAAGTGGCGGGTAGTCAGGCGTGAGCCCGGCTCAGCGCCGGCCTCCCGTGGCGACGGCCTGTTCGTAGGCGGCCACGTGGGCGCGAATGGCGTTCGCCCACGTGAAGCGGCTGGCCTGGGCGAGGCTCCGTTCCCTCAGCTCGGCCTGGTAGGCCGGGTCATCGACGATCTTGCGCAACGCAGCGGTCCACGCGTCGACGTCGTCGGGCGGCAGCAGCGGTCCCGCGTCTCCGACCACCTCGGGCAGGCTGGAGACGTCGGACGCGGCCACGGGGCAGCCGCGGGCCATCGCCTCGAGCAACGGGAGTCCGAACCCCTCGTAACGCGACGGGAGCGCGCACACCGACGCCGCGCGGTAGAGCGCGTCGAGCGTGCCGTCATCGATCGCACCCAACTCGCGGATACCGTCCCGATCGAGTCCTTCGACGTTGCCCCACCCCGGGGGACCCACCCTCACGAGTGACACGTCGTCGCGATGTCGGCGGAGCCGTTCGACTGCGTCGGCGATCGTCGGGAAGTTCTTGCGCGGCTCCAACGTGCCTACGGTGAGCACGAACGGGCGTTGCACACCGACCCGTCGCAGTGCCACGTCGACCACTTCGGGATCGACGGGCGCGGGGATGTCGACGCCATGGTGCGCGACGAACAACGACGCGGCGTCGAACCCCTCGCGCACGAGCTCGTCGCGTGTGAACTCCGACGGCACGACGATGGCGCGTGCCTCACGCCTGGTGATGGCGAGGCCCCGCCGGTGGAACTTCTCACCGTGCTTCGTGAACAGCTCGGGGTAGCGCAGGAACGCGACGTCGTTGACCGTGACGACGAGGGGAACGCGCCCCGCCGGGGGAATGGCGAGGCTCGGTGCGTGGATCAGGTCGACGTCGAGGTGGAGACGCGGGCGGCGGAATCGGTGCCAGAGCTCGTATCGCCACGTCGCGTACGGATGCCCGAGCGCGACGAAGTTCGGCCATCCGGCGCTGCGGCGTGACGACGGGTCACCGGCCGCGAAGGTGACGATCTCAATGCCTGTCGTGGGAAGCCCCGCGAACAGGCCCTCGATGTAGCGCCCGATGCCGCCGGGTACGCGCTGCAAGAGCTGGCCGACGTGGATGCCGACCTTCATGGCAGCCTCACAGCAGCGAACCGTAGAGGCTGAGGATCTGGTCGACCGTGATGTCCCACCGGTAGCGCGCCGCCCGCTCGTGGCCGCGGCTCACGAGTCGTGCGCGCAGGTCGTCGTCGTCGAGAGCGCGGGCCAGTCCGTCCGAGAGACCGTCGACGTCGTGTGGGTCCACCAACAGCGCGGCGTCGCCGAGAACCTCCGGCAGCGCCCCGGCCGCACCGGCGACCACGGGGACGCCGGCCCCCATCGCCTCGAGCGGGGGGAACCCGAACCCCTCGTACACGGATGGATATGCGAACACCGCGGCGCCCGCGAGCAGATCGGCCCGCTCGTCGGCTGAGACGTAGCCCAGCCGTCGAACGCGGTCGCCCGCGCGCGCAGTGCGTACCGCGTCGGTGAAGTCGCCGCCGTCCCATCCGGTCGGTCCGGCGACGACCAGCGTGAGCTCGTCGCGGCCGGCCGCGAGCGTGTCGAACGCCCGCACCAATTGCGGAAGGTTCTTGCGCGGTTCGATGGTTCCGAGGGCGAGGATGTACGACGGTGCGCCGGCGCGCGCCCGTCCGCGCTGAGCGTTTCCCGGGGCCGCGGGAGTGAGCCCGTGGTGAATACGTGTGACGCGTGACGGCTCCACGTCGAACGCGTCGATCACCTCGTGGCGCACGAAGTCGCTCGGAACGTGCACGTGTGCGCCCCGCGACAGGGCTCGACCGACGAGACGGGGATATCGGAGTGTGTCTGCGGTGCACATCTCGGGGAAGTGCAGGAACGTGAGGTCGTGGATCGTCACGACGACGGGCACGGAGGCCGGTGGGCCGACGAAGTTCGTGCCGTGCACCACGTCGACGCGGCCGGTCCAGTGCTCGATCTTCGGAAAGTTCGCGCGCTCCCAGCACCACCATGCGACCTGTGCGGGGAGGCGTGAGCGACCGGTGCGGACCGTTCGCGGCACTGCGCCGTCGAGCCCCATGCGGCCGGAGACGGCGTAGGCCACCACTTCGGTATCGGAGCGCGCTCCCAATCCGTCGACGAGCGACTCGACCATGGTGGCGACGCCGGTGCGTGGTCCGAGCAGCGGTGTGCCGTCGATGGCTATCCGCACGGTTCAGTGATCGGCGGCACCGGCCGGTGCAGTCGTCGCGATCGCGGCGTACTCCTGCGGTCCGTACAGTGAGTTGTTCAGTCTACGGAACGCGTCGTTCACCGTCCGGACCCAGTCGGGGCCATGAGGCTCCTCACGGAGCAGCGGCAGGTGGTACGCCTCGGCAGGTGCATGGAACCGCAGCTCGACGTCGCGGAAGCCCGCCCGCTCGCACAGGAACGTCGTCAACGCGGGGTGCAACGGCCACACGTGCGTGGGATCCATCACGTACGAGTTTCCGAGCACGACGAGCGAAGCAGGATTCGGCGTCTCCATCACCAGCACGCCCCCTGGACGGAGGCGACTGGCGGCGAGCTCGATGAACGCAACCAGCGTGTCGAGGTCGAGGTGCTCGATGACGTGGATGGCCGTGATCGCGCCGAACGATGCCGGTTCGGCGGCCGAGAGGAACTCCACCGCGCCGGTGGCGTGGACCTCGATGCCCCGACTGCGTGCCTCGGCCGCCATACCTGCGTCGGGCTCGACGCCGATACCGGTGATGCCGCGCGCCGCGAGTGACTCGAGCAGCTCGCCACGTCCGCAGCCGATGTCGACCACGGGCTGGTGTGCTGCGAGGAGGTCGTCGTAGCGCCGTCCGAGCTCCTCGAGCACGGCGGAAGGATCGCCGCGGAAGCGGCCCTCGAAGCCGACGTAGTCGAAGCCCGAGGCATGAAACGGCTTCGCCTGCGAGGTTTCGCCGGGCTCGACCGGTGCACTCGCAGTGGTCGCCGGCGCGGCGCCGGCGGCTTCCGACGCGAGGATCCGTCGCAGTTCCCGGTCGGCCGCGTTCAGTCGCTCGCGTAGCTCCGCGAAGCGCGCCGGAACGCCTTCGATGCCTGCGGTCGGGGCGATCGCGCGACCGAGATCGTCGAGCGTGTTCCGGAACGCCGCGAGCTCGCCCTTCATCAATTCCTGATTGACGCTGAGCTCCTGCAGCACGTGGCGTGATCTCGCCAGCTCGTCCAGGCCGGCCACGATCGACGTCACCGACTGCACGTTGGCCCGTAGGAGCTCCAGGTGCGCCTCCATGTGCCCGAGCTCCGCCCGAACCTCCGCCTGGAGCGGAGCACGTATGCGCTGGAGCACGCGTGCCGCGATTCGTTCGAGCACCGCGTCGGCGGCCGGACGCGCGCGCCTCTTGACCTGCTGCTTGACGCGATCCTTGAGCCGGCCCGTCGCCGTCGGCGGCGCGGCCGGCCTCGCCGGCGCAGCGGGCTCCGCGACGGTGTGCCCGTTCGACGCCGGAGGATGCACACCAAGACTCTGACGCAGCGCATCCACCGACGTCGCGTCGATATCGGGATGGCCCGTCATGACATGTGCTCCGACGCCCCCGCCAACGAGAGGAACGGCTGGCAGGCTTCCAGTGCCCGGAGCACCACGTGCGCGCCGGGGGGTGTACCGAGCTCTCCGAGTCGAGCCTGCAACGCGGTGGCGGGCCCGCCGGTAGGGGCAATTCCCAGGCGGCGTGCGACCGCGAGGGCCGAAGGCGCGACGTCGTACACCTGCTCCGCGAGCAGGCGCACGGCCGCGCCCAGCCGAGCTGCTCGTCGCTCGTCGCGAGCGAGGTCCCGAGCCGCGTCGAAGGCATTCGCCGCCGCGGCGACGACCACCTCGTGGTCGTCGCGCGCGCCGAGCTGCTGCGCGTTCGTGGCGTCGGTGACGAGCGGCGTCCCGAGCGCGAAGGCGAGCAGGGTCCACGGGCCTCGTACGGCAGCGGCGTCACAGAGCGCGAGTGCGCTCGCGACCGCCGCGTCGGTCAACGGCGCGACGGGTTCGAACCCGAGCGCCACCACGAGCTCGTCGGGCAGTCCGAGCATGCGCCTCCAGCGGCGCCGGACGAGCGGTGACAACGGCGGATGCGCGGCGGTGTCGATCGACCGGTGGGGGAACGCGACCACTGGTGTGCCGAAGCGTGGGATTCCCGGACCGCCGGGCCGGCGGGCCACCAGCAGCACCGACGCGCGGGCGGTCACCTCGGCGGAGGCCTCCTCGCCTTCACCCAGGGCCACCGCGAGAGGTACCGCGGGATCGCCCAGCAGGTCGCGCAGCAGCGGTGCGTCCGTCGATGTGGCAACGCGAGCGTCGGGCGGTGGGAGCGACGGCTCGTGCGCTCTCACGACGGCGAATCGACCCAGCGACCGCAGCAGCGAATCGACGCCCGGGACGGTGCGCAGGCCGACGAGCACCTCGACCGTGGGCCTCCGATCGGCGGTCATCGGCCCACGAGCCGCGCGACGACGGGCTCCCAGCTGAGATCGGCAACGCGTGCGCGAGCCTTGTCACCCATGCGTTGCGCGAGCCCCGGATCGTTCGCGAGGCGTTCGATCGCCGCTCCGACGGCCTCGGGCGCGGGCTCCGTGACGAGGCCCGTGATGCCATCTTCCACCCATTCGAGGACCCCGCCCGCGTCATGCGTCGTGATGACAGGCTTGCCGGCGCGGAATGCCTGCAACGTCACGTACCCGTAGTCCTCGTCGAACGGCGCGTAGACCACCGCGAGGGAGTCCGCGTAGAGGTCCACCAGCTGCGCGTCGGGAACGAAGCCCGGAAGCTCGACGCGGTCGGCCAGACCGAGCGCGTCGACCCGCTCGCGCAGCTCCGTATCGAGCGTGCCGCGTCCGGCGACGACGAGACGCGTCGAGGTGCCGGCGTGCGCCATGGCCTCCACCAACAGCTGCGGCCGCTTGTTGCCCTCGAGGCGCGTCGGACAGAACACGTAGTCGCCCGCGCCGCCCGGGTGCAGCTGCTCGAAGAGCGGCGGAGGATGGTAGAGCGGCTCGGCCGCCAGGCCGTTGAAGCGCGCGAGCCTGTCCGCTACCACGCCCGACGTCGAGAACAGCGCTTCCGCCTCGCGTAGCGCGCGCGTGTCCCATTCGGTGAGCAGGCGCTGCGCCTCCAACGCTTCCTCGTCGAGGCCGAAGTCGGACCACGGTGCGTCAACCGCGTCGTACGCGATGCGATGCTGATGGAAGAGCCACACGACCTTGCGCGGGTGCCGCACGAAGTACGACGGAAAATTCGTCGCGATCACGAGGTCGGCGTCGACGGGCACGAGGCGCCACGCGAGGGCGGCCTCGAACACTCGTACCTTGTCCCAGGCGACGGGAAGCCGTACCAGCTCGGCACGGTGGCCGGCGTCACGCAGCGCCCGGACGAGGTTGTCCATGTGCAGCTCGGCCCCGCCGTGCACGAACGGCGCCTGCGCGCCGCACACGCAAATATCCATTCGATGTCGGAGCCTACCGGTACGAGCCGCCCGCCAAGCGAGCGTTTCGTCCCGCGTGTCACGGCCGGCCCCGATATGAGCAGGGCAGGCTGCAGGCCCTCGCTAGCATCGCCGCACATGGCGAGCAGTGACACGGTGCGTGGCGAATCGGCGCCGGACGACCGCGTCCCGGTCGTCCACGCGCCCAACCGCGTCGGCCGGATCGGGCTCGTGCCGCCGCGCTACGGCGCCGAGGTGGTCGGTGGCGCCGAGGCGGTGATCCGTGAGATGGCTGCCGGACTCGCGGCTCGCGGCTGGGACGTCGAGGTGCTCACCACCTGCGCGCGGGACCACTTCAGCTGGGGCAACGAGTACGCAGCCGGTGTCGAGCGCGACGGCGACGTCGCGGTGCGCAGGTTTCCGACCGTCATCTCGACGGCGCGGGCGGAGCGCGCGATGTACGAGACGGCGATCCTCGCGGGCGCGCGCCTCACGCTCAAGGACCAGTCGCGCTGGATGAACGACGACGTCCGGGTACCCGGGTTGTTCCACTACCTCCTCGACCACGCGCACGAGTACCGCGCGCTCGTATTCGCTCCCTACCTGTTCTGGCCGACGTTCGCGTGCGGTCAGGTGGCGCCGGAGCGCACGATCCTGATGCCGTGTCTCCACGACGAGCCCGCCGCATACCTGGAGCTGTTCGATCCGCTGTTCACCGGTTGCCGTGGGCTCTGGTTCTTGTCGGACCCCGAGGCCGACCTCGCCCGACGCATCCACCCGGCGCTGCCCTCGCACGAGACGATCGGGTCGGGCATCGCGGTGCCGGAGCGGTACGACGCGGAGGAGTTCCGCCGGCGACACGGAATCGAGGGACGGTTCCTGCTGTACGCCGGTCGGCGTGAGGGTGCGAAGAACTGGGAGCGGCTGCTCGACGCCTTCGCGGCCGCGAGCGAACGGTCGAAGCTGCCGTTCTCGTTGGTCACGATGGGGATGGGCCGCGTCGATCCGCCGTCCTCGATCGCCGACCGGGTGATCGACCTCGGTTTCGTCCCGGACGACGAGCGCAACGACGCGTTCGCAGCCGCCGACGCGTACATCCAGCCATCGAGGTACGAGAGCTTCTCGCGCACGATCATGGAGGCCTGGCTCGCCGGAACACTCGTGATCGCGAACGCCGCGAGCGATGTCGTGCGATGGCATTGCGACCGTTCGGGCGCGGGCCTGTTGTACGACGACGACTTCGAGCTCGAGCAGTGCCTTCGCTTCGTCGCCGACGCGCCCGACGCCGCCGCGACGATCGCCGCGAACGGGCGGCGGTACGTGTTGGAGAACTACAGCTGGGATGCGGTGCTCGACCGCGTCGAGGCGACGCTCGACGACTGGCTCCCGCCGACGGAGGCGCAGTGCGCATCCTGATGGTGACGCCGTACCCTCCGGTACGCGACGGGATCGGCAACTACGCGGTCCAAGAGGTCAAGCGACTCCGCGCCCAGGGTCACGACGTCGAGGTGCTCTCGCCGGAGCCGTCGGCTGCGCATCACCACCTCGAGCTCTCCAACCGGCGCGGGCCGTTGGCGCTCGCGAAGCGCGTCCCGTCGTACGACCGTGTCGTCATCCAGTTCCATCCCGACATGTTCTTCCCGATCGGCACCACCGGCGCCCGACGACTCGAGGTCACACTCGGTCTCCTCGCGACGTTCCGGCTCGCACACGAGACAGAGGTTCGCGTGCACGAGGTCAACTACGACTTCGGTCGCGGTCGCTCCGTGCTCGCGACCGCGACACGAGCGATGTGGCGCGCGGCTGACAGGATCTCGGTGCACACCGAGATGGAGCGTCAACGCTTCGCCGACGCGTTCGGTGTTCCGTTGGATCGCATCACCGTTTCCGACCACGGCGAGAGTTTCGTGCGACGTACCACCGCGACGAAGACGGAGGCCCGTACACGGCTCGGCTTGCCGCACGACGCATTCGTCTTCCTGTCGATCGGTTTCGTGCAGCCGCACAAGGGATTCGACCGCGCCGTCCGCGCATTCGCGCGTCTTGGTGGTGGCGACGAGCGGCCGCGCCACCTCGAAATCGTCGGCTCCGTTCGACTCGACGATCCGCACTATCTCGGTTACGTCGAGGAGCTGCGTGATCTCGTTGCCACGACCCCCGGCGTGTCGCTGCACGAGGGTTATGTCGGCGACGAGATGTTCGACCTGTGGATCGTCGCGTCCGATGCTCTCGTGCTCCCGTACCGCTTCATCTGGTCGTCGGGTGTCATCGAACGCGCGCACCTGTACGACCGTCCGGTGATCGCGAGTCGCGTGGGCGGTCTCGCCGATCAAGCCGAGCCCGGCACGATGCTCGTCGACGACGACGACGAGCTCCTCGCCGCGATGCGCACGCTCGCCGGAGTCGGTGCAGTCGCGCCCGTGGCCTCGGCGCCGTGGCCCACGGCCGGCCGCGACGCGGTGATGGCGGAGATCCACGCCCGTGCGGCGACCGCGCGCGGATCGGTGGGCGCGCGGTCCTCGACGGTCACCGACGGCGGTGCGCACGCGCTGCGAGACGCGTCGGGTGTGTGGTCCGGCAGCGCCGCCGTGCGGCGTGTGCCACCGCTCGTGCTGCCCCCGCCGGTGTCGGGCCGGCCCGGTGTCTCGACGATCAAGCGGCTGGTGCGCCGGCTGACCGCGTGGGAGGTCGACCCGCTCGTCGAACAGGTCAACCGCCTTCGGGATGCGGTGATCGAGTCGGCCGAGTCCCGCGGTCGCGAGCAGCGGTAGGCGCTCGCACGGACGGGACTCAAGATTCGTGGCGAAACGTCCGAATAAGCCGAGAAGTCCTCGCGTCGAAGAAGGTTGCCCGTTGACGTTCCGGTCAGCTCGGTCGTTCCGACGGCGCCCTGCCGCGGCCGCTGCCGTGGTGTTCGCCCTTCTCGTCTCGTTCGGTCTCACCTCGGTGGGCAGCGCGCCTCAGGCCCGGGCCGCGACCGCGCCGGCGCGACAGGCGCAGTCCGCGGGCCTCACGCCCGGTGCGCTGCTCGCGGGGCCGGCGTACCCGAACCTGTTCAACGCCAGTGGCGCGACCACGGAGGCATTCTCCAGCCCGGCCGTCGGTGACGTGACGGGCGACGGCCAGACCGACGTCGTCGTCGGCGGGATGGACGGGTGCGTGTACGTCTTCCGCTCCGCGGGCGGTGCTCTGCTCGGATGCTTGTACACGGGTGCCGGCCCGGTCGAGGCCAGCCCGCTGCTGTACGACTTCGATCGCGACGGAACCCTCGACATCCTCGCGGCGAATGCAACGACGGGTGACATCTGGGTCTTCCGCGGCAAGACGTGGCAGGTGCTGTTCCACCAGAAGACGGATCCGTCGTGGTGGGGAGCGCACGGCATCTTCGGCACCCCGGCGGTCGGTGACCTCAGCCGCGACGGATCGACCGACATCGTCGCGACGAGCGTCGACACGCACGTGTACGCGTGGCGGTACAACGGTGTGCCCGACGGCGCGCCGCTCCTGTGGCGCACGTGGGTGTACGACTCGGTCTTCTCGAGTCCCGTCATCGCGGATCTCGATCGCGACGGGTACCCCGAGGTCATCCTCGGCGCCGACATGGACCGCTACACCGGCGCGCCGTATCCGCCCGGTGGCGTGTTGTGGGTGCTGCGCCACGACGGCAGCGTGCAACCCGGCTGGCCGAAGCCGCTGCCGGGCCAGACGATCTGGTCGTCACCCGCGGTCACCGACATCAACGGTGACGGCCAGCTCGACATCGTGGTCGGCACGGGCCTGAACTTCCCCGCGCCCGCGGGCAGGTTCGTGTATGCGCTCAACATCGGTGGCTACGCGTTGCCGGGTTGGAGTCGCGGCAACACACCGGGCGTGCCGACGCTCGGCGCGGTGATGGCGTCGCCCGCGATCGGTGTCGTTCCCGGCGTCGGCAAGGTGACGGTGGTCGCGATGGAGGGCGGCTATATCACTGCGATCAATCCCGACGGCTCGATCCGCTGGACAACCTGCGGTGCATCGTTCGGATGCGGCAACGGCCTGCCGACCCACGGTGGGGTGTCGATCGCCGACGTCTACAACAACGGACATCCGACGGTCGTCGCGGCGCTCGAGATGGATCTCAAGACGTTCGACCTCGACACCGGCGCGCAGATCGAATCGAAGCCGCTGAAGTTCGACAGCAACGGGAACAACGACTGGCAGAACCGCAACTTCGCGCCCGGCTCGGTGCCCACCATCACGTCGATCGGCGGGGCGACGACGATCTCCGTCGCGACGACGTACGACCTCGACCAGAACGGGTTTCGCGACGCGGGCGACAGCCTGCGCGTGTACCTCTGGAAGACCGGCACGGCGCTCGGAGCGGCCGATTGGCCGACCTTCAAGAACAACATGTGCCGCACCGGCACGATGATTCCGTGCGACACCACACCGCCGACCATTCCGGTCGTGACGGTGCCGCCGAATCCGTCGTCGATCCCCGCGGACGTCTCGTGGACATCCACCGACCCTGGGCCCGACGCGAGCGGTGTCGCGAACTACGACGCGTACGTGAGCGCCGACAACGGGCCGTACGCGCCCTGGCTGAGCGCAACGGGCGCGTCCGGCAAGCTCTTCGGGCTTCCCGGCCACAACTACCGCGTTGCCGTGGTCGCGCGCGACAACGCGGGCAACGTGAGTGGGCTCGGCGTGGGCAGCCTGACATTCACCGCCAATGCGTCGCACACGCAGCCGTTCACGGCCGGCTACACGAGTGCGTCGTTCGGCGCGCTCGGCGCGCTCGGTAGCGCGCCGCTGCCGGGTGACGCGGTGCCTGGCGACCTCGTCCGCGGGGTCGCGGTGTTGCACGACGGTACCGGTGGTTACACGGTCGACGCGTGGGGTGGTGCGCACCGGTTCGGCGCCGCGCCCGCGATCGTCACCGACGGATGGTGGCCCGGCTGGGACATCGTGCGCGGCATCGCGCTCAACGCCGACGGCAGCGGGTACACGCTCG
>CAZJSY010000100.1:0-12606 GCA_964548555.1 uncultured Burkholderiales bacterium
ACGGCAAGGTGCGCTTCGTCGGTCTCTCGAACTTCAAGCGCGAGGAGATCGAGGCCTGCATGCGGGTCCGGTCGGTCGACGTCGTGCAGTACGGCTGGAACATGTTCGACCGGCGAATGCAGCGCGAGATCTTCCCGTTCTGCCAGGAGCACCGCATCGGTGTGATGGCGTACGGGTCGCTCGCCTACGGGCTGTTGACCGGCACGTTCACGGAGGACATGGACTTCGGTGGGCAGGACTGGCGCGCCCGCCAGGGCAACTTCGGCTCGATCAAGCTCTTCAACTCGCTCTTCGGGCCCGAGCAATTTCGGAACAACGTCCGGGCCGTCAGCGAGTTGCGGGGCATTGCAGCCCGCTACGACAAGAGCCTGCCGCAGCTCGCGCTGCGGTGGGCTCTCTCCAACCCCGCCGTCTCGACCGCGCTCGTCGGCTGTCGCAAGGTCGCAGAGGTGGAAGACAACGTCGGTGCGCTCGGATGGTCGATCGGCAACGCCGATCTCGGGGAGATCGACGCGATCTTCGAGCGCCACGGCGTGAACCCCGTCCCCGACTACTGGATCGAGGACGACCCGGCATGACTCCAAGGCTCCTCATCCGAGGCGGGACGGTCGTCGACGGCAGCGGGGCGCCCGGGCATGTCGCCGACGTCGCGATCAGCGACGGCGTGATCAGCGAGATCGGGACGAACCTGCGCGGCGGGCAGGAGCTCGACGCGTCGGGATGTGTGGTCGCCCCGGGCTTCATCGACATCCACACCCACTACGACGCGCAGGTCTTCTGGGACCCTGCGCTGCGGCCGTCGTCGTATCACGGTGTGACGACGGTCGTGGCGGGAAACTGCGGCTTCTCCATCGCTCCGACCCGTCCCGAGCATCACGACGTCATCGTCGGCACGCTCGAAAACGTCGAGGACATGGATCCCGCCACCTTGTCGGCCGGCGTCGCGTGGGAGTTCGAGACGTTCCCCGAGTACCTCGAAGCCGTCCGCCGGCGCGGTACCGCGGTGAACTTCACCGCGTATATCGGGCACTCGGCGCTGCGGCTCTACGTGCTGGGTGACGCCGCCTACGAGCGAGCGGCCACGTCCGACGAGATCGCGCGGATGTGCGAGATCGTGAGCGAGGCGATCGCCGCAGGTGCGGCCGGTTTCTCCACGAGCTTCTCGTACGCGCACCGTGGTGTCGACGGGAAGCCGGTGCCCAGCCGTTTCGCCGAAGCCGACGAGGTCGAGGCCCTCTTCCTCGCGGCGGGCCGGGCGGGCAAGGGCGTCGTGCTGTTCACCCCGGGGCCACAGTGCAGCTACGCCGACGCATACGACTGGCAACGTCGCGTCGGCCGGCCGTTCACGTATCCACTGTTCGCTACTCCGAACGGGAAGCACCACGACACCGTCGCGCTGCACGACGACGGTCTCGCCGACGGCGCGCGCGTGTGGCCTCAGGTGACCCCGAGGCCGCTCACGATGCAGTTCACGATGGCGGACGCGTACAGCCTCAACACCGGCACCGTCTTCGGTGAGCTCATGAAGGTGAGCCGCGCGGTTCGCCTGGCGGCGTATCGCGATCCCGAGTGGCGGGCACTCGCGGCCGCGGACCTGGAACGGTCGCAGATGAAGCCGCGCTGGGAGACGTTCGAGATCTCGGAGACGGTCAAGTTCCCCGATCTCCAGGGGCGCCGGGTCGGCGAGGTCGCGCGCGAGCGCGGCGTGACGCCACTCGACCTGATGTGCGAGCTGGCCCTTGCCGAAGACCTCGCGACGCGCTTTCGCGCCTACATCGCCAATGACGACGTGGACGCGGTCGGCCATCTGCTCGCCCACGACCACGTGGTGCTCGGTCTGTCGGACGCCGGCGCCCACGTCGACCAACTGTGCGACGCGCCGCTCCCGACCGATCTCCTGGGCACGTGGGTGCGGGAGCGCAAGGTGCTGTCGGTGGAGCAGGCGGTGCGCAAGCTGACCGGCGAGCCCGCCGACATCTTCGAGTTCGAGGGGCGCGGGTATTTGCGTGAGGGCTACTGGGCCGACGTCTGCGTGTTCGACGCGCGCAGCGTCGGTCCCGGCCCGACGCGCCGTGTACGGGACTTCCCCGCCGGCGCGGAGCGTCTCACTGCGGAAGAGCCCAGTGGCGTACGCCACGTGCTGGTCAACGGGACGCCGATCCGTCTCGACGGCGCACAGCTCCACTCGTCGGACACACCGCCCGGCATGCGGCCACGGCTCGCCTGATGGGACCGCTGCGGTAACGGCCCGGCGCCGTACGCCAAGCTGTGGGCATGACGACTCCCCAACTCTCGATCTCGCTTCGCACCTATTCACCGGAGGATCCGGGAACGTGGCAGCCGGTCCTCGATTACGCGCGCGCCGCAGATGCCGCGGGCGTCGACCGCGTGGTCGTCTCCGACCATGTCGTCTTCGGTGAGCACCTGGAGGCGTACGGACGCCCCGAGTCGGGCGGTGTGGAAGGCGGCAGGCAACCCACGGGGCCCGACGGTCACTGGCTCGAGCCGCTGACAACGCTCGCGGTGCTGACCGGCATGACGTCGCGCGTCCGCCTCGGTACGAACATCCTCATCGCCGCGCTGCGCCGCCCCGTCGTGCTCGCCAAGGCCACGGCGACGCTCGACGTGCTGTCCGGCGGGCGGCTCGATCTCGGCGTCGGCATCGGTTGGCAACGGGAGGAGTACGAGGCCGCGGGGCTCCACTTCGGCTCTCGGGGGCGTCAGCTCGACGACACGCTCGAGGTGTGCCAGACGCTCTGGCGCGAGCAGCGTGCGAAAGTGGACCTTCCGGGGCTCGCGTTCGACGCGATTCACATGATGCCGAAGCCGGTGCAACCGGGTGGCGTCCCGATCTGGGTGAGTGGCCGTCTCAACGACCGTGTGGCGGCGCGCCTCGCCCGCTTCGGTAGTGGCTGGATCCCGTGGGGTGACGATGCGTCCGACCTCGCCGAGAGCATCCCGCGCATGCGCGACGCCGTCGATGCCGCCGGCGGGCGCGGGGAGACCATTCAGGTCGCCGGCACGCTGCCGACGGTCCGGCGGGAGGACGGCGGCATCGACCTCGATGCCACGATGGGGCGCGTCTCCCCGCTGGTCGAAGCAGGCGTCACCGATTTCCGCGGGTGGTTGCCGCCGCCGAGCTCGTACGACGAGGCTCTCGAATCCTTGAGCGCTCTCGCCGGCGCGTTTCATGCCGCAACCCGCTGATCAAACGGAAAGGAATGCGTTCGTGACGGTTCCGAAGATCGTGAGTGTCGACGATCACGTGGTCGAGCCGGCCCACGTCTGGCAGGCCTGGCTCCCCGAGAAGCACCGCGAACGCGGGCCGCGCATCGTGCGCAAGCGGTGGGCACCGTTCGAGCACCACCCCGGGGCGAAGTACACCAACACCGAGGATCCCGACGGCGAGTGGGGTGACGCCTGGTACTACGAGGACCGCCTCATCTACGTGCACAAGAAATTCGTCGCGATCCCACTCAGCGCGACGCCCGGCGGCGACATCGACGCGTTCGACCGCACGGTCATGACGATGACCGCGGTGACATACGACGACATGCGGCCCGGCTGCTACGAGCGCGACGCTCGAGTGAAGGACTTCGAGCTCAACTGGGTCGACGGCTCGCTGCCGTTCCCCACCTTCCCGCGGTTCTGCGGTCAGACCTTCTACGAGGCGAACGACAAGGAGCTCGCGCTGGCGTGCGTGCGCGCGTACAACGACTGGATGGTCGAGGAGTGGTGCGACCCGTCCGGCGGGATGAACCTCCCCCTGTGTCTCATGCCGTTGTGGGACGTCGAGCTTGCCCGCGACGAGATTCGCCGCAACGCCGAGCGTGGTGTGCGCGCCTTCTGCTTCAGTGAGCTGCCCACGCGCCTCGGCCTCCCGAGCATCCACACGGGCCATTGGGATCCCGTCTTCGCCGAGTGCAACGACACCGGCGTCACGCTGTGCATGCACATCGGATCGTCGTCGAGCAACCCGGCGGCGTCGCCCGACGCACCCGAAGGCGTCGGCGGCACGCTTGCGTTCAACAACTCGATGGCATCGCTCGCCGACTGGCTCTTCAGCGGCAAGCTGATCCAGTTCCCGAAGCTCAAGCTCGCCTACAGCGAAGGGCAGATCGGTTGGATCCCCTACGCACTCGAGCGGGCCGACACCGTGTGGGACCAGCACGATTCCTGGCAGCACTCGAAGGAGATCATCCCTGAGCCGCCGTCCACCTACTACTACGGCCGCGTGTTCGGGTGCTTCACCGCCGACCGGGTCGGCCTCAACAACCTCGACACGGTCGGCGTCGACAACATCTGCTTCGAGACCGACTATCCGCACACCGACACGACGTGGCCGCGCTCGAAGGAGTACGTCGAGAAGATGATCGCGGACTCGGGACTCGACGACGCGACGGCCTACAAGGTCCTGCGCGGCAACGCCATCCGCATGCTCGAGCTCGATCGGGTCTGACGGAATGACACGGCTGTTAGCTGGCAGGGGAGCGGCCACGCCGTGCGAGCCATGACGTAGGCTGGCGCCCGCTCGACGTGACGTCTATGTTAGTTCGCATCGCCGATTGATCCGGGGGGATGGTCGAATGCGCGCTCGTTGGCTCGCGGCTCTCATCGTGGTGGCGACGGCCGCCGTCGGCTGCAGCAACTCCAGTTCCGGCAAGTCGAAGAGCACCACGACGACCGGCGGGACGGGCACCACGGCGGCTGCCGGCGGGAACTTCCCGGCGGTGAACGAGCCGGGCGTGACCCCGACGGAGATCCGGGTGAGCGGCGTGACGTCCACCACCAACCCGGTGGGCGGCCTGTACGGCACCGCCTTCGACGGCGTGCAGGCCTACTTCGACATGGTCAACGCGCAGGGCGGCATCTACGGGCGCAAGCTCGTGATCGTGAAGCGCCACGACGACCAGCTCGCCAACAACCTGCGCGAGGTGCAGGCGATCCTCAGCGAGGACAACGCGTTCGCCGTGCTGCCGGTCGCGACCGTCTTCTCGTTCAGCGGCGCATCCCTGCTCGCCCAGAACAACGTTCCGACGTTCGGCTGGGGCATCAACACGGAGTGGACCGGCCCGCCGAACCTCTTCGGCTCGTACGGCGCACTGTGCAACGGTTCCGGCTGTCCCTCGCTCATCTTCCCCTACGCGGCGTCGAAGCTCGGCAAGAAGAAGATCGGCGTCCTCGCGTACAACGTCCAGGCCTCCTCGGACTGCGTCGACGGCATCAAGGCCAGCTTCGACAAGTACCCGACCGCCAAGGTCGTCTACTCCACGAAGGCCCTGTCGTTCGGAACCACGGACATGAGCACCGACGTCAAGCACATGATCGACGCGGGCGTCGACTTCGTCACCACGTGTCTCGACACCAACGGCGTGCTCACGCTGGCCCGTGAGATGCGCCAGCAGGGGATGAATGCCCTGCAGTTCCTCCCGAACGCCTACGACCACGATTTCATGAGCAAGAACGGCGGCTTCTTCCAAGGCTCGATCGTGATCGTGCAGGAGGCGCCGCTCGAGACCACTCCGAAGTTCAAGGCCCTGAACGACTACATCTCCTGGATGGACAAGGGCGGCTACACGAAGACGGAGAACGCGGGCATCGGCTGGACGAACGCCGACCTGTTCGTCACCGGACTGCGCGCGGCGGGCCCAAACTTCTCGCGCCAGAAGGTGATCGACGCGATCAACAAGCTCACCGACTACGACGCCGGCGGGCTCCTGCCGCCGGTCAACTGGACCAAGCAGCACACCGACCTGCACTATCCGCGCAGTTGCATCGGGTACATGCGGGTCGACAACGGCAAGTTCACGCCGCTCTGGAGCCAGGCCGGAAAGCCGTTCACCTGCTGGGACGGGGACCCCGCAACCTTCGAACAGGCGAAGCCGTACAACCGCCAGTAGGCGGCGGCTCCGCACTCAGCGGACGGTGCGGAAGAAGCTGCGCAGGTCGTCGCCGAACAGGTCCGGCTGTTCCATGGCTGCGAAGTGGCCACCGCGCGGCATCTCGACCCACTGCGTGACGTTGTAGCGGCGCTCCACCCAGGAACGCGGCAGGCGCAGCGGCTCCTTGGGATAGCGCGCGACACCGGTCGGAACGCCGACGAACTGCGGTGGCCCCTGGCCGCGGCCCGCGTGCTGGTTCTCCCAATACAGCCGGGCCGACGACGTGAACGTCTGCGTCACCCAGTAGATCATGACGTTCGTGATGAGCTGATCGCGCGTGAACGCGTTCTCCGGGTCGCCGTCGCAGTCACTCCACGTGCGGAACTTCTCGACGATCCAGGCCAACAAGCCGGCCGGTGAGTCGTTGAGCGCGACCCCGACGGTCTGCGGTTTGGTCCCCTGCTCGATCGCGTAGCCGGACTCCTCACGGCGGAAGCGGTCCAGCGCGGCCAGGTCGGCCTGCTCCTGCTCGGTCAGCGCCATGGCATCGTCAGGACGATCGGCGATCGGCATGTTGAGATGGATGGCCGCGCAGTGCTCCGCATCGAGCGCTCCGATCCTCGTCGTCACTTGCGCGCCCCAGTCGCCACCCTGCGCGCCGTAGCGCGCGTAGCCGAGGCGATCCATCAGCTCGACGAACGCGCGCGCGGTACGCCAGGTGTCCCAACCGCGGGTACGCGTCGGCTCGGAGAAGCAGTAGCCCGGTAACGAGGGCGCTACCACGTGGAAGGCGTCGGCCGCCCGTCCACCGTGGGCTTCGGGATCGGTCAGTCGGGGGATGAGGTCGAGGAACTCCACGATCGAGCCGGGCCAACCGTGCGTGATCAGCAACGGCATGGCGTCCGCGTGATGCGAGCGGGCATGGACGAAATGGATCGACTGACCGTCGATCTGCGTGCGGAAGTGCGGCAGTTCGTTCAGCCTCGCCTCCTGCGCGCGCCAGTCGTACGTGTCGCGCCAGTACTCGATCAACCCGCGGAGGTAGTCGGTTGGTGTCCCGTACTCCCAACCAGTGCCTTCGATCTGATCCGGAACACGCGAGTGCGCCAAGCGGTTGCGCAGATCGTCGAGCACCGAGTCCTCGACGTGTACGCGGAAGCCTTCGATCTCCTGACTCAACGAAGGTCTGCGCGATCAGCCCGTACCGAGCAATTCTGACTGCACGACGCGGCGCAGCAGCTTGCCCGTCTCGGTGTAGGGCAGTCCCTCTGCGAAGCTGACGACGTCGGGGGTCTTCGATCCTCGCAGCGACTCGCGGGCGAATTCCCGAACCGCCGTGGGGTCGAGCGACGTGCCGGCCCGGCACACCACCACGGCCGCGATGCGCTGGCCCCACTCCTCGTCGGGAATTCCGACGACGGCACACTGTTCGATGTCCGGATGTTGCAACAGCACGGCCTCGATCTCCGCCGGCGCGATGTTCTCGCCGCCACGGATGATCGTGTCGTCGCTGCGACCCTCGATGAACAGGTAACCGTCGGCGTCGAGCGATCCGCGGTCGCGCGTCGGGAACCAGCCGTCGGCATCGAGCGGCGCTGCGGTCCCCACGTACTCGCCCGACACCTGCTCACCCCGCACCCAGATCTCGCCCGGCTCGCCCGCCGGCAGCGGGCCGTCGAGCCCGCGTATCTCGATCTCGACGTTCGGCAACACGCGTCCTGCCGACGAGAGTCGCCTGATCGCGTCGGGATCACCGCCCGCGGCGGCGCGGTGGTCTTCGGGCCCGAGCACCGCGATGGTGGAGCTCGTCTCGGTGAGCCCGTACGCGTTCGTGAAATCGACGTCGGGCAGGAGCGTCATCACACGTCGGAGCACGGTCGCGGGTGTCTGCGCACCGCCGTACGACATCGCCTTCAGGCTCGGGAGGCCGCCGCCGTCGGCCTCGAGGACGTCGCAGATGCGGGCCAGCATCGTGGGCACCACCATCGCGTGGGTGATCTTCTCCTCGCGTACGGTTCGGACCCACCCGGGCGCGTCGAACTGGCGGAGGTACACGATGCGCCGGCCGAGATAGAGATTGCTCAGGAGGTTCGCGAGCCCGGCGACGTGGTACGGCGGAACGCTGACGAGCACTGCCTCGCCCGGATCGGCTCCGGCGAACTCCACCGTGCCGATCACGTAGGACGTGAGATGTCGATGGCGCAGGACCGCCGCCTTCGGCGCCGAGGTCGTGCCGCTCGTGTAGAGCAACACGGCCGGACCCTCGGCATCGGCCGGCACCTCGCCGCCCGCATCGCCGGCACGTGCGCGGGCCACGAACTCCGCGGCATCGACCACGCGGTGACCGCGGGCCGCCAGGGCGTCGCCGATCTCGCCCTCGGTGACCACGAGCGCGTCGCCGACCCGCTCGAGGAGGTCGTGGAGCTGCTCATCCCCGAGCCGGTAGTTGAGTGGCACGAAGGGCACGCCCGCGGCTGCCGCTGCGAACACGCCGATCGGGAACGCGAGCCCGTTCGTGCCGACGTAGGCCACGGCCTGACGCCCCTCGGCGATCTGTGCACCGCTCCACGCGCCCGCGAGGAGCTCGCCACCGGTCACGTGCTCGTCGCCGACTTGGACGACGACCTCGTCGTACCGGCCCGCGCCGACCATGTCGAGCAGGAGCAGAAGATTCATGGCCTTCAGCGTCAGTCGGAAAGCTGCATCTGGTTTCGAGCGTGCGGCTGCAGCCAAAGTGTGCTCGCCACGAGAGGCACATTAGGACGCACGTCCCGGCGACGTCGACCGTCGTCATCGGTCGCGGGGTCCGTACGAAGCCATGACGGCCGGTCGATGTGCCCGGAGGGTGCAAGGGATGAAACCGGCGACCAAGCTGTTCATCGGGAGCGCGCTCGGAGCGCTCAACACCGTGAACGCCTACCGGCCGCTCGCCGCCGACGTGCCCGTCGCCACGACTGCGACCATGCCGGCAAGTCTCGTGACGAGCGAGCTCCCGCTCCAGACGATCGCCGCGCAGCAACTCATGACGTTCGCGTTGGCGGGGCGTGGCGCGTTGCGGCGTCCGCTCGGCCGCGCCGGCCTCGCCGTCTCGGCGGCGTCGTGGCTCGCGCTGTGGAACCTCCACCGCGAGGCGCAAGCGGCCGCGGGCGTGCTGGAGACGGCCCTCACCGAGGAGCTCGGTGCTCACTACCGGTCGCGCATCGTCGCGCCACGCATACCTCCGGTCGATGTGCCGTTGCAACACACCGAGATCGCGTTCGTGCCACGCGGTCGCCGGTCGCGGTACCTGCGTGCGGCCGACATGTCGTATGGCGAGCACGGCAAACGCAACCTGCTCGACGTTTGGGCTCGGCCCAATCTTCCGTCCGATGCCGGTGCGCCGGTCCTGTTGCAGATCCCGGGCGGTGCGTGGGTCACCGGTCAAAAGACCGGCCAGGCATACCCCCTGCTCTCCCACGTCGCCGAACAGGGGTGGGTGGCGGTCTCGATCAGTCACCGCCTCTCGCCGAAGGCCCGCTGGCCGGCCCACATTCTCGACGTCAAACGGGCCATCGCGTGGGTCAAGCAGAACATTGCGCGCTACGGCGGGGATCCGTCGTTCGTCGCGATCACCGGCGGCTCGTCGGGTGGTCATCTGAGCGCGCTCGCCGCACTGACGCCCGACATCCCGGAGCTCCAGCCCGGCTTCGAGGACGTCGACACGTCGGTGCAGGCCGCGGTGCCGATGTACGGGGTCTACGACCTCGTCGACGACGACAGGCTCGGGGTGCCCGCACTGCTGCAACATCTCGAGCGGATGGTGTTCACGAGCAAGCTCGCCGACGACCGGACGTCGTGGGAGCAGGCCTCGCCGCAATACCACCTGCGGAGCGACGCGCCGCCCTTCTTCGTGATCCATGGTCGCAACGACGTGTTCACCCGTGCGGCGCAGGCGCAGCGCTTCGCCCAGGATCTCCGCAAGACTTCGTCGCAGCCGGTTGTGTACGCGGAGCTCCCGTACGCGCAGCACGCGTTCGATGTTTTCGGCTCGGTGCGCACGAGGCACACGGTGCGGGCGATCGCACGGTTCCTCGACGTCTGCTACTGCGACGCACAGCGCTGATCCGCACAATTCATGTAGCGGAATCGAACCTGTTCACATGGCGGGACGCGAGGCGTACGCTGCCGCGCGCGATCGCGTAACGGGGGGAAACAGTGATGTCTCGTTCATCGCTGTACCTGATCGACGACGTCGACGCCATCGAGCGCGCGGTGCTCGAGCGTTGGGTGTGCGAGGCGGGCGGCGCGCTGTCCGATCTCGTCGTGCTGCCCGATCTGCGAACGGCCCAGGACAGCGTCTTGTCGACGTTCGCAAGCCGGCTCGCGACCGCCGGCGACCCCCTCCTGACGCCGCTGCGGGTGGCGTGGCTGCCGAAGGAGCGTGGCGGCCGCCAGACCGCGCGGCTGCGCGACCTCGTGCTCGGGGATCCGCGCCATCCACCACGGTGGCGCAAGGCGTGGATCCGGCGCACCGCCGTGGATCGGGTTCGGGTCATCGTCGCAGAGCCGGCGCTGCTGTCGGAGTTGCGAGACCGCTTCGGAGCGACCGGCTGCGATCCGGGCGACACGACCGCCTTTGCTGCATTCGTGGGCCGCCAGGCGGTCCTGGCCATGGAACGCGCGCAGTACCACTTGCTCGGGGCGCAGTACAAGGTGCCCCGTCTCGTCCGCGAGGAGATCGTGGCGTCACGGGAATTCCGCGAGGGAGCCCGACGCCTGGCCCAAGACCTGGGTCGCGACGAAGCCGCGGTGCGGGCAGACGCGCACGCTTGCCTCGACGAGATGGTGACGGGCTACAGCCGCTTCCTCCTCGACCTCATGGCCCGGTTCGGCCAGGTCATGAAGCGCCCCTCCTACGGGGACGAGATCGACTACGACCGTGCTCAGGTCGAGCGGGTGCGCGACGAGCTGCGCCGTCATGCCGCGGTGATCCTCCCATCGCACAAGTCCAACCTGGACGGGATGGTCATCCCGGTCGTGATGCACGAGAACCACCTACCGCCCGTGCACACGTTCGCCGGCGACAACATGGCGTTCTGGCCGATCGGTCCGGTCATGCGGCGGGCCGGACGCATCTTCATCCGCCGCGACATCAAGAGCGACCCCGTGTATCGATGGGTGCTGCGCTGCTATCTCGGATATCTCGTCGAAAAACGGTTCACGCTCGAGTGGTACATCGAAGGCACGCGCTCACGCAGCGGAAAGCTCGGTGCGCCGAAGATGGGTCTGTTGCGCTATGTCGTCGATGCGGCACGGGAGGGCCGCGCCGACGATGTCGCTATGGTGCCCGTCTCGATCGTCTACGACGAGCTCCACGAAGTGTCCGAATATGCCCGCGAAGTCCGCGGCGCCCCGAAGGAACGGGAGTCGCTCACATGGATGGTGCGGGCCAACCGTTCCCAGCGTCGCCACACGGGCGGCAGGATCTACGTCCGCTTCGCGGAGCCGCTGTCCCTGCGGGCCGCCGTTCGGCCCGACGCCTCGCCGGAAGAGGCCGATTTCGAGCTGCAGAAGCTGGCATTCGAGGTGAGCACGCGGATCAACGCAGTCACACCCGTCACGGCGGCCGCGCTGGTCTGCATGGTAATGCTCGCCGCGGGCACGCGCGGGCTCACGGCCGAGGAGCTGCATCGCGCGCTCGGCCCACTGCTCGCGCACGTTCGCGCCCGACGGCTGCCGCTCGCTGCCTCAGCGGAACAGCTCGCCACCGCCGAAGGGGTCGGTTCGGTCGCGGCGTCACTCGCCAGTCACCACACGATCGATTGCTACGACCGGGGAACCGAGCCCGTCTACGTCGTCGCACCCGGACAGCATCACGCGGCCGCGTACTACCGCAACACCGTCATCCACCACTTCGTTGCAGGAGGCATTGCCGAGATCGCGCTCGTGTGCGCGGCCGAATCTTCGGAGGACGACCGTCTCGACGCGTTCTGGGCCGAGGCGTTCCGGTTGCGCGACCTGTTCAAGTTCGACTTCTTCTTCGAGCAGCGCGAGGCCTTTCGCAAGACGCTCGCAACCGAGCTCAACGAGCGTCTGCCCGCGTGGGAGAACCAGCTCGTCGAAGGTGTTCATCCCGACGAGCTCCTCGAGCAGCTCCAACCCCGGCTTGCGTTCGGCGTCCTGCGGCCGTTCGTCGACGCGTACCTCATCGTGGCGCACGCGCTGCTGCGCGAGCCGACAGTGTCGGTGGTCGACGGCAAGGCCTTCGTCGCGAGGTGCCTCGCTCTCGGTGAGCAGTACGTGCTCCAGCAGAGAGTCCGCAGTCCGGAGGCGGTGTCCAAACCGCTCTTCGCCACGGCGCTGCAGCTGGCCGCCCACCGCGACCTGACGCGCCCGGGGCCGGACCTGGAGAACGATCGCGAGGCGTTCGCCGCAGAGCTCGCACAGGTGGCGCACCGCATCGACGTCGTCGAGCAGCAGAGCCGTGCGGCGATGGCGGTCGCGTTCACCGCTGAGCGTTGGTGACGCCCACTGAAACGCTCCGTGGATGAAGCGTCTCAGCGGCCTTGCCAGACCGGCTCGCGCTTCTCGATGTACGCAGCAGCACCCTCGCGGGCGTCCTCGCTCCCGAAGACGGTTGCCTGCACCTCTTCCTGCATTCGCCACACTTCGTCGGCCGGAAGGTATGCCGCCGCGCGCACGAGACGCTTGGTCACCTGGACCGCCAGGGGCCCGTTCGCCGCGA
>CAZJSY010000101.1:0-12584 GCA_964548555.1 uncultured Burkholderiales bacterium
GCCGGGTCTACGGGCGGGCCTCCAGGATGAGGTTCATGGGCGTCTCCGCCGCGCGGCGGAACCGCGTGTAGCCCGCTTCCTCGAACACCTCTCGCAAGCGGTCCTCGCCGGCCTGCGCGCCGAGACCGAGGCCGACCTCCTGCGACAGCGAGTTCGGAGTGCAGATCGCCGACGACGCCGTGTAGAGGAGCGCGGCCATGGGGTTGTCGGTGAGATTGACCGGTCGTTGCCCGAGCGCGAAGGGCTCGACCAGGAGCACGGTCCCGTCGGGCTCGAGGTGCTCGCGTGCGTACCTGGCGGTGCCGACCGGGTCGCCCATGTCGTGAAGGCAGTCGAAGAAACAGATCAGGTCGAAGATGCCCGGGTAGCCGTCGGCGGTGGCGACCTCGAAGTTGGTGCGATCAGCGACGCCGGCTTCCGCCGCCCGTTGTCGTGACGTCTCGATCGACGGCGGATGGAAGTCGAAACCGGTGAACCGGGAGCTCGGATAGGCACTGGCCATGACCACCACCGACGCGCCATGGCCGCATCCCACATCGGCCACGCGCGCTCCGTTCTGCAGCTTGCCTTCCACCCCGTCGAGCGCGGGAATCCACTCCGTAGCGAGGAACGCGCGATATCCGGTTCGGAAGAACCATTCGGTACCGCGGAACAGACACGGATGATGCTCGCCCCAGCTGAGCCCGCCATCACCACGGAACGCTTCCTTCAGCTTCTCCAGGTCGAGGAACATCGACGCGAACGCGTTCATCCCCCGCGCGACGAAGACCGGGGCTTCCTCGTCCGCCAGAGCCATCGCCGCCTCCGGGCTCAACGCATACGTGTCGACGTCCGGTGAGTACGTCACCAGGCCGGCCGCGGTCTGCCCGTCGAGCCACTCGCGCACGAGACGCGGGTTGCACCCACTCTGCTGCGCGACATCGGCCGCGCTCATTGCGTCACACGTCGCCATCGCCCGGTACAGACCGAGCTCGTCGCCGAGCAGCATGCCGAAACAGATCGCTCCTCCGGTCATGTAGCCGAGCAGCGTTCCCATCAACGCCTCGAGGCGCGCTTCGTCGACGTCCACGCTCGTCATGTTCGCCCCCTTCGCCATGTGACCATCGACCCCCGGCCGACCCATGAACCCCTTCGATCATGCGACAGAGGTCAACGGGCTACAAGATCCTTTGTTTCCCGATGACGGGCGTGGCGCGGCACCAGTCGGTCGGAACACTCGCCCGTCCACCACGAGGCAACTAGCGCTTCGGCTCGTGCGTCTCCAGCCCGCTGAGGAAGCGTCGCGCCGCTCCCGCGACGCTGTCCGCGAGCGGAACCATCGCGGCAGGGGTCAGCACGCGATCGAACCCCAGCTCGTCGAGGAACTCGCACAACGCGATGACGCGGTCGGCTTCGCCGGCGGGAAGCGGTGTGAACGTCACGGAACCCGAAGACCAGCACTCTCCCGCCCGCACCGTGCAGTGCACCTCGAACGGCTGCCCGTCCTCGGGCACGGTCAGCTGGAACGTCTCACCCGTGCCGGTCTGACCCGCGGCCTCCCACTCGTAGACGGGCTGCACACCCGGGGGGATCCACGCCAGGGAGCTGCTTCGCACGACGCAGGTGATACGGCGTCCCGCCGGCACCGCGCGTGAGACACAGTCGTGCGCGAGCTCGATGACGACGCGCGGGTTCGACCGGATCGTCGCGTGAGGAGCGGAACCTGGTTCTATGGGCGCGAGCTCACGGTGTACCTCGCCACCGTCGGTGGTGAGGAGCACCGCGTTCGCCACGGCGGAATGACTGCCGGGTTCGGTGAACGCGCCGGTCGTGTCGAACGACCGGTCGGTGTTCTCGTCGAGCGCTTTGAACGCAGGCTCGCGCAGTTCCACGGCGCCACCGTCGCCCTGTATGACGACCGCGAACTCGGGCGACGTGTGGTAGCCCCGGTTCACCACTTCGCACTCGAAGTGGACCGGCGCGCCGGCCACCGCGCACACGGGATCGCACCGCAGTGACGCGGCGAGCGTTGCCGGCGGCCGCGTCGGGTTGTACGCCTCCACGAAGAACCCACGCAGCAGTCCTCGATCGCGCATCGTGGTGAGCGGGTCGTCACGTGTCGTCGTGACCGTCCGGCCGCGTAGATCGAAGTCGACCCGGGCCAGGTCGTCAGGCACATTGGGGTCGTAGACGTGCAACGAACCCGTGTCGTCGCCGGCATCGTCGAAGCCGACGACCAGCACGTTCTGATGACACAACGGCGACGTGTTGTTCCCGATGAGCGTGAGCGGGATCGGGTCGCCGACGACCGGCATCGCGCTGGTGACGTGCTGCCAGTGCTCGCGTGTGTGATCACGGAGCCACTCGGTGCCGCCGTCGCCGGGAAGCCTCAACGCGACGGCATATTCGAGCAGCGTCGCCGCGTTGAGCTCGATCCCCGCGACGAGGCGGCCCCAGAGGTAGTTGCGCAGCGCCCTGCCGCTCTCGCTCTCCCGTGTCGGCTGGTCGTCGGGCCTGTTCCCGCGCGGCAGCACCCAGTTGACCGTTCGGTAATCGAGCGCGGTGACGGTCATGCCACCGGACAGGCCGAGCGCTCCCCCGCCGTCGCGCAACACCGCTTCGGCAAACTCGTCGGCGAGGTCCTGCGCGGCCTCGAGCAGCAGCTCGTTCTCGAGGACTCCCGGCAGCGGTGCACGCTCGTCGGCCGCCAACACCGGATCGGGAAGGGGCACGGGCCACGACCACCTCGACGCATCGTCCGGCGCGCCCTGGAGCACGTCGACGAGGAGGTCGCGTACCTGTTCTCGTTCCTCCTCCGTCCAGGAGAAGCGATTGGCGAAGGCGAAGCCGTCGATCGACGGGTCGAACGTCGTGCGGAACGACTCCACATCGGCCTCCTATGGGTGCGGCAACAGCGGTGCGTACTCCGCGGGCAGCTGCGAGCTCACGTCGAAGAACTCCTCAGCGATCGCGTCGCGCAGCTCGTAGAACACCGCGCGCGCGTGCTCGGCCGCCTCGTCGATCGGTATGTCCTCGCGAGCGGCCACACGCCGCACGAACTCGTCCATCGTCATACGCCGCGACAACGGATCGCTCTCCGTTCGGCCACGACGAAGCGCCGGATGCAGCTCGAAGGGAAGACGCGTCAACAGGTCGATGACCTCCCCGTCGGAGAGGCGCTCCGCCAGTGTCTCCAACACCGCATCGAGGGCGCGGCGCGCGTCGGGCGAGTCAAGTCCGGTCCGAAGCTGGACCGCCTGTACGAGATGGTCGAGGCTGACCACGTCGACATCGCCGACGAGCGGGGCGAAGTCCTGCGGCAGTGCGACCCTCAACCGGTTGAATCCGTCGTCGCCCATCGCGCGCCGCAGCGCAAAGAAGACAGCGCCCGCATGGCGCAACGCCTCGCGTTCGTCGACGCCCTCCCGCTCGGCGACCCGGTGGACGAACTCGTCTGCGCGAAAGGGTCGCGCCGCGTCGAGCGTCGCCAGTGGACCGACCAGCTCGGGCGGGAGCTGCCGGGCGAAGGCGCGAGCCTCGTCGATCGAGAAGCGCTCGGCGAGCACTTCCAGCGTCGCCCGCGTGGCCCGTTCCGCGACCGGCCGCTCCACATCGGCCGCCTGACAGACGACCGACAGGAGTTCGTCGTACTCCATATCCCGTCTCCTGCCCCTCTTCGAGCGAGGCATCACGTGTCCACGTGGGTAGTGCGCCCATCGACAGCGGTCACGTGCCCGCATTTCGACGCGCGGCCCCGGATCGAGATCGAGGGAGGACTGACATGGCGACACACGTCCGCCACGCGCGGCGGTCCCCACTCAAGCGATCCGCCATGGTTCCGGACGATCCCGAGTACCTCGCACAGTTGCGACGTGCCTACGTCGCGTGGACGAGCGGTATCGACGCCCTCGTGGGTGTGTGGCTCGTCATCGCTCCCTGGGTGCTCGGGTACGGAGACGTGACGAGCGCGATGTGGACCAGCGTGAGCGCGGGCACGACGATCATGCTCGTCGCCTTGCTACGGATCATGAACCCCGACCAGACCGTGCCTCTCGGTTGGGTGAACGTGTTGCTGGGCGCGTGGCTCATCGCCGCGCCGTTCGTCATTCCCTACGAGGCCGGAGTGCACACCACGCCGATCTACTGGAACGACGTCCTCTCCGGTGTCGGGGTGTTCTGGTTCGCGCTGTGGAGCATGGCCGCGGCACCCTGATCCCGCGCGACAGCGCGGCATCACACCGGTCCGGTCAGGAGGGGGCGAACCCTACGCCGACAGCTCGGTGGGTACTTCGCCGAGGATCTCCACGTCGTCGGGCGCTTCACCGTCGTGGATCAGCACCGCCACGACCTCGGAAACGTCGGCGAACGCAAGCTGTGCCTCACCCTTCTTCGGCTGGAACTCGATCGCGTGGAGCTCGTTGCCGGTTCGATGGAGGAACAGGTGCTCGAACTGGAGGTTGATCGTCTGACCCGACCGCAAGAACAGATCCACGTTCTGTGCCATGCGCGCGACCTACCCCCGTGGCTCGGGAACTGACGCGCACATTCGCGATTTCGCGAAATATCGGCCCGAGCTCACTGCGTCCCGCGTGGGCGGCTGCGTTTGCGCCGGCCGCCCGCGCAGTCGATGCAGGTGCGAGCCATCGGACGGGCCTGCAGCCGTTCGTACGCGACGGGTCCGCCGCACTCCACGCACTGCCCGTAGGTGCCGTCGCGGATCCGGCTCAGCGCGCCGTCGAGCTCACGGAGGTGATCTCGAGCCTGTTCGACGAGCGCGAGCACCTGAGCCCGTTCGAATCCGATGGTGGAGCCTTCGGGATCGTGCTCGTCGTCGGGGACGGCAAGCGCCGCCGCCTCGGCCATCGACTCGAACTGTTCCGCGAGCTCGGCGAGACGGGCCTGGGTCCGGTCCCGATCGGTGTACAACTGCTCTTCGAGCGCGGCGAAGCCGTCGTCCGAATGTTCGGGAGGGCGGCCGGATGCCATCGCGAGGTATCTACCCGCGTCGCTCAGCGTGAACAGAACTCCACGACGGGCTGCTCGTCGGTGTGCGCCGGCGCGCGTTCCGATCGCCGGGCCGCCGGGGCGTCGCCGGACGGGGGCCGTGGGTAGGGGCACGGCCATGGAGCAGCCCGCCGGCGCGCGCCCGACGGCCCGCCTGCAACGCGCCCCGGTCCGGGTCCGCGCTCCGAGCATCACGCGTCAGCCGCTCCGGTTCCTCCGAATGCTCGGTCCCGGTCTCGTCGCCGGCGCGGCCGACGTCGACCCGACAACCGTCGCGACGATTGCGGTCATCGGGGCCACCACCGTGTTCGCGCTGTCGTGGCTCACGGTGCTGGTGTTCCCGATCCTCGCCGTGGTCCTGATCATCAGCTCCCGTATCGGTGTCGTCACCGGCGAGGACCTGCAGACACTGGTGCGCTCACGGTTCGGCCGAGGTGCACAAGTACTCTTTCTCGGTTCGATCCTCGTGGTCACCATCCTGACCATCGCCGCGGACCTCGAGGCCGGTGCAGCTGCTGCGGGCCTGCTCGTACACATGTCGTGGAAACCGCTCGTCGCACCCGTGGGAATCGTGGTGCTGGCGATGCTCCTGCTGGGAACATTCGACGAGCTGCAGCGCGTGCTGAAGTACGTCCTCCTCGTCCTGCTCGCGTACGTCGCCTGCGCGTTCGTCGCCCACGTCGACTGGACGTCGGTGGCACGGCACACGTTCGTACCGGCGATCTCGTTCAGCAAGGACTACACCGCCGGCGCCCTCGCGCTGCTCGGTACCACGCTCACGAGCTACGTGTACGTCTGGCACACGATCGAGCTCTCCGAAGAGAAGCCGTCGCTCGACTGGCTGCGCCCGAAAGAAGCCGACGCGCTCGTGGGGATCTTCTTCGCCGTCGTCGTGTTCTGGTTCATCCTCGTGACGACCGGTGCGACGCTCGGCGCGCACCACCGGCAGGTCCAGACCGCCCAGGACGCGGCCGCAGCGTTGAAACCCATCGCCGGGAGCGGGGCCAGCACGATCTTCGGAATCGGGCTGCTCGGCTCGGCACTCCTCGCTCTGCCGGTGCTGATGGGCACCGTGGCCTATGTGGTGGGCGCGGAGTTCGACTGGCGGCGTGGTCTCTCAGAGAAGGTTCGCAACGCGCCCGCGTTCTACGCCGTCATCGCGGTCTCGACGGTGTTCGGCGCGGGCATCGCGTACAGCGGGATCTCACCGATCCGTCTGCTGTTCATCGCGTCCATCGTCGGAGGCATCGGCACGCCCGTCACGCTCGTGTTCCTGTTGCTCGTCGCGTCCGATCGCCGGCTGATGAACGATCTCCCCATCAACGGCTGGCTCGCGTTCGCCGGCTGGACGGTGACCACCGTCGTCGCGGGAGTCAGCCTGATCTACTTGGCCAACGGCGCCGGCTGACTTCTCTCTCAACCCACGGCACGCGCCAAGCGGCATCGGCCCGACACGCGCGGCGGGGTGGGTTCCCGCTTCGCGGAACGTTCGCCCTTGGGCGCCTGGAGCGAAGCGGGATCCCACTCTGCCCCAACCTGTCACACCCTGATGCCAAGATTGGGGCGTGCCGTTCCCGGGTCCCTCCGCGCTCGGTCGGGGCGTGGTGGTCCTCTCGGGCTCCGCGCCGCCGTCGCCCTGGGCCGGCGCGCCCTCGGTCACGATCGACGACGACACGCTGCGCGATCCGGCGACCACGGTCGGCACGCTGCACGACCTGTGGGCGAAACGGTCGCCGGTGGTCGTGGCCCTCGCCGTCGATCCGGCGCGGTTCCGTGATCCGCAGTCGTTTCCCGTCGAACCGTGGACGGTCGACCCCACGTTCGAACCCTGGTTCGACCGCCTCCACTTCCTCGTGTGGGCCAACAACTACGACGCGCGTGGCGCCGAGCCGATCTGGTGGTGGGCGCGCAAGGCCGAACGGCTCGGAGCGGTCGCGACGCCCGACGGCCCCGCCGACGTCCGATTGCCCGATGGCGAAGCCGCGTGGGTCGACGGCGGACCCCGTGGCCCCGTGGACCTCCCGCAAGCTGCCGACGCGTGCGCAGTGGTGCACCGGGAGTCCGTCGAGTTGGGCCGGCTCACGATCGTGCCGGGCGTCTGCGGTCCGCGCGCCGATCTCGCGTCCGACCAGCTCGCGGCCGTCGCACACGGTGCCGGACCGGCGCGCGTCGTCGCGCCCGCGGGCTCCGGGAAAACGCGTGTGCTCACCGAACGCCTCCGGCATCTCGTCGTCGATCGCGCCGTCGAGCGCGAAACCGTGTTGGCGGTCGCCTACAACAAGCAGGCACAGGAAGAGCTCGAGACGCGCACCTCGGAGTTCGCGCCCCGTGCCCGCACGCTGAACTCCCTCGGTTACTGGATCGTCGGTCGGGCGCGCGGCGCGACGCCGCGGGTTCTCGACGAGCGCGAGACACGGGCCCTGATCGACCGCTTCGCCCCGCCGGGCGCGCCGAAGCTCAACACCGACCGGATCGGTCCGTACCTCGAAGCGCTTTCCGAGGTTCGTCTGGCACTGCGCGATCCGGTCGAGGTCGAGGAGTCGCGCGACGACGTGCCCGGGCTCGCGATGATGATTGCACCGTACCGCGACGCGCTCCGCGAGGCCGGCGCGGTCGACTTCGACGAGCAGGTCTACGGCGCTGTCGAAGCGCTGCTGCACGACGGGCGTCTCCGACGAAGTGTGCAAGCGACCGCGCGTCATCTCCTCGTCGACGAGTTCCAAGACCTCACACCCGCGCACGTGCTGATGCTGCGGCTCGTCGCGATGCCCGCGCTGGACGTCTTCGGCGTCGGTGACGACGATCAGGTCATCTACGGGCATGCGGGCGCCGATCCGCGTTTCCTCATCGAGTTCGACGCGCTGTTCCCGGCGGCGGCCGACCATCCACTCGAGGTGAACTACCGCTGCCCGGAGGCGATCGTCGACGCGGCGCGGCACCTTCTCTCCTACAACCGGCGACGCGTGCCGAAGGTGATCCGTTCGGACCCGGCCGCGCCGACGGACACGAACGCGCTGACCGTCGTGCACCACCCCGGCAACGGCGGTGCGGCGGCCGTGGTCGACGTGGTCCGCGGCTGGCTCCACGACGGTGCCAGCGCGGCCGACATCGCGGTGCTCACCCGTGTGAACGCGCTCCTGCTCGCTCCGCACGTCGCGCTCATCGAGGCGGGTGTGCACATCGACTCGGTGCTGCGCCCGGAGGTGCTCGAACGCACGGGGCTGCGGGCCGCGCTCGCCTACCTGCGCATCGGAGCGGATCCCCGATCGCTGTCGCGCACCGATCTCTCCGAGGTGTACCGCCGGCCGTCGCGGGGTCTGCCGCGCTGGATCGAGAAGTGGTTCCGCACGGGGATGACGATCGACGACGTCCGCGCGATCGCTGCGAAGCTCGACGACGTCAAGGTTGCCGGCAAGGTGGAGTCGTTCGCCGACGATCTCGAGCTCGTTGCGACGGCTGTCGCGGGAGGCACCACGGCGGAGGCACTCACGTGCGTGCGTGACCGGATCGGGCTGGGCGACGCGATGGGGCTGCTCGACTCGAGCTCGGGCGAAGGGTCCAGTCACCTCGACGATCTGGAAGCGCTGATCCAGGTGGCGGCGCTCCATCCCGAACCCCCCACCTTCGGAACATGGTTGCGGTCGGTGTTCCACCGCGAAGCGACCGAGGGCGGCGTGACACTCTCGACGGTCCATCGGGTCAAGGGGCGCGAGTGGGAACGCGTCGCGGTGTTCGGCGTGTCGGCCGGCATCGTTCCCCATCGCCTCGCCGAGGACGTGGAAGAGGAGCGCCGTGTGCTGCACGTCGCGATCACACGCGCCCGGCGATCGGCCGTGTTGCTCGCCGACTCCGGCCGTCCGTCGCGTTTCGTCGACGAGCTCACCGGCGCGGCACCGGCCGAACCCGAACCCGCCCCGGACGCCGCGCCTGCAGCACCCGGAGCACGCGCCCCGCGCGGCACACGCGCACGCATCGATCCGGCCGAGCGTGCTCCGGCGCGCGACGTGTCGCCCGAAGCCGTCGCCGCGGAGATGGCACTCCGACAGTGGCGGCTCCAGCGATCGAAGCGCGACGGCGTGCCGGCCTACGTCGTGTTCCACGACACGACCCTGATCGAGATCGCGGCCCGGCGACCGGCAACGCTGGCCGGCCTGCGATCCATACCGGGCATCGGGCCCACGAAGCTGGAGCGCTACGGCGACGAGATCATCGAGGTCCTCGAGACCGCGGCCGCGGGCTGAGCGCGGTCGTCAGGTGTCGAGCGCGCTCATGGCCTGCGCGATCCGTCGCTCGAGATAGCGACGGTCGGCGTCGCTCGTCGCGAGTGCGAGCGCATCGCGGTATGCGGCCACAGCTTCCGCGGGACGGCCGAGCCGGCGCAGGAGGTCGGCACGCGTCGCAGGCAGCAGGTGATAACCGGCCAGCGCGCCGGCGGCCGCGAGCGCGTCCACCAGTGCGAGACCGGCTTCGGGACCATCCGCCATCGCGACCGCCACCGCCCTGTTCAACTCCACGACCGCTGACGGCACCATTCGCCCGAGCTCTCCGTAGAGCGCGGCGATCTCGACCCAGTCGGTGTCGCGCGCTTCGGCGGCGGTTGCGTGGCACGCGGCGATCGCGGCTTGCACCTGGTACGGACCGGGTCGGCCCCGACGCAGCGCCGCCTCGAGCAGCGTGCGACCTTCGTCGATCGCGTGGTCGTTCCAGAGCGTGCGGTCCTGGTCCTCGAGCAGGACGACATCGCCGGCACTGTCGACGCGCGCCGCGCGGCGCGCGTCGTGCAGCAACATCAACGCCAGCAATCCTTGGGCCTCCGGCTCGTCGGGCATCAGATCGACGAGCGTGCGCGCGAGACGTATGGCTTCCGCGCACAACGACTGGCGTACGACGTCGGCACCGGATGTCGCGGCGTAGCCCTCGTTGAAGAGCAGGTACAGCACCGCGAGCACCGCGCCCGTCCGTTCCGGCAGCAGGTGCGCGGGCGGCACGCGGTACGGAATTCCGGCGTTGCGGATCTTGCGCTTGGCCCGCACGAGGCGCTGCGCCATCGTTGCTTCCGGCACGAGGAAGGCGCGGGCGATCTCGGCGGTGGTGAGGCCCGCGAGGGTGCGCAAGGTCAACGCGACTTGTGCCTCCATCGCCAGTGCGGGGTGGCAACACGTGAAGATCAGGCGGAGCCGATCGTCGACCACACCGCTGTCGTCATCGGTGCCGGTGTCGTCGTCAGCGGACCCGCCGGAGCCCGACAGCACGCCAACCTCCTGCAACTTCGCGGTCCCGGTCGCGGCCCGGCGGAGCCGGTCGATCGCGCGGTTGCGCGCGGCCGTGGTGAGCCAAGCGCCGGGACGGCGCGGGACGCCGTCACGCCGCCACCGGTCGAGGGCGAGCGTGAAAGCGTCCTGCGCGGCCTCCTCGGCGAGGTCCCAGTCGCCCGTCAACCGGATCAGCGTCGCGACGATCCTGCCCCATTCGTCGCGGAACGCCGCCGCGACGGCGGCTTCGGCCTCGGTGGTCACATCTCCCAGATCGGCCTCACCTCGATCGACGTTTGCCGGGCTGCGGGGATCTTCGACGCGACCTCGATCGCCTCGTCCAGGTCCTTGCAGTCGACGGCGAAGTATCCGCCGATCTGCTCCTTGGTCTCAGCGAACGGGCCGTCGGACGTCAGCACCTCGCCGTCGCGCACCCGGACGGTCGTGGCGTCGGTGGTCGGGCGGAGACGTTCGCCACCCTGCAGGATTCCGCGCCGGTTCATCTCCTCCATGAACGCCGCGTACTCCGCATAGCGCGCCGACGACTCCTCCGGGCTCACCGCCGCGTCGGCGCTCTCGTCGGTGCAGATCATCAGCAGGTATCGCATCGGTCCTCCTCGTGGTGGTGGTTCAACCCGACGACGAACGGACCCTGGCCGGATCGACACCCCCGCACCTGAATTCTGCGCCCGTCTGCAACCATGTCGGCGTTGGACCTCGTCGTCATCGCCACGGTCTTCCCGCTCATCCTGCTGGGTGAGCTCCCCGACAAGACCATGTTCGCCAGCCTGGTGCTCGCGACGCGTGGTCGCCCGCGGTCGGTCTGGCTCGGGGCCGCCGCGGCGTTCCTCGTTCACGTCGCCATCGCGACGACCATCGGCGTCGGACTGTTCCACCTGCTCCCCCACCGAGGTGTGCGGCTGGCCGTCGCGGCGATGTTCCTGCTCGGCGCGCTGTACGCGTGGAAGGAGGGAGCGAAGGAGGAGGCCGAGCTGATCGAGCACGAGGCCGCCGCCCACACCGTCGTGACG
Source organism: uncultured Burkholderiales bacterium (assembly GCA_964548555.1). Classification (GTDB taxonomy): domain Bacteria; phylum Actinomycetota; class Acidimicrobiia; order IMCC26256; family JAMXLJ01; genus JAMXLJ01. The sequence goes on from CAZJSY010000101.1 coordinate 11,267, forward strand.
ACGGCCTTCATCGTGATCTTCGTCGCCGAGTGGGGTGACCTGACCCAGATCCTGACCGCCAACCTCGCCGCGCGGTATCACGACCCGTTGTCGGTCGGCATCGCGGCGACGCTCGCGCTGTGGACCGTCGCGGGCTTGGCCGTGATCGGCGGCAAGGGCCTGCTGCGGTGGGTCCCCATCGCGATCATCCGCAGGTTCACGGCGCTCGTCCTGCTCGTGCTCGCGGTCGTCACGCTCTGGCTCGCGCTGCGCTGACCGGTTCGAGCTCGCGGAGGCGGGCGCCCTGCGCGGTCGAGCCGGCCGCCGGGTACGGTCACCATGTGCACGAGCTCTCCGTGTGCCAGGCGATTGCCGACACGGTGGCGTCGCACGCGGCAGGCCGGCGCGTCCGCCGGGTCGACGTGCGGATCGGTTACCTTCGCCAGGTCGTGCCCGACTCGCTCCAGTTTGCATGGGAGGTGCTCACCGAAGGGACGGATCTCGCCGGCTGCGAGCTCGCGGTCGAGCATGTCCCGGCCGTGATCGAGTGCGGGACGTGTGGCGAGCGCACGACGCTCGACTGGCCGGTCCTGGTCTGCGCGCACTGCGACGCCACCGACGTCACACTGCGCAGCGGCGAGGAGTTCCTGATCGCCTCGATGGACGTGGTCGAGGAAGTGCGCTGATGGGTCGCTTCCATCACCACGCCGACGGGACCGTTCACGACCACGACGACGATCACGACCAGGACCAGCATCACGAACACCGTGACGTCGGCGACCACAGCGCATACACGCAGACGGCAACGACGCGGGTCGCGGTGCTCGAGAGTCTGCTGGCCGAGAACGATCGCATCGCCGCCGCGAACCGGGCTGATCTCATGACCGCCGGTGTGCCGTGCGTCAACCTCATGTCGTCACCCGGCGCGGGCAAGACGACGTTGCTCGGCCGCACGATCACCGCGCTCGCCGGCGCACTGCGACTCGGGGTGCTCGAAGGTGACATCGCGACGAGTCTCGACGCCGACGCGCTCAGGGCGCTCGGAGCATCGGTGTCGTTGGTCAACACCGGTGCGGGTTTCGGCGGCGAGTGTCACCTCGACGCGGTCATGGTTCGTTCCGGACTGCACCGCCTGCCGTTGACAGAGCTCGACCTGCTCGTGATCGAGAACGTCGGCAACCTCGTGTGTCCCGCAGAGTTCGACGTCGGTGAGGACGCCCGCGCCATGGTGTACGCGATCACCGAAGGCGAGGAGAAGCCGCTCAAGTACCCGGTGATGTTCCGCGCCGCCGACGTCGTCGTCGTGAACAAGATCGACCTGCTCCCACACCTCGACTTC
>CAZJSY010000102.1:0-12577 GCA_964548555.1 uncultured Burkholderiales bacterium
GCCGCGCGCACGAGACGCTTGGTCACCTGGACCGCCAGGGGCCCGTTCGCCGCGATGCGCTCGGCGATCGCGACAGCCTCGTCGAGCACGCGTTCGGGCGGCACGACGAAGTTGACGAGGTTGAGCGCGAGCGCACGCGACGCGTCGAACGCGTCACCGGTGAGCGTCAGCTCGAGCGCCGCGGCGAGAGGAATTCGGCTTCCGAGGAAGACTCCACCCCCGGCGGGAAACAGCGCACGCTTGACCTCCGGCAGGCCGAACCTCGCCTCAGACGACGCGACCACGATGTCGCACGCGAGCAGCAGCTCCAGCCCTCCGGCGACCGCGCTGGCGTTGGCCGCGCCGATGACCGGCTTGTTCGCGCCGTCCTTGATGAAGCGCATGTACGCGCTCGCCGCGCCGGCCGCGCTGCCGTCGGTGTCCGAACCGGCGTGGTCAGCGCTCGCGAACCCGCGGAGGTCCATGCCCGCGCAGAACGCTCGGTCGCCCGTGCCGGTGATGACGATCGCGCGTACGTCGGCGTCGGCGTCCGCTTCGGCGACACCGCGGCCGATGCCGCCGATCACCGCGGCGTTGAGCGCGTTGCGCGCTTCGGGACGGTTGATGCGGAAGATCTCGACAGCGCCGCGCCGTTCCCGCTCGAGGTCCATCGTTCCTCCTGAGGTCACGATCTCACCGATGTGTCACGATTCCGGGCACGAGTTGCCGCGCACTCGACAGGGGGGCGCATGCGCGTGACGGTGTTGGGCGCCGGATCGTGGGGCACCACCGTCGCAGCACTCGCTTCCGGCCGCAACGACACGGTGCTGTGGGCTCGCGACAGCGCGGTCGCTTCGGAGATACGCGAGAACCACACGAACAGTCGCTACCTGGCCGGCTTCACACTTTCCCCGGAGCTCGACGCCACCGACGACCTCGAGCGCGCGGTGCGACGTGCACAGCTTCTCGTCGTCGGCGTGCCGTCGCACGGCTTCGCCGACATCCTCATGGCGGCCAAGGGTCACGTCCATCCATGGATCCCGGTCGTCAGCCTCGCGAAGGGGCTCGAGCCTCACTCGCTCCAGCGGATGACCGAGGTGATCGAGGACGTCCTTCCCGGACATCCGGCCGCCGCGCTCACCGGACCGAACCTGGCAAGGGAGATCATCGCCGGCCAGGCCGCGGCGAGCGTCGTCGCGACCGAAGACCTCGCGGTCGCGACCGCGATCCAGCAGGTGTTGCAGCGGGGGCTCTTCCGGCTCTACGTCAACCACGACGTGACCGGATGCGAGCTCGGCGGCGCGCTGAAGAACGTGGTCGCGATCGCGGCCGGTATGGCGCAGGGCGCGCGGGTCGGCGACAACACGCGGGCCGCGGTGATCACACGCGGGCTCGCCGAGCTCACACGCCTCGGCGTCGCGATGGGCGGAGAGGCCCCCACGTTCGCGGGCCTGACCGGTCTCGGCGACCTCGTCGCAACATGCATGTCGCCGCAGAGCCGGAACCGCTACGTCGGCGAGCAGCTCGGCGCCGGGCGCTCGCTCGACGCCGTCCTGGCCGAGATGGCCATGGTCGCCGAGGGCGTGAAGACGGCGGTCAGCGTCATGCAGCTGTCGGAGCGACACGGCATCGAGATGCCGATCTGCCACGAGGTCTACCGCGTCGTGACGGGCGAGATCTCCGGACCCGACGCCTACCGCGGCCTGCGCCCGGCCGGCCACGAAGCCGAGCCCGGCTGACGCCGGTGCCCGGCGGTCACACATGCCCGTCGAGCCAGCCGATGATGTCCGCCGTCACCTCGTCGCGATTCAACTCGTTGAGCAGCTCGTGACGCGCGTCGGGGTAGTACCGGGCGTCGACGTCGAGCACGCGGGCGCGGAGTCGCTTCTCCAACTCCCGGACGGAAGCCCCTTCGTTCGATGCGACGTCATGCTCCCCGGTGACGAGCATGACGGGCAGACCCTCGGGGATGCCGGCGATGGCCCCGGGCTGCATCTCGTCGAATGCGAGCTGCATCATTTCGCCGATGAACGCGTAGGTCGGAGGAACGTCGTCGCCGCACAGCGGGTCGGCGATGTAGGCGTCGACCTCTGCGGTGTCGCGACTGAGCCAGTCGTAGTTCGTCCGCACCGGTTCGAACGGCTGGTTGAAGCCCCCGAGCGCGTCGATCGGTTCGTCGGCGAGCCCGGCCTCCACCGCTGCCTGGATCCCGGTCGCGAGCTCGCGGACGACGTCGTTCGCACCCGGAGACCCGGACAGCACGAGCGCGGCGAGTCGGTCGCCGTGCCGCTCGGCGAACGCCTGCGCGATCAACGCGCCCATCGAATGACCGAACAGGACCACCGGCGCCGAATCGACTTCGGAGGCCGCGGTGTCGAGGAGCTGCAGGAGGTCGTCGAGGATCCCGTCCATCCCGCTGGGGCCGGCGCGGCCGACGCCCGTCGACTTCGCGGTGCGGCCGTGGCCACGGTGGTCCACCGCATAGACCGCGTAACGCTGCGCCACGAGCGCGTCGGCAAAGCGGCCGTAGCGCCCGGAGTGCTCGCAGAGGCCGTGCGCGACGAGGACCGCCGCGCGCGGCGCCGTGTCGGGGGTCCAGCGCCGGTAGAAGACGTCGAATCCGTCGGCGTCGCGGAACGTCAGCTCGTCCATGGTTCACTCACTTCACTGGAGGGCGGGTTACGGCGAAGTCTGGTACCGCTCGCGCAGCACGCGCTTGAGGAGCTTGCCGGTCGGCAGTCTCGGCAGCTCGTCGACGAAGTCGACGGACCTCGGGCACTTGAAGCCCGCGAGCCGCTCGCGGCAGTAGGCGATCAGCTCGGCGGCGAGCTCGTCGGATGCGCGGGTCGGGTCGGATGGTTGCACGACCGCCTTCACCGACTCCCCCATCTCCGGATCCGGCACGCCGATCACGCCGACATCGGCCACCGCCGGGTGCAACACGAGCACGTTCTCGATCTCCTGCGGATAGATGTTGACGCCGCCGGAGATGATCATGTGAGAGACGCGGTCCGTCAGGTACACGTAGCCGTCGTCGTCGACGTACCCCACATCGCCGAGCGTGCTCCAACCCTTCTGGTTGAACGCCTCCGCCGTCTTCTGCGGATCGTTGTGGTACTCGAACACGGCGGGGCCCTCGAACCAGATCTGACCGACCTCTCCCGGCGGTCGCTCGTCGCCGTTCTCGTCCACGATGTGCGGGATACCGATCATCGGACGTCCGACCGAGCCCGGATGCGCGAGCCACTCCTCCGGACCGATTGCGCAGAAGCCGGCGCCTTCACTGCCCGAGTAGTACTCGTAGACCTTCGGCCCCAACCATTCGAGCATCTGTTGCTTGACCTCGACCGGGCACGGGGCAGCTGCGTGCACGACCGCGCGCAGGCTCGAGAGGTCATACCGCGTGCGCACCTCGGCCGGGAGCTTCAGCATGCGCACGAAGTGCGTCGGCACGAACTGTGCGTGCGTCACACGTTCCCGTTCGATCAACGCGAGGGCCTGTTCCGGATCGAAGCGTTCCATCACGACGACCGTGGCGCCGAGGCGCTGCATCGCAATGGACCAGCCGATCGGTGCGGCGTGATACAGCGGCGCCGGACACAGGTACACCGCGCTGTCGTCGACGCCGTAGAGGTGCGTCAGCATCGGTTCGAGCATGCTGCCGCTGCCGAACGGCAGTCCGGGCCGCGGCGGCTTGATGCCCTTGGGCCGCCCCGTCGTGCCGGAGGAGTAGAACATGTACGCGCCTTCGGACTCGTCCGCGATCGGCACGCTCGACTGGTTCGCGATCGCATCCTCGTAACCCTCGAAGCCCGCGACATCACCACCGATCGCGAGCCGAATCTTCACGTCGCGGAGATACGGCTCGAGCTTGGCGGCGAGTACCGCGAACGCGCTCGACGTGACGAGCGCGTCCGCGTCGCAGTCGTCGACGATGTAACCGGCCTCGTCGGGCCCGAGGTGCCAGTTGATCGGAGTGACGTACAAGCCGGCGCGCAGACCGGCCCATACCACCTCGAAGTAGTGGGCGGTGTTCTCGAGAAGAACCGCGAGATGGGCACCGGGCCCGAGACCACGCGCGCGCAGGAGCTGCGCGAGACGGTTCGAGCGCTCTTCGAGCTCCCGGAACGTCACGACGGCACCCGACTCACCCATCACGACGGCCCTGGCGTCGGGCCGCTCCAGGGCGTAGATACCAGGATGCATCCCGAGCTCCTTTTCGGGCCTGGCGGGCCCGGCGACACGAACTATAGAATGGCATTCTCGCCTGGTGAAAGGGGCATAATCGTGGGCGACCCCCCCGACCGAGGCGCACCGGCGAGGCGCACACGTGAGGCGGCGCTCGTCTTCTCCCGGGACATGGAGCCCGTCGACTACCTCATGTTGCGCGCCGAACACGACCCGCGCGGACGCTCGGGGATGGTGTCGGTCGCACTCCTCGACGTCGTGCCCGACTTCGAGCGTCTGCGCCGCGCGTACGACCGCGCCAGCCGCGTCGTCCTGCGGATGCGCCAGCGCGTCGTCGTTCCCGCACTTCCCGTCGGCTCGCCGAAATGGATCGTGGATCCCGACTTCGATCTGTCGTTTCACGTGCGGCGCGTGCGCCTGCCGGAGCCGGGCACGATCCGCCAACTGCTCGACTTCGCCCAGCCGATTCATGCCGCGCCCTTCGACCTCGGCCGCCCGCTGTGGGAGGTGCACCTCGTCGAGGGCGTCACCGAAGGCGGCGCGCAGGCCGCGCTCGTCCTGAAGATGCACCACGCGATCTCCGACGGTGTCGGCGGCTTCGAGCTCGCACACCAGCTCTACGACTCCGAGCGCGATGTCGAGCGGGGCCCGCTGCCTCGACTCCCCGTTCCGGAGGACGTGTCGCCGACCGACCTCGTGCGTGAGGCGCTGCGGCGCGCACCGGTCACGCTCGTCGCCGGCGCGTCCGGACGCGTACAGCGCGGGCTCGGGGCCGCGAGTCGCGTGCTGCGGCGGCCGGTTCCCGCAGCCCGCGACGTCGCAGCGCTGCTCGGGTCGGCGCAACGGCTGTTCGGTGGCCCGCCCGCGCCGCCGTCGCCACTGCTTCGCCGGCGTGGACTCGGGCGGCACCTGGATTGGATGGAGTTTCCGCTCGATCGCATCCGGCGCGCGGGGAAGGCCGCCGGGGGCTCGGTCAACGACGCCTACATCGCGGCGATCAGTGGGGGGCTGCGCCGTTACCACGAGGCCCTCGGTGTGCCGGTGGACGCGATTCCCCTGGCGATGCCCGTCAACACGCGCACCGACGACGACCCCGCGGCAGGCAACCGCTTCGCGGGCGCGATGATCGCCGCGCCGCTCGGCGAGCGCGATCCGACACGACGCATCGCCCGCGTTCGCGAGCAGGTGCTCACAGCTGTGGCGGAACCGGCGATGAAGGCGTTGAGCGCGATTGCACCGGTGTTCGCACGGGTGCCCACTCCGTTGCTGAGCGCGCTCGGGTCGATGGTCTCGAACGTCGACGTGCAGGCGAGCAACATCCCGGGCTTTCCGGAAGCGCCGTATCTGGCCGGCGCGCGCATCGTGAAGACCCTGCCGTTCGGACCGCTGCCCGGCGTCGCGGTGATGATCGTCATGGTCAGCGAAGGCGGCATGTGTTACGTCGGCATCAACTACGACACTGCATCCGTCACCCACGGCGACCTGTTCGCGCAGTCCCTCCGCGAAGGATTCGACGAGGTCTTCGCGCTCGAGAGCCAGTCGCCACCGCCAAAGGCATCACGTAGGCGGACGCCCGCGGCCCCGGCGGTCACATCATGAGCAGCACGACGTTGCGCCTCCCCGGTTCGGTCGCCGAGATCGACGCCAGCCCCAAAGGGAAACGGATCGCCGCGTGCTTCGATCTCGACGGCACTCTGATCGCCGGCTACAGCGCCCGATATCTCGGTCGGGACGGCGGGCGCCGCGGCGTCAACCTCTCACAGATCGTGCGGACGCTCGGGGTCGCGGTCGGCGCGGGACTCGGCCGCGCCGGCTTCGAGGACCTGCTGCAGCTGGGTGCCGAGGCATGGAAGGCACGGGCCCACGAGGACCTGGAAGAGATGGGCCAGCGGCTGTTCCAGCGACGGATCGAACCGCTGATCTATCCCGAGATGCGTGAGCTGGTGCGCGCCCACCAGCGCCAAGGACACACCGTCGTGCTGTCGTCGTCGGCGACGAGCTATCAGGTCGAGCCGGTCGCCCGCTTCCTCGGCATCGATCACACCTTGTGCAACCGGTTCACGGTGAAGGACGGCGTGCTCACGGGCGAGGTGGATCAGCCCGTGCTGTGGGGGCCCGGGAAGGCCGACGCAGTGCAGCAGCTGGCGCGCGATCTCGAGATCGACCTCGGCCAGAGCTACTTCTACGCCGACGGCGACGAGGACCTGGCCCTCATGTATCTCGTGGGCCATCCCCGGCCGGTCAACCCGGGCAAGCGTCTGGCGAGGGTCGCCGCAAACCGTGGCTGGCCCGTGTTGCGATTCACGAGTCGCAGCGGTGGCGGGATCGCGATGCCACTGAAGATGGTGGCAAGTCTGGCGGCACTGGCGCCCGCGGCCGCGCTCGGTGTCGCGACCGGCATCGTCACCCGCCGGAAGTCCGCGGTCATGAACACGACTGCGACGCGCTGGATCGACGCGACGTTCGCGATCAGCGGTGTGAAACTCGACGTCATCGGCCGAGAGCATCTCTGGGACCAGCGTCCGGCGGTTTTCATCTTCAACCACCGCAACCAGTTCGACGCGTTCATCGCCGCCCGGTTGATCGAGCGCGACTACACGGGCGTCGCCAAGAAGGAGATGACGCAGGTACCCATCACCGGGCCGATCGCGGCTGCGCTCGGCAAGCTCGCCGACGTCGCGTACATCGATCGAGCCGACTCGGCGTCCGCGGTCGCATCGCTGGAGAGCGTCCAGAGGGTCGCGAAGAAAGGTCTGTCGGTGCTCGTGGCGCCGGAGGGCACGCGTCTCGACACGACGGACGTGGGCCGGTTCAAGAAGGGTGCCTTCCGCATCGCCATGGCAACCGGCTTGCCGATCGTGCCCATCGTGATCCGCAACGCGGAGATCATCGCGTCGCGCAACGGTGCGTCGTTGCACCCCGGTACGGTCGACATCGCCGTGCTGCCGCCGATCTCCGTCGCGGATTGGACGCTCGACGACATCGACTCGCGCATCGAAGGCGTCCGTCAGGTGTTCGTCGACACGCTCCGCAACTGGCCCGGCTGACCCCAACTCAGCTTGTGTGATTTGCAGGCACATAGCGCCGTGAAGACACACAAGCTGTGTCGATTCCTGTATCGCAATCCCGCTGTCGGCCGCATTACCGGTTCGAAGGTCGATCGATGTGGTAACGATGACCACACATGATTGTGCCCTTGTTCGCCGGTACGCCGCGTCGCCCGATCGCATCGTGCTTCGGCGGGGGCGGCGCGTTCGGGATCAGCTTCGAGATGGGGGTCGTCGCCGGACTTCTCGATGCCGGCATTCCCCTCGACAAGGGTCCGATGCTCGGCACCTCCGCAGGTGCGTGGACCGCGGCCTCGGTCGCGGCGGGCATCGCGCACGACGAGCTGCTCGAGCTGTCGAGCTCGCAGCCGCGCACGAGCCGGCCCGCACGTGTGATCGACATGACGCGCGAGGTGTTCGGCGACCGTCGCGACAGACGCGTGACCGGCATGGCGATCCAGCTCCCGCTTGGCGTCCGCCGCGCACTCACCGGCGAGGAACATTCGCTGGCGGACGTCGTGGCGGCGTCGTCGTCCCCGCCGAAACTTGCCGCCCCACACCGGATCGACGGCCGTCGGTACATCGACGCGGGAATCGTGAGGAGCACGTCGGTGGATCGCGCCAAGCGGGCACGCGTGCTCGTCGTCGTCGCGCCCATCGGTGGCCGTGTGCTGGGAGCGTTCGGTCGGGTGTCCGAGCAGGTGACCCGGCTCGAGATGCAGCAGTGGCGCCTGCGTACGGGTGGCGACGTCCTCTACGTGAGACCGACGCGCCGGATCGCTTCCCTGGTCGAAGGGCGTGGTGTCGACGCGATTCTCGACGTCGACACCGCTCGCCGCGCGTACGAGCCGTCGTACGAGCTTGGTGTCCGGTGCGCGGAACGGTTCCGCACGCGCCACCCCGCTGCCGTCGAAGACATGGCGGTCGCTTCCTGACCATGGCACCGCCGCGCGGCCCTGCGCCGATGCGCCATGATGCAAGGGCATCGCCGTCGGGGGAAGGAGTCGAAGGTGCGGACAGTCGTCGTGGGCGCGTCCAGCGGGCTCGGACGCTGCATCGGAACTGGCCTCGCCCAACGGGGTGCACACGTGGCACTCCTCGCCCGCCGGCGTGAGCGCCTCGACGACGCGGCGAAGGACGCCGGGCCCGGGACCATCGCGATCGCGTGCGACGTAACCGACGAGACGTCCTCGCGTGCTGCGATCGCAGAGGCGGCCGCGGCGCTCGGAGGCATCGACGCGCTGGTGTACGCACCGGGCATCGGCCCGCTCCTGCGTTTGGTCGACACCGATGCAGGCACTTGGCGGAAGGTGTTCGACACCAACGTCATCGGAGCGTCGCTCGTCACGAGAGCCGCGTTGGATCAACTCAGGGAGTCACACGGGACCGCGGTGTACCTGTCCTCGGTCAGCGCCTCGATGACGCCTCCGTGGCCGGGTCTCGGCGCGTACGCGGTCAGCAAGGCGGCGCTCGACAAGCTCGTCGAGGCGTGGAGGGCGGAGCATCCCGACGTCGCTTTCACGCGCCTCGTGGTGGGCGACTGCGGCGGCGGCGAGGGTGACTCCATGACGGAGTTCGCGAGTGGGTGGGACACGGAGCTCGCCGCCGAGGTCATGCCCGAGTGGATGTCGCGCAAGTACCTGGCCGGCTCACTCATCGACGTCGAGCATCTCGTCGACATGGTCGACGCGGTGCTCCGGGGTGGTGCCAGCATGGCGGTCCCGTCCATCACGGTCGCGCCACGGCCACCGGCACCGTGAGTGTCCACGAGCTCGGCACGTCGAACCTGCGGTTGACGCGGGACGGGCCGATCGCGTGGTGCGTCATCGACCGGCCCGCGGCACGGAACGCGCTCACGCCTGCGATGTACTACGGCATCAAACGCGCCGTGCACGTCGTCAACACCGACCCGGAGCTCGCCGCGCTGATCATCACCGGAACGGGGGACGTCTTCGCTCCCGGAGGTGACCTCGGCGGACGTCTGGAGCCGGGCGACACGCTGCCGGACGTCGCGGAAGACGTCCTCCCGTTCCTGGCGATCCGCGACAGTCAGGCGCCCGTCATCGCGGCGGTCAACGGCATCTGTCAGGCCGGCGGACTGCTGATCGCGATGATGGCCGACATCGCCGTGGCGAGCGACCGTGCGACGTTCCGGGTGCCGGAGCTGCTGCGCGGGATCCCCGACGGCATGTATGCCGCCACCCTCCCCGCTCACGTCGGCGTCGGCGTCGCGCGTGATCTCTTGTTGTCGGCACGCACGTTCGGCGCCGCCGAGGCGCAGCGTCTGGGAGTGATCTCGCGTGTCGTCCCGCACGACGAGCTGCACGCCGCCGCCCTCCAGGCCGCGCACGAGGTTCTGCGCACCGCGCCCGACGCGCGCGCCCACGTCAAGCGAATGCTCAACGAGCGCTACGGCTTCATCGACTTCCAGACCATGTATGTCACGCTCACTCGCGGTGACGAGATGCGAGAGGGCATGCGCGCATTCATGGAGAAGCGACCGCCGAGCTGGGTGCCGCCCGGGGTCACGTTCGAGGTCCGCGGCTGAGCGCGGCACTCTTCGCGGGCGACGCACCATCGGAGCCTGGCATGACAGGATGACCGCATGTCGACGTTCGCCGAGCTGCACGATCTGACGGGCAAGGTTGCTGTCGTCACCGGCGGGTCCCGTGGGATCGGACGGGCCATCGTCCAGACGATGGCCGATGCAGGCGCCGACGTCGTGATCGCGTCGCGCAAGCTCGACGCGTGCGAAGCCGTGGCCGAAGAGATCCGGCGGTCGACCGGACGAAAGGCGATCGCCATCGCCTGCCACGTCGGTCGATGGGGCGACTGTGACAGGTTGATCAGCGAGTCGCTCGCGCAGCTCGGGCACATCGACGTGTTCGTCAACAACGCAGGTATGTCGCCGCTCTACGAACGGCTGGACGCGGTGACGGAGGAGCTCTACGACAAGACGCTCGCCGTCAACCTCAAAGGCCCGTTCCGCCTCGGAGTGCTCGCCGCGACCCACATGACCGAGCACGACGGCGGTTCGATCATCAACATCGGAACGGCGGGCTCCCTGATCGCGAGCGTCAACGAACTCCCCTATGCGTGTGCCAAGGCAGGTCTCAACGCGTTGACCGTCGGACTCGCCGAGGCTTACGCCCCGAAGGTGCGCGTCAACGCGATCCTTCCGGGGCCGTTTCGCACCGACGTCACCAAGGCATGGACGCCCGAGAGTCTCGCCGGTTCGTTCGTGCCGTTGGGCCGCCTCGGCGAGCCCGAGGAGGTTGCGCCGCTGGCGCTCCACCTCGCGAGCGCGGCATCGAGCTACACGACGGGCGCGATCATCCGGGTCGACGGCGGCATCACCCGCAAGGTCTGAGAACAGCTCAGTTCCGTCGGTTCACGGCCTCGACCATGCGTTCTACGTTCGCCTGATCCTCGTAGAAACGCCGCAGCAGCCAGAGGCGCAGGAACCTCGCGAGCGAATAGCGCAGGAAGATCGCCGCACCGAGAACGGAGACGCCGAGCATCGCGTCGCTCAGGATCCCGTTCGACGCGACGTCCCGCGCGTCATTCATGTTGAGCGACGCGGAGTACGTGATCAGGGCGACGACGATGCCGGCGATCATCAGCACCAGCCCGATGATCTCGAACGTCGCGTCCCGGCTCGCGGTGCCGGTCTTGAGCTTCATCTCCGACACGTCGTTCTTGAATTGGTCGATTCGACTGCTCGTGGTTGTCATGTCCTCACTCGTGTCCTCACTCGCCCAGGTATGCGGCCGAAAGCTCCTCTTCGAGCTCCGCCGGCGTGCCGACGCGCGTGATGCGGCCCTGGATCATGATCGCGGCGTAGTTGGCGACGCCCAGCACCGTCCGTGCGAACTGCTCCACGACCAGGATCGAGACCCCATCCTCCGAAAGACGCGACACGACCTCGTACAGCTCCGAGACGATCTTGGGCGCCAAGCCCATAGAGAGCTCGTCGAGGAGCAGGAGCGCAGGATCGGTGCACAGCGCGCGCGCCATGGCGAGCATCTGCTGCTCCCCACCCGAGAGCGTTCCGGCGAGCTGTTTGCGCCGCTCCCCCAGTCGCGGAAATCGGGCGTAGGTGACCTCCTCGACATGGCTCAGCGACGGCCCAGTCTGGGTCGCGAGCCACAGGTTCTCGTGCACCGTGAGGTTCGGGAAGACACCCCGCCCCTCGGGAATGGTGCACACCCCGAGGCGGGCCAGTTCGTCCGGCGAAGTTCCGTTCACGACCCGGCCGGCACAGCGCACCTCGCCCGCGAAGGGCTCGATCTGACCTGCGCACACCTTGAGCGCGGTGGACTTTCCGGCGCCATTGGGCCCGAGCAACGCGATGACCGCGCCTTCCGGGATCGCGAGGTCCACGCCGTGCAGCACCTCGATGCTCCCGTAACCGGCGTGCACGTCGACGAGCTCGAGCAGCGGCACCGCGCCGTCCAGCTGGCCATTCGGAACAGCCGTCATGCGACGCTCTCCGGTGCGCCCAGGTACGCGTCGATCACTGCGGGGTCGTGGCGAACCTCCATTGCGGTTCCGCTCGCGATCACCTCGCCGAACTCGAGGACGTGAATCGTCTCGCAGACGTCCATCACGAGCGACATGTCGTGCTCCACGAGACAGATGCCGAGCCCGTCGGCCGCGAGTCGCCGAAGAATGCGGCCGAACGCGACGGTCTCCGACGTCGTCTGGCCGGAAGCAGGCTCGTCGAGCAACAGGATCTTCGGCTGGATCATCAGCGCACGCGCGACCTCGACCACGCGGGCCTGACCGGTGGGTATCTCGGAGACGTCACGGTCGGCCACGTTGCTCAACCCCACCAGCTCGATCACGCGATCCGCTTCGGCCGCGGCGTTGACGCGATGACCGAGGCCCCAGCGGTTACGGATCTCACCTGCGACGCGCACGTTGTCGCGCACCGTGAGCGACATGAAGAGTTCCAGGCGTTGGAACGTGCGGGCCACACCGAGGTGGGCCCGTTTGTGGGGCTGCTCGCGGGTGATATCGCGGCCGTCGAGGACGACACGACCGCCGGTCGGCGCGAGCAAGCCCGTGACGACGTTGAACAGTGTCGTCTTTCCCGCTCCGTTGGGCCCGATCAGCCCCGTGATGTGACCCGGCTCCACCGCCAACGAGACATCGGACAATGCCGTATGTCCGCCGAAACGTACGGTGACCCCCACGGTCTCAAGCCGGGCCATGCGCGGGCTCCTCTTCGGTCGTCGGAGCCGGCGCCCCCACCGGGACGGCGGGAGACGCGCGCATCGGACCCGGGAGGGAAGCGCCTTCGAGCCCGAGCGCGCGGTCGAGCTCGAAGCGGTCGCGTTCCGTGAACGGACGATCGATGC
>CAZJSY010000103.1:0-12388 GCA_964548555.1 uncultured Burkholderiales bacterium
TGCGGTTGTACTTGCCCCGGGCGGACGTTTTGGACATGACTGCGTCAGGCTAGTCGTCGCGTCGTGAACCGCCGGCGCGCCTCCGCAACGCCTCCCGGGCCGCAAGGGCGCCGCCGCGGGCGGTCAGCAACACCGCCGCGGGCCCGAGGAGCAGCCGTCGCGGCCCGTGCCAGCGTTTGGAGGCGAACCGCAGCGCCGACCGGTGATGGGCGACGATCGACCGGTAGGGATGGCGCGAACGGCTGACACCCTCGAAGTGAACCACCCGTCCGGCGGGCTCGTAGCCGACACGCCAGCCGCCTCGGCGCAGCCGCCAGCACAGGTCGACGTCCTCCATGAAGAGGAAGAAACCTTCGTCCCACCCGCCGATCTGGTCGAGCGCGCGACGGCGGAGCCAGATCGCGGCACCGGACACCCATTCCGCCTCGCGGGGCCTGCGGGGGTCGGCGTCGAGCTGTCGGTACCGCCGGGTGAAGCGGTTGCGCGGACGGAGCGGGCCGAGCACCGCATGGAGCACCGCGTCGCGAACCGCCGGGATGTCGCGCACCGACGGATAGGTGTCGCCGTGCTCGTCACGGATGTGCGGTCCGAGCGCACCGAGCGCTTCGTCGGAGGCGAAGCGCGACAGCATCGCTGCGCCGGTGCCGGGATCGATCTCGACGTCGGGGTTGAGCACGGCTACGACGCCGGCGCGAGTGGCCGCGATGCCGAGGTTGGCGCCCCGCGCATAGCCGAGGTTCACGCCCGGTTCGACGACGACGATCCCGGGAAGCTCGCGACGCAACGTGGCGACCGAGTCGTCGGTGGAGTCGTTGTCGACGACGACGACCTCGGGAGGCGGTCCCGCACTCGTGTCGGCGAGCGCGGAGCGGACGCAGCGCACGAGCAGCGGACCGGCGTTGAAGTTCACGACGACGACCCCCCATTCCGGGGTGCCTTCCGTCGCCGGCGGGTTCGACGCCGACACGTCGGTCACCGTGTGAATCGGCACTTCACGAGCACCCACAGCGCGATCGCACCGTCGCGCCACGTGAAGCTCTTTCCCTCGTCGCGTTCGCGCCCGGTGTAGCTGATCGGCACCTCATAGATGCGCTCCCGTTGCCGCAGCACCCGCGCCGTCACCTCGGGCTCGAAATCGAACCCGTCGGCGCTCAACGTGAGCGAGTCCAGCAGCTCGCGGTCGAAGACCTTGTAGCCGGTCTCGAGGTCGGACAGCGTCGTGTTGTAGAGGACGTTGGCCGCGGCGACGAGCAGCCGGTTGCCGGCCCACGACGACAACGACATGGCCCGACGCTCTCCCGTGAAGCGGGAGCCGTACACCACACGCGCCCGACCCTTCAGCAGAGGCGCGAGCAGCTTCGGCCATTCGTCGGGGTCGTACTCGAGGTCGGCGTCCTGGATCAGCACGACGTCACCGGTCGCGTTGTCGAGGCCGGTGCGGATCGCGGCTCCCTTGCCCCGGTTGGCGTCGTGCTTCACGACGTGCACGGTGCTGTCGGCGAGCTGCGGTAGCAGCGCGCGCGTGCCATCGGTGCTCCCGTCGTCGACCAGCACCACCTCGAGATCGATCGGCAGCTCGACATTGCGCATCCGGCGCACGATCTCCGGCAACGTGTTGCGCTCGTTGTACACCGGCACGATCACCGACAGCTTCTTGTAGCGTGCGCCGCCGGCGTCGGGTCTGCTCGCCCGTTCAGCCACGCTCGTGCTCCTCGCAATACCAGGCGTACGTACGCTCGAGCCCTTCACGCAGGCTGATCTCGGGCTGCCAGCCGAGCAGCTCGCGAGCGCGGGTGATGTCCGGCCGCCGGCGAACAGGGTCGTCGACCGGAAGCGGTTCGAAGACGATGTCGGAGGTCGAGCCGGTGACCTCCAGCACGGCATGCGCGAGCTCCTTCACGGTGAACTCGTCGGGGTTCCCGATGTTCACCGGCCCGGTGTTATCGGAGTCGAGCAGGGCGAGGATGCCGCGCACTTCGTCGTCGACGTAGCAGAACGAACGCGTCTGGCTGCCGTCGCCGTACACGGTCAGCGGCTTGCCCTTCATGGCCTGGACGAGGAAGTTGGAGACGACCCGACCGTCGCCGGGCCGCAGGCCGGGGCCGTACGTGTTGAAGATGCGCACGATTCCCACGTTCATGTCGTACACGCGGTGATACGCGAACGTGAGGGACTCGGCGAAACGCTTCGATTCGTCGTAGACGCTCCGGGGACCGATGGGGTTCACGTTGCCCCAGTAGGTCTCCGCTTGCGGGTGCTCCAGGGGATCGCCGTAGACCTCGCTCGTCGAGGCGAGGACGAACCGGGCCGCATGCGCCTTCGCGAGATCGAGGGCGTGACGGGTACCGATCGAGCCCACGTCGAGCGTGGCGAGTGGATGCTGGAGATAGTCGGGAGGGCTCGCGGGACTCGCGAAGTGCAGGACCGCATCGACGGGTCCTTCGACGGGGAGTCCGGCGCAGACGTCGTGCGCGAGCAGCTCGACCCGTCCGGTATCGACGAGGTCGTCGAGGTTCGACTTCCGACCGGTGAGGAAGTTGTCGACCGCGACGACGTCCCATCCCCGGCCGGCGAGCGCGCGGCAGAGGTGCGACCCGATGAAGCCGGCACCGCCGGTGACGACCGCGCGTGCCATCAGCGACCCACGCCGTGGTAGTTGAAACCCCGGCGGCGCAGCGCGACCGGATCGAGGAGGTTGCGCGCGTCGAGCAAGGCCGGCACCGCCATCGCCTCGTGAACCCGGTCGAAGTCGGCCCACCGGAACTCGTCCCATTCCGTGAGCAGGGCCAGTACCCGGGCGCCGCGGCAGGCGTCGTAGGGATCGGGAACGACCTCGAGCCCGTCGACGAGCGCGGCGGCGCGCTCCCCCGCCGCCGGGTCGTACGCACGGACGTGCGCGCCCTGCGCGAGAAGACGACGCACGATCGCGATGGCCGGGGAGTCGCGCAGGTCGTCGGTGTCGGCCTTGAACGTGAGACCCCACACGCCGACGGGAACATCTTCCAGCCGGCCGCCGACCAATGTGGAGATCTTCTCCACCATCCGCTCGTGCTGCCGGAAGTTCACGTCCACCACGCCTTGGAGAAGGCTGAAGCTGTACCCCGCCCGGAATGCCGTGTGCAGCAGGGCCGCGGTGTCCTTCGGGAAGCAGGACCCCCCGTAGCCGGGGCCCGGGTTCAGGAACTCGAAGCCGATTCGCGGGTCGTATCCCATGCCCAGCGTGACGTCGCGTACGTCGGCATCGACTGCCTCGCACAGGTTGGCGATCGCGTTCACGAACGAGATCTTGGTGGCGAGGAACGCGTTCGACGCGTACTTGATCATCTCGGCCGACGCCGCGTCGGTGACGAGGATGGGAGCGTTGACGGTGCGGTAGAGATCCGACACGCGCACCGCGGTGCCCGGATCGTCACAGCCGATAACGACGCGCGCCGGATGCAGGAAATCGTGCACCGCGGTGCCCTCGCGCAGGAATTCCGGGTTCGACGCGACCTTGATGTCGTCGAGATGGGCTCGGTTCTCCGCGAGCCGGCGTCGGACGAGACGCGTCGAGCCGACCGGCATCGTCGACTTGTTGACGATCACCGTGCCCGGCTGCAACACCGGTGCGATCTCGCCCACGACGTCCTCGACGAACGAGAGGTCGGCGGCGCCGTCATCGCCTTGCGGCGTCGGCACGCACAGGAACACGAACTCGACCTCTGGCGCGGCCACGCCGGCGCCGACGACGAACCGCAGCCGCCGCGCTTGGAGGCCCTCACCGACCAGCTCGGGCAGACCGTCCTCGAGGATCGAGACCTCTCCCTTGCGCAGCTCGGTGACCCGTTGCTCGTCGATGTCGGCGCACGCGACGTCGTGTCCGAGATGTGCGAGGCACGCGGCGGTCGTGAGCCCGACATACCCCGCGCCGATGACCGCGACCCTGCTCACCGAGGCTCCGTCCGGCCGTTCTGCGTCATCACCATGTCCGTCGTCACCATGTCAGCCGTCACCCTGTGTGCCCGCGCCCTGAGTGCGGGCGGCGAGTGAGGTCACCTCGGCCTTCAGATAGACCGCGAGCGCTTCACGGTAGTGGCGCAGCGAGGGGAGGCCGCAATGGCGGAGCGCAATCTCGTCGAGCGCGCTGAACGCGGGGCGCGGCGCCGGCCGGCCCAGCTCCGCTGTGCTCACGGGGCGGGCCAGCGACGGATCGTGCCCTGCCAGCACGAGCACGTCACGCGCCTGCTGGTACCGGGTGCACCGACCGGAGTTCACGACGTGGAAGATGCCCTGCCTCCGCTCGACTGCGAGCCGCACCAACATCGCGGCAAGGTCCGGCGCGTACGTGGGCGAGCTGGTCTGATCGTCGACGAACCGGATGCCGCGGTCGGGATCGGCGACCGCGTCGAGGACGAGCTGGACGAAATCGTGACCTTCACGCCCGAACACCCAAGCAGTACGAGCGATCGTCCACGACTGGGCATGGCGGGCGACCTCGAGCTCGCCACCGAGCTTCGAGCGCCCGTACACCGAGATCGGGTTGACCGCGTCCCATTCGTCGTAGGGTCGGCCGGCCGTGCCGTCGAACACGTAGTCGGTCGAGACATGCACGACGTGCGCGCGGACCCGATTCGCCGCAACCGCGAGATGGCGGGGACCGAGCGAGTTGATCGCGAACGCCACGTCGGGCTCACGTTCGCACCGGTCGACGTCGGTCATCGCCGCGCAGTTGACGACGAGGTCGGGCAGGTACTCGCCGACCACCTGTTCGACCTCGTCGCGTTCGGCGATGTCGAGATCGCCACGCGTCGCGCCGAGAACGTGCCGATGGCCGCCGGCCCGCAACGCCGCCACGGTGGCGGCGCCCACCTGGCCGCCCGCACCCGTCACGAGCACTCGCGTCATCGTGCGGCCTCGGCCGCCGTCCAACCGCTCTCGACGACGGGTGCGCGGTTCCGCAACGGCTCCCACCATGCACGGTTGGCCGCGTACCACTCGACCGTCGCGCGCACACCTTCGTCGAAGGCGATCCGCGGTGCCCATCCGAGCTCACGGTGCAGCTTGCCCGCGTCGAGCAGGTACCGGCGATCGTGGCCGGGACGGTCCGGCACGATCGTCTTGAGCGAGTGCGGCTTGCCGACCGTGTCGAGAACGAGATCGGCGATCTCGTCGATGGTTGCCTCCACACCACTGCCCACGTTGTAGGTCGCTCCCACGGAACCGTCGAACAGGATTCGTTCCACTGCGGTGCAGTGGTCCGACACGTGCAACCACTCGCGCTTGTGGGCGGTCGACGCGTACATCGGCAACGGACGGTCGTCGAGCGCGTAGGTCGTGAACAACGGGATGACCTTTTCGGGGAACTGGTACGGGCCGTAGTTGTTGGAGCAGTTCGAGATGGTGACCGGAAGGCCGTACGTCTCGTGGTACGCGCGCACCAGATGGTCGGCCGCGGCCTTCGACGCGTTGTAGGGCGTGCGTGGACGGTACGGCGACGTCTCCGTGAACGCTTCGTCGGAATCGAGCGGCAGATCGCCGTACACCTCGCACGTCGAGATGTGGTGGAAGCGACCGACCCCCACGCGGCGCGCCGCCTCCAGGAGCGCGTGCGTTCCGAGCACGTTCGTGCGCACGAACCGTTGAGGATCGACGACCGCGAGACTGTTGTGCGACTCGGCTGCGAAGTTCACCAAGACGTCGATCCGCTCGTCGGCCAGCAACGACTCCACCGCGTCTCGATCGCCGATGTCGGCCTTCACGAACGGCACCCGTTCGGCTACGTCGTCCAGGTTCGCGCGGTTTCCCGCGTACGTCAGGAGGTCGAGGGCGACCACGTGGTCGTCGGGATGTTGCGTCACCCAATGGCGAACGAAGTTCGAACCGATGAATCCGGCCGCCCCTGTCACGAGTACACGCACGATGACCACACCCTCCGATCAGCAGGCCGGCGCGGCGGGTTTCGCCGTCGTCGGTGCGGTCGAACGTCCTCGTGGCGCCGTCGTCGTGGGCGCCGCCGTGACTCCGGGCGTGACGACGCCCTGGAAGTCGCGCCCGAGCACCGCGACGACGTCGGCGTCGAGGATCGTTCGATCGACCACCAGTTGACCGACACCGAGGTACGACTGCACCAGTTTGGCCTTCTCGAGCATGCCGGGCAGGTAGTGGATCGACGTGCGTGCACTGTGCACACCGTTCCCCGTTCCTGCGCCGGGAAAGCCCGCCTTCTCCAGCGCGGTGAGCGTCGACCCGGCCTGTCCGCTCACACCCGTGCCGTTGAGGACGCGGACCTTCACCTCGGCCGGCTTCAGGCTCGACGGGTTCGCCGACGCCGAGGCGATGGGCTTGCCGAATTGACGCAGCTGAGCGAGCACCTGCTCGGCGTCGGGCTGCTTCAGGTTCAACACGGCCTGGCCCTGCTGGGGCGCGCCGTTCACCCATGGCAGCGTGACCATCTGGAGAGCGTTCGGGCTGTTCGGGTCGACGCGGCGGAACGCGTTGACCAGACCGAAGATGTCACCTTTGCTCAAGGAGCTGTCGACAGTCAGCTTCGACACCACCTTGTCGGCGACCGCGTTCGCAGTGAGCGGATTCCGGAGGCTGGCCTTCACCGCGACGTCAGCCAGATGTCGCACGAAGTTCTGTTGACGGTTGATGCGTCCGATGTCTGCGAGGCCGTCGGCGTCCTGCCAGTGGCCGTCGACGAAGTACTGCAGGTGCCGCGACCGCACGTACGAAAGTGCCTGCGGCCCGTTCATCGAGAAGCAGCCCGCCGCGGGCACGTCGAGACCCGTGAACGTGTCTCGCGCGCGCGACGGGAAGTACACCGAAACCTTTCCGACCGCGTCGACGATCCCTTGGAAGGTCACGAAGTCGACGAGCAGGAAGTGGTCGATGTCCACGTTGAAGTTCAGCTTGATCGTGTCGATGACCGACTGCACCTGCTCGGCGGGCGTCTTGCCGTAGTCGAACGCGGCGTTGATCTTGGCCATGCCGTGGCCGGGAATCTGCACCCAGAGGTCGCGCGGGATCGATACGAGCAGGCTCTGCTTCGACTTGGGCTCGACGTGCACGATCATCATCGTGTCCGAGCGCTGGCCGGTCTGGGTTGCCGCGCTGCCGAACTGCTGCGCCTGTTGGGCCGTGTCGACGAAGGCGCGGGAGTCCGAACCGAGGATGAGGTAGTTCCCCGCCCGCGCCGGGTGGCCGGCGTCGGAGAGGCGCACGTTGCCAACGCGGTGGATCGACGCGAGCTTCTGGTCGACGACCACGTTGGCCGCCGCGATGCCGGTCGCGATGAGCGCCAGCGCGAGCCCGAGGGCGATCACGTAGCGGCGCCACCAGACGCGCAGGGAGGCAGACGGGAGCGGCACGGCCCGAGCAGTCTACTGAAGGGGCTGTGATGACCCGTTTCACCATGCGCCCAAGCCGGTCGGCCGAGCGGTACCGTCGCCCGGTGGCATCACGACGGCACACGCCGCAGTTCCTCTCGGTCAACGGGGCACTCGTCAGGCCGGAAGAGGCGCGGATCTCGCCGTTCGACCACGGACTCCTCGTCGGCGACGGCGTCTTCGAGACGTTGAAGGTGCGCGACGGCGTGCCGTTCGCGTGGCGCCGTCACATCGAACGGCTCGTCCACTCGGCAGAAGGTCTCGGTCTGCCGATCCCCGACCTCGTCGAGCTCCGTCAGGCCGCAGATCACGTCGTCACCGCCAACGGCTTCACCGACGCGCGTCTTCGGATCACGGTGACCGGAGGTCCCGCACCGCTCGGCTCCGAGCGCGCGGAGAGCCCGCCCACGGTGATCGTCGCCGCAACCGGCTACGAACCGCCCCCCGAATCGGTACCCGTCGTCATCGTTCCGTGGCCGCGCAACGAGCGAGGCGCGACCGCGGGGCTCAAGACGATCTCGTACGCGGAGAACGTGCGCGCGCTGGCACACGCACGCGCGCTCGACGCGGGCGAGGCCGTGTTCGAGAACACGGTGGGCAATCTGTGCGAGGCAACGGGATCCAACGTGTTCGTCGTCGTCGACGATCAGGTCGTCACGCCACCTGGGAGTGCGGGATGCCTTCTCGGTGTGACGCGCGCGCTGGTGCTGGAGGCAGCGGTCACGGCCGGCGTCGAGTGTGTGGAGGACGACGTGCGGATCGGTGTGCTACGCGATGCCGACGAGGCGTTCCTCACGTCGACGACGCGCGACGTGCAGCCGATCAGCGCGGTCGACGGTCGTCCGTTGCCACGCGTGTGCGGACCCTTGACGCGACGTCTTGCTGAGGCGTTCCGCGATCTGGTCGCGACGAACGCCGACCCCTGACCCAGACGGGCGGTCGATCACGCCGTCGGGGTCGTGCGGAGGTGGACGACGTCACCGGCCGCGATGTCGACGATGCAACCCGAGTCGACTTCGACGAGCAGACGCCCGACATGGTCGATGTCGACGGCGCGTCCCTCGACCGGGCCGGCCGCGAGCTCGACGCGCACGCGGCGTCCGATCGTCGCGAGCCGCGTGCGGTACTCGGCTGCGACCGCGTCGAGCCGCCGGAGCCGACGATCGAGGCCGCGCAGGAACGCCACGAGCAGATCCGCGCGCGAAACGTCTCGTCCGACTTCGAGGTTGCAGGCGGTCGCGAACCCGGCGAGCTCGTCGGGCACTGCCGTCCAATTCGTGTTGATCCCGACACCGAGGACGACTGCTCGAACCGCGCCGTCGCCCGCCACGTCGGCCTCCACGAGCATGCCCGCGAGCTTGCGGTCGGCGACGAGCACGTCGTTGGGCCATTTCAGGGCCGTTTCGAGCCCCGCCACCTCGGAGACGGCCTCCGCCACGGAGACGCCGGCCGCCATCGTGACGAGATGCAAGCGTTCGGCGGTGACGCCGGGCCGCAGGAGCACCGACACGAGCAGCGAGCTCCCCGGAGCCGCGACCCACGTGCGGCCGAGGCGGCCGCGGCCGGCCCGCTGGTGCTCGGCCACGATCACGAGCCCGTCGGCAGCACCCGCAAGGGCCTCGTCGAGCGCGAGCTGATTCGTCGAGCCGACTTCGTCGAACACCCGGACTTCGGTGAAGCGCGTGTCCCGGAGCGCCGCGTGCACGCCGGCCCAGGTTTCGGCGTTCGCGGCCATCGCCCGTAGGATACGCCGGGGCTTGGGAACCAGACCGGGAGCGCCGATTTGCTGTCGAAGATCCTGATCGCCAACCGCGGAGAGATCGCCGTGCGCGTCATGCGCACGTGCCGTGAGCTCGGCATCACGACGGTCGCCGTCTACTCCGACCTCGACCGCGACGCGCTCCACGTCCGCTATGCAGACGAGGCGTACGCGCTCGGCGGACAGACGGCGGCCGAGAGCTACCTCAACACCGAGGCGATCCTCGACGTCATCCGGCGCAGTGGCGCCGACGGCGTGCATCCCGGGTACGGGTTCTTCTCCGAGAACGCCGACTTCGCCCGGGCGATCATCGATCTCGAGGGCGTCGCCTGGATCGGGCCTCCTCCCGAGGCGATCGAGATCATGGGCGACAAGATCTCGTCGCGGAAGGCGGCCGCGGCAGCGGGTGTCGAGGCGGTGCCGGGCACCCTCGAACCGGTGAACGACGCGTCCGAGATCATCGAGTTCGGCGAGTCCCGCGGCTGGCCGGTCGCGATCAAGGCGGCGTACGGGGGCGGCGGCAAGGGCCTCAAGGTCGTGTCGTCCCCCGACGAAGCCGCCCGTCAGCTCGAATCGGCCGCCCGCGAGGCGCAGGCCTACTTCGGACGCTCCGAGGCCTACCTCGAGCGCTACCTCACGCGGCCGCGCCACATCGAGATCCAGGTTTTCTGCGACACGCACGGCAACGCGGTGTGGCTCGGCGAGCGCGACTGCTCCACACAGCGGCGACACCAGA
Source organism: uncultured Burkholderiales bacterium (assembly GCA_964548555.1). Classification (GTDB taxonomy): domain Bacteria; phylum Actinomycetota; class Acidimicrobiia; order IMCC26256; family JAMXLJ01; genus JAMXLJ01. The sequence continues at coordinate 9,863 of CAZJSY010000103.1, forward strand.
AGCTGATCGAGGAGACACCCGCGCCCGGCCTCGACCCCGAGATCCGCGCCGCCATGGGCGACGCCGCGGTCCGCGTCGCGCGCGCATGCGGCTACGTCAACGCCGGTACCGTGGAGTGCCTCTACCAGGACGGCGAGTTCTACTTCCTCGAGATGAACACGCGGCTACAGGTGGAGCACTGCGTCACCGAGCTCGTCACCCAACGCGACCTCGTCGCGGAGCAGATCCGCATCGCGTCGGGCGAGCCGCTCAGCTTCACCCAGGAGTCGGTGACCCGCTCCGGCCACTCGATCGAGTGCCGCATCAACGCCGAGAACGTGGTGAAAGGTTTCCTGCCCTCGCCGGGCACGATTACCCGCATGCGCGTACCGAGCGGTCCGGGCGTGCGGTGGGACGGTGGCTACGAGGAGGGCGACACGGTCTCGCAGTACTACGACAACCTGGTCGGAAAGCTCCTCGTGTGGGCGCCCGACCGCGACGGTGCGAGGGCGCGCATGTTGCGGGCGCTCGACGAGTTCGTGGTCGAGGGCATCCACACCACCATTCCGGCCCACCGCGCGCTGCTCGCCCACCCCGACTTCGCCGCCGGCAAGCACTCCACCAAGTGGCTCGAGGACGAGGTCGACGCGTCCACCTTCTCCGAGACGGCGCCCCGCGTGCCGCTGCCGGCGTCGGCAGCGCCCGCGACCGCGCCTGATGGCGCCGCGTCCGAGGAGCTCGTCGAGCGCGCGGTGCCCGTCGAGGTCGACGGCAAGCGCTTCAACGTGAAGCTGTGGTTGCCGCCCGCACCTGTCGCGACGGCAACCACGCGCGGCAGCGCAACGGCCACCCGGGTACGGCGCGCGGCCACGTCGTCGGCGGCCGGCGCAGGCAACGGCACCATCTCCGCGCCCATGCAGGGCACCATCGTCAAGGTGCTCGTGAGCAAGGGCGACACGGTGGAAGCCGGTCAGGCCGTGCTCGTGCTCGAAGCGATGAAGATGGAGAACCACATCAACGCGGAGACGGGCGGAACCGTGTCCGACGTGCGCGTCGCCGCCGGCGACACCGTCGGGACCGGCGACGTCCTCGTCGTCATCGAGTGACGCGAGCCGGGTGACCTTCCCGCTCTACCAGGTCGACGCGTTCACGGGCGAGCGGTTCCGAGGCAACCCGGCCGCGGTGTGCCTGCTCGACCGTCCCGTGAAGTCGACGTGGATGCAACTCGTCGCCGCGGAGATGAATCTCTCGGAGACCGCGTTCGTGCTCCCTGCGGGTGACGCGTTCTCGCTGCGATGGTTCACCCCCACCACGGAGGTTCCCCTGTGTGGCCACGCGACGCTCGCGACCGCGCATGTGCTCTGGGAAACCGAACGGCTGGCCCCGGGCGACGTCGCGAGCTTCAACACCACGAGTGGACGACTGGAGTGCCGGCTCGCCGACGGTGAGGTCGAGATGGACTTCCCGGCCGAGTTCGCGAAGCCGGCCGTCGCCTCGGTGGCTCCGGTGCGACTCGACGACGCGTTGCGAGGCACCGCGTTGCAGGTGCTGCGGGGCGAGCACCACTATCTCGTCGAGCTGACCGACGAGCACACCGTGCGCGACCTCCGACCGAACCTGAGCCTGCTCGGACGGCTCGATGCGAACGGTGTGATCGTCACCGCGCCGTCCGACGACGATCGGTTCGACTTCGTGTCGCGCTACTTCGCGCCCCGGATCGGGATCGGCGAGGACCCCGTCACCGGTGCCGCGCACTGCATGCTCGGACCGTGGTGGGCCGAACGGCTCGGCAAGATCGAGGTCGTCGGCCACCAGGTGTCCGCCCGCGGCGGCGTCGTGCGGGTACGGGTTGCAGGTGACCGCGTCCAGCTGGCCGGACGGGCGATCACCGTGCTGCGCGGCGAGCTGGTCTGACTGCCTGCTCCTACTGGGCGACGCGCCCGCGGGAGCATGCGGGAGGATTCAGCGCGGCGGGATCACGCCCGCGAGCTCTTCGCGTTCGAGGATCACGCCGAACTCGTCGGGCGTGTTCTCCACCGCTCGGAGCTCGCGCAGCTTCGCCGCGCGCATCTTCCACCACACCGCTGCACCGACCGCGGCCGCGGCGATACCCACGATCACGAACGCGCGCGACGGCCCGCCCTTGGAGCGGCGCCTGCTCCCGAGGTGCAAGGACTCGGGCGCGTGCTCCGCCACGCTCTTCGCGACGTCGACGGCCCCGATGGTCCTCGCCGCCTTCTTGGCCGCTTGCTTCGCGGCCTTGCGAGCGTTCTTCCGCGCGTGCTTGGCGTTGCGCCGCGTCTGTTTGGTCGCCCTCTTCGCCGCCTTGGTGACCGCGCTCTTCGCCACGGTCGTGGTGGCCTTCGTCGCGATGCCTGCGGCTGCAGCCTTCACGGCGGGCGCGCCCAGCCCGTGTGTTTCGTCGTGCTCGAGCTCCTTGCCGAGCATCCTCAGCACCTCGTCCGCACGATCCTTGAGGGCCTCGACCACTGCGTCGACCTCCTCGAGAGCGTCGTGAACCGTTTTCACTCCGCGTGCTGTCACCGT
>CAZJSY010000104.1:0-12233 GCA_964548555.1 uncultured Burkholderiales bacterium
CGGCGGCGATCCTCTACCAGTTCCGCGACGTCGCGTTGCACGGACGGTCGACACGGGTGGCGCATCTCGAACAGCCCGTCTGGGCCTGGCGCTGAGCGAGTGTGACGTGATGTCGCGCGTGGCCGACACCGTGGCTGCCGCCCTGCGTGAAGCGGGCGTGGCACGCGTCTTCGGCGCCTCGCTGCCGGGTCTCCATCACATCGCGGTCGACGATCCGTCGCTCGCTTCACTGTTGGCCGATGCCGACGGCCGGCTGGGTCCGGCGGCCGGCGCGGCGCTCCTCCCGGACGGCACACTCCGGATCTCGTCGAAGCCCGGAGCCCATGGCCGCGCGGTTCCGGTCGACGATCCCGACGATGCGTACTCCGTCGTGTCGCGCGCCGCGACGGAGTCCCGCTCCGACATCCGCGCGTTCTCGATCGTGTTCCACGTCGACCTCGACGCAACGACTCGGCCCGCCGACGACGACCACACGTTCGCGACCGCGCGCTCGCCGGTGCCCGATCGCGAACTGCAGCTCGAGCTGCCTCGTGACGGCGCCGTGATGCTGGTGGGGCCGGCGGCCGTGCGCGCGGCGGGCGGACCATCTGGCGACACCGTGCAGGGGCTGCACGCCTTCGCCGGCGCGGCCCGACTCGGCGTGGTGAACACGTGGGGCGCGAAGGGCGTCTTCCCGTGGGACAGCCCACACCACCTGGGAACCGCGGGACTGCAAGCGCTCGACTTCGAACTGCTCGGCTTCGCCGGCGCCTCCCTGATCGTCACGACCGGCATCGACCGCGACGAGTCGCCCAACGACCGGTTCGCGCTCGCACCTGTCGCCGACATCCACCCGTTGCAGCTCGCGGCCGCCGCGCCGCTCGTGCGCAGGGACGGCGCCGCCGAACTCGGCGGCGCGGCGACGAACGCTCTCTACACCGGCATGGCTGCGATCGCACAACCGGGGTACGTCGACACATCGGTCCCCCTGCATCCGGCGCGCGCAGTCGCGAACGCACGGGCGGTGGTGCCGGCGGGCGGCGTTGTCGCGGCCGAGCCCGGGATCGCCGGCCTGTGGTTCGCTCGAACGTTCCCCACGAGCGTGCTCGGCAGTGTGGTGGTGCCGGCGACACGCGCACGTGGCATCGCGGCGGCGCTCGCCTTCGTCGCGTCGTGCCGTGGCCGCGCCGCGCTCGCGGTGACGACAACGCTCGACTCGATGACGCGCGAGATCGTCGAGCTGGCGCGAGTCACCGGGACGAATCTGAGCGTGGATGTCTGGAGCCGCGATACCACCATCGAAGGTGTCGACGACCACACGGACGCTCTGTCCACGGCGCTCGCCACGCCGGGTGTGCACGTTCTCTCCACACCTGTCGCCACCGAGCGCACGCGAGACCTCGTGGATGTGGCAGGACCGGTCGTCGCCTGGGGCGGAATCGACATCGACCGCTGAGCGCTCGCCGGCGCCGTCAACCCTCGGCGAGGAACTCGCGGATGGCGGCGTCGTGCTCGGCGGGCCTGTCCATCGTGACGGTGTGCCCCGCGCCGTCGATCGTGACCAACCGCGCACGTGGCTGCGACTCCAGCATCCGCGCCGCAATGTCGACCGACAGGATGTCGCTCTCCGAACCGCGGAGGATCAGTGTGGGACATTGCAGCGCGCGCCAACGATCCCACTGCTCCGCGCTGGAGATCTCCTCGCGGCGCCTCGTGAAATCGCGGATGGCGGGATCCCACTTCCACGCGACCCGGCCACCCTCGACCGGTCGCACGTTGCGCTCCACCCTGTCGCGCAGCATGCCTGTATCCGCCAGCGGATTCTCGACACGCACCTTGGCAAAGGCCTCGTCGACCGATGCGAACTCCGTCGCGGCCGCGGCGTTGTGCATGATCCGCTCGACGCCGGGCGCGTGGATCTCCGGACCGATGTCGACGATCGCGAGTCGCTCCACGCGTTCGGGGTGCTCACCGGCGAAGGAGTACGCGTTGACGCCCCCCATCGACGCGCCCACCAGGCAGACGCGGTCGAGCCCGAGCGCGTCCACGAAGGCGCCGAGGTCGTCGACCATCACACGGCTGCCGTAGACGGGAGCCCATTCGCTGTCGCCATGGCCGCGTTGGTCGAGCGCGAGCACGCGGAATCGGTCGCCGATCGCCCGCGCCGCGTGGTCCCACGTGCGGGCGTGCCCCGTGAAGCCGTGCAGCATCACGACGGGTGGTAGGCCGTCACGGCCCCAGTCCACGTAATGGAACCGCAAGCCGCGCAGTACGACGGTCTGCGATCGGGGCTGGGTGGTCGCCAGCGTCTCGGTCATACGCGGCAGTATCGCCGCCCTTGTGGCCCGACGCACGGGCGGCAGTACGCTGACGGCAGCGTCAGTGCACGAGACCCGGGGGAGGAACTCCATGCAGCTCGACGACATGATCATCGTGAGCGTCGACGACCACGTCGTGGAACCGCCCGATCTGTTCGAGCGTCACGTCCCCGCGAAGTACCGCGACATCGCACCCCATGTCGTACGCAAGGACGACGGCACCGACGTGTGGCAGTTCCACAGCATGGAGGTGCCCAACATCGGGCTCAACGCGGTCGCCGGTCGACCCCCCGAGGAATACGGCATCGACCCCACGAGCTTCGACGAGATCCGCCCCGGCTGCTTCGACCTCGAGAAGCGGATCCTCGACATGAACGCGAACGGGGTGCTCGGCTCGTTGTGCTTCCCCTCGCTGCCCGGCTTCGCCGGCCGCCTGTTCGCCGCGGTCGACGACAAGGACGAGGCGCGCGTCCTCGCGCAGGCCTACAACGACTGGCACATCGACGAGTGGTGTGGCACCTATCCGGGCCGGTTCATCCCGCTCAGCATCCCGTTGATCTGGGACCCGCACGCGATGGCCGAGGAGATCCACCGCGTGGCCAAGAAGGGGTGTCACGCAGTCACGTTCGCCGAGAACCCCGAACCGCTCGGCCTGCCCAGCCTCCACTCGGACCACTGGGACCCGTTCTGGAAGGCGTGTTCCGACGAAGGAACGATCGTGTGCATGCACATCGGGTCGTCGTCGAAGCTCGTCGTGACCGCGAGCGACGCGCCGATCGACGTGATGATCGTGCTGCAGCCGATGAACATCGTGCAGTGCGCGGCCGACCTCATCCACTCCCCCGTCTTCACGAAGTTCCCCGACCTCACCGTGGCACTGTCGGAAGGCGGTATCGGCTGGATCCCCTACTTCCTCGAGCGTCTCGACCACACCTACAAGGTGCACAAGGCGTGGACGGGTGCCGACTTCGGCAACAAGCTGCCGAGCGAGGTGTTCCTCGAGCACGTCGTCCTGTGCTTCATCTCCGATCCCGTCGGCGTGCAACTGGCGCGTCGCATCGGTACCGACCGCATCACGGTGGAGATCGACTACCCGCACTCCGACACCATCTGGCCGTACGCGCCGGAGCGGCTGATGGCGGAGTTCGCCTCCACCGATCTCACCGATGCCGAGATCGACCAGATGACGTACCAGAACGCCATGCAGTTCTTCCGGTACGACCCGTTCGCCCACCGGCCGAAGGAGCGTTGCACCGTCGGCGCGCTGCGGGCCGAGGCCGTCGGCGTCGACGTGGAGCCGAAGAGCGCAGCCACGCGACCGAAGACCGCGCCGGCCGGGCGTCTCAGGATCACCGACCTGACGCCCACTGCCTGATCGATCGGACCGCACCACCGGTGTCGTCGGAGCACGAGCGTCACAACCGCGCCTTCTGGGACCGCGACGCCGACGACTACCAGGAGATGCACGGCACCGAGCTGCTCGACGCGCCGCGCGCGTGGGGTGTGTGGCGCATCCCCGAAGACGAGATCGACGCACTGGGCGACGTCGATTGCCTCGACGTGCTCGAGCTCGGTTGCGGAGCCGCGCAGTGGTCGATCGCGCTCGCGCGCGCCGGCGCGCGTCCCGTGGGGCTCGACCTCTCCGCAGCGCAGCTACGCCATGCTCGTGACGACGCGGCGACGGCCGGTGCGCGTGTACCGCTCGTGCTCGCGAGCGGTGAGGTCGTCCCGTTCCGGGCTGCCTCCTTCGACCTCGTCTTCTGCGACCACGGCGCCATGTCGTTCTGTGAGCCGGATCGCAGCCTCGCCGAGGTCGCCCGGCTGCTCCGACCCTCGGGGCGGCTCGTGTTCTGCCACACCACGCCGCTCGTGTACCTGACGTACGACGAGCGCCGCGCGCGTCAGAGCCGGTCCCTTCAGGTGGACTACTTCGCGATGCGCACCTTCGTGTACGACGAGGGCACGGTGGACTTCCAGCTGCCCTACGGCGAGTGGATCAGGCTGTTCCGCAAGCACGGATTCGTCGTCGACGACCTCGTCGAGCTGCAGGCGCCGAAGGGCGCGAGCACCACGTACACCGACTTCGTGCCCTACCGGTGGGCCCGACGGTGGCCCGCCGAGCAGATCTGGAAGCTCCACAAAGAGCGATAGCGACCTTGTGTGGAATGAAGGCACATAGCGCCGTCATTCCACACAAGGTGAAGGGGTTAGCGGCGCTCGAACTCGAAGCTCGCGGCCTCGCGGTCCCACGTGCTGCCGGTGACACCCTCGTCGCGCAGCTGGTACTTGAGCACGCGGCCGACGGGGTTGCGCGGGAGGTCGTCGCGGAACTCGATGTAGCGCGGCAGCGCGAAGTACGGCACCCGCTCAACGGCCCAGCGGCACAGCTCTTCCTCGCTGAGCTGCGCGCCCTCCTGGAGCACCGCGGTGACCTTCACGTCGTCTTCGCCCTGCGGGCTCGGGACCGCGTGGACCGCGACATCCTTGACCGCGTCGTGGGCGACGAACGTCCGCTCCAGCTCGAAGCTCGAGATGTTCTCGCCCCGCCGGCGGAGGTAGTCCTTCTTGCGATCGACGAAGAAGAGGAAGTCGTCGGCGTCGAGGCGACCGAGGTCGCCGGTGTGGAACCACAGGTTCCGGAACACGGCCAACGTCTCCTCCGGGCGACGCCAATAGCCCGCGAACATGAGGTTGGGACCCTTCGGACGGCACAGGATCTCGCCGACCTCACCCACCGGCACCTCGTTGTCGTCGTCGTCGACGAGGATCACGTCGAACTCGACGAGGTTCCGCCTCCCCATCGCTCCCGGCTTGTTCGTCTCGCCCGCGGGGAGCGAACCGATGAGCGACGCCTCGGTGAGTCCGTAGCCTCCGGAGAACGTCGCGCAGCCGAACCGCTCGCGCCAGATCCGGTCGGTGTCGGGCGGCATCGGCGCGGCCGCGCAGAGCCGCAGGTTGTGTCCGGCCTGGTCGGGATGGTCGTCGGGCGCGTTCGCGACGAGGATCGCGAGCGACCCGAGCATCGACAGCATCGTCGCGCCGGTGCGCTTCACCTCGGGCCAGAACCGCGAGACGGAGAAGCGGCGGGCGATGCTCGCTCGTCCGCCCACGACCAGCGTGCCGACGACGCACACCGAGATCGCGTTGAAGTGGAACAAGGGCAACGGCGTCAACACGACGTCGTCGGAACGCCGTCCCCAGAGACGCGCGATCTGGTCGGCGAGCGACACGACGTAGTTGTGCGACAGCATGCAGCCCTTCGACGGACCGGTCGTGCCCGCGGTGTAGATGAAACAGGCGAGATCGGCCGGTGTCACGGTGACGTCCTTCACCGGCTCCGACGAGGACTCCTCCATCAGCTCCGCCCAGTCGCGCACCACGGGTGTGGTGACCACCTCGTCGGGCGGCCCGGCCACCACGACCGCACCGAGCTCGGGCAGGTCGCCGGCCACCACGTTGACCCGCGACGCGATGTCGCCCTGCACGACGAAGACCTTCGCGCCCGAGTCGGCGAGCACGTGGCGAAGGAAGTCGCCCTTGTACGCGGTGTTGATGGGTACCTGGATCGCGCCGAGCTTCACCGCGGCGAAGAACGACACCACCTGCTCGGGACTGTTCTCGAGCAACGTCGCGATGCGGTCACCGCGCTCGATACCGAGGCTGCGCAGCGCGTGGGCCAGGCGGTTCGACGCCTCGTCGACCGCAGCGGCCGTGAGCTCGATCCCCTCGAAGTCCAGATACGGACCCTCGGGATCGGTGGCGAGGCGACCGGCGAGCGCGTCGAGGACTGTCATCTGCGGCGGAAGGGCCATGCCGACTGACACTAGCGTCAGGCAGGAACGCTCCGGGCGGCCCGGACGTGCGACACGCCCAATAACCTGGGCCGCGTGTTCCGGCTCACGGCCGAGGCCGACCCGAGGTTCCTGATCGCGATGCTGTACGAAGCGGTCCACTGGGATCCCGACACGCGTCGGGAGCCGGTCAAGGAGATGCTGGCCACCGAAGCCGGCCGGTACGTCGAGGGCTGGGGCCGGCCCGGAGACGACGCGCTGGTCGCGCTCGCGCTCGGCAACGAGCCGGCCGGCGCGGCATGGCTCCGGACGTTCGAGCCGGCGCGCCCCGGCCACGGCTTCATCGACGCCGACACCCCGGAGCTCGCGCTGGCCGTGGCGCGTGACCATCGGGGCCGGGGCGCCGGGAGCCTGCTGCTCGGCGGGATCCTCGGCCGCGCGCGTGGCCGCCGCGTGCCACGGGTCAGCCTGTCGGTGCATCGCGAGAACCCGGTCCGATCGATGTACGAACGGTTCGGTTTCCACAAGGTCGACGAGCGCGGTGACTCGTGGACGATGCTCATCGACCTCCGGCCCCCGGGCTGACGGCTCGCACGCGCGTCAGCGCCGAGCGACGCAGTGGAGGTTCAACACAAGGTTCAACACACCGTGCCGTCGGGCGGGGCCGTCGTGTCGACGAGGTACCGCACGATGGCGGGATCGAGACACGCGTCGGCCGCCGGGAACGCGGTATGCCCTTCACCGCGGTGCAACAGCAGGTGCCCCGACCCGAGCTCCGCCGCCAGCGATTGCGCCCACGCCACCGGGGTCGCCGGATCCCCCGTCGTGCCCACGACGACGATGGGCGGAGCACCGGGCGCCCTGACCGCGCCGGCGGTGGTGACCGCGGGCACCGGCCAGAACTCGCACACGAGCCCGAGACCCACGTTGCCCGCGCCGAAATGCGGCGCGACCGCCCGCGCCTCGACCTCGAGCTGCCGTGCCGTCGCGAGATCACCGAGGCTCGGGCCGTCGAGGCACACGGTCGCGAGGAAGGCCGGGTACTCGTGCGAATAGGTGCCGTCGGTCTGGCGGTTCACGTATGCGTCGAAGAACTGCAGCAGGTCGCTGCCGTCACCCGCCGCCGCGTGTGCGAGCGCGGTGGCGAGCTCTGGCCAGACCGGACGCCCCCCGTAAAGAGCCGTCGACACGCCGAGCTCGAACTGCGTCGGCCCGAGGCTGCGCGTGCGGCCGTCGACACGGGCGCGGATCGGACGCGCATCGACCGCCGCCGCGAGCCTGTCGTACGCCGCCCGCGGGTTGCCGCGTGAGGAGAAGGCGCACAACCGGTCGTTCGCGCAGTCGGCGAGGAACGCGTCGAGGGCCCGTTCGAATCCCTGCGCCTGCTGCAGGACGACGTCGCGCGCCGACAACGCAGGATCAACCGCACCGTCGAGCACGAACGCGCGCACGCGGTCCGGGAACAGGTGCGCGTACAACGTGCCGAGGTACGTGCCGTACGAGTAGCCGAGGTACGTGAGCTTTGCTTCGCCGAGCGCGGTGCGGATTTGCTCCATATCGTGCGCGGTCGCGTCCGACGACAGATACGGCAACAAGGCGCCGCTACGCGCCTCGCACGCATCGGCGAACTGTTTGCTCGCGGTCTCGAGCGCCTGCTGCGCGGCCGCCGTCTCGGGCGAGATGTCGGGCGCGAAGAGGTAGTCGAGCCGGTTGCCACAGTCGACCGTCGTGCTCGCGCCGGTGCCCCGTGGATCCCACCCGACGAGGTCGAACCGGTCGCGCAACTCCCGGGGGAACGTCGGCGAGAGGTTGCGCACGAGGTCGATCCCCGAACCGCCCGGCCCCCCGGGGTTGAGGAGCAAGGATCCGAGGCGCGCCGCAGGCGTACCGGCCGTGCGGCGCATGAGCGCGAGGTCGATCCGCCCCCGTTCGGGATGCGCGTAGTCGAGCGGCACGCGCAGCGTCGCACACTGACCGCCCGTGCAGCTGTGCCAGGACAGCGGACTCGCCGGCGCCGGGGCGCCGTTCGCGGGACCGGCCGGGGCGGTGGACGACGGCGAAGTCGCCGAGCGGGGCCGCGGACCGGACGCGCGGCTGGAGCCCGAGCCCTGACAGCCCGACGCGACGAGCAGCGCCGCCGCCAGTACGGCGACGGCGCGATGGACACCACGGTCAGCGAAGCGACAGGAAAAGGCCGGCAGAGACCCCTACGGTCGCACATTCGCCGGGGGGCGAACGTTCACGGCACTGCGGGTCTACGCTGGCCGAAGAACTGAGGCCGTGCGCAAGAAGGGACCTGACCGTGCACACTGTCCTCGCCGAGATCCTCGGACCCGACCTGCTCATCGTCCTCGCCGTCGTGGTGCTCCTCTTCGGGGGCTCGCAGATCCCGAAGCTCGCCCGGTCGCTCGGCCAGGCTCACAAGGAATTCAAGGAAGGCCTGTCGGAAGGCGCTCGCGACGACGCCGAGGGTGAGAAGAAGGCCTGAGACCACTCTCCCGGCCCTCGCCGCGCCGGCCCTCGTCCGGAGCCGCGCCCAGCGGGGTCCGGCGATACTGGTGACGTGGTCGCCCAGCCGACCTCCCGCTATCGGGAGCTCGCACCACCGCTCGCGCTCGAGCCGTACGTCACGTGCCTCTGGGTGCATTCGATCGGTGAAGGTGAAGCGACGTACGCGCAGCCCGTGCTCCCTGACGGTTGTATCGACGTCGTCGCGGTCGAGCACGAGCTGGTGCTCGCCGGCCCGGCGACGCGCAGCACGACGTTGCACCTCGCGCCGGGCACCGTGACCGTCGGCGTACGGTTCCGAACCGGCGCCGCGCCTGCGCTCCTCGGGACGAGCGCGGCGGAGCTCCGCGACCGCGACACCAGGCCGGACGAGTTGTGGGGCCGCGTCGGAGACGAGTTGGCCGCGCGTGTTGCGGAGCCGTCCAACGCGGCCGCACGGCTCGGGGTGATCGTCGCCGCGTTGACGAAACGGGTGGATACCGCTCGTGTTCCCGACGCCGTGGTCGCCCACGTTGCGTCGCTCCTCGAGTGTCCGGATCAACACGTGGCGCCGTTGGCGCGGGCAGTCGGACTGAGCGACCGTCAACTACGGCGCAGGGTCGAGGAGGCCGTCGGGTACCCGCCTCGCACACTGGCCCGGATCCAACGCTTCCAACGTTTCCTGCGCGCGACGCGGGCCTCGATGCCGAGACGCAGCCTCGCGACGCTCGCGGCCGAGGCGGGCTACGCCGACCAGGCCCATCTGACGCGCGAGAGCCGCACGCTCACGGGGCTCACTCCCGTGGCGCTGCTCGACTGGGAGGCCCGGCGACTCGCCCGGTGACGGCCGGCACGTTCGACCCGACGACAACGGGGCGGGACTCCCGTCAGCCGGCCATGATCCCGCCGTCGACCGACACGATCGATCCGGTCATGTACCGGGCTTCGTCGGACGCGGCGAACAAGACCGCGTTGGCGACGTCTTCCGGCTCGGCATATCCCAACGGTGAGTTGATGTTGGCGAAGTCCGCCATCGCCGCACCCTCTGGGAACGTGAACGTCTGGATCATGGGTGTGTTCATCCCACCGGGTGCGACGGCGTTCACGCGAACGCCGCGACCGAGATACTCGTATGCCAGTGCCCGGGTGAGGTTGACCACGCCGCCCTTCGACGCGCAGTAGGCAGCCGAGTACTTCTGTCCCTTGAGGCCGGAGTTGGAGGCGATGTTCACGATCACGCCGCCTCGCTCGAGCATTGCCGGTAGCACCGCCTGGCACATGAGGAACGTGCCGGTGAGATTCACCGCGATGATGCGCGACCACTGGTCGAACGATTCTTCGTGGCTGTGCGCGAAGCCACCGATGCCGGCGGCATTCACCAACACATCAGGCGCGCCCAGATCGTCGGTCAGGGATTGCACCGCGGCGCGCACCTGCTCGGGATCGCGAACGTCCACCGCGTACGCGCGCGCCGTACCGCCGTGCTCGCCGATCTCCGCCACGGTCTTCTCTGCGGCATCGGCGGCGAGGTCGAGCACCGCGACCCGTGCTCCCTCGCGGCCGAACATGGTTGCGGCGGCCCGTCCCAGACCCGAACCCGCACCCGTGACGACGGCGATCCGGCCGGCAAAGCGCGTCATGGTGTTCTCCCTTCGCTGCGTCCGGCGGATCTTACGCCCCGTCAGATCACGGGTGCTGCCGGGGTAGTCTCCCGCCGTGCCGGTTCTCGTCGACGACCTCCTGCGCGACGCGGCCGCGCGTTTCCCCACGCGCGAGGCCTACGTGCACGGCGCCGAGCGGATCACGTACGCCGCCCTCGATCGCGCAGCCGACGGGTTCGCGGCGGTGTTGCTCGAGCACGACATCCGTCGCGGCGACCGCGTGTGTCTCCTCCTGCCGTCGTCGATCGACTTCGCCGTGTGTTACCTCGGCGCCCTGCGCGTTGGTGCGATCACGTCGGCGATCAACCTCAGGCTCGGTGCCGGCGAGGCGACGAGCATCGTCGAGCGAACGGAACCGAAGCTCACGGTGATCGACCATGGCCGTGAGACGCCGGCGAACGCCGACCCGGGCGTCGTGCTCACGCGCGTGCAGCTCGCCGAGGCGTTCCGCTCGCCGGCGCCCGCGGCCGGCGCGTTCCCCGCGCGTCAGCCCGACGACCCGACCTGCATCGTGTGGACCAGTGGCACGACCGGCGCGCCGAAGGGCGCGGTGTACGACCACGCGACGCAGGAAGCGATCTCGCGCAACATCGGCGAGCTCACCGTCGACGCCGAGCGGCGGCTCGTCGTGTTGCCGTTCCCCCACGTCGGCTACATGACCCGCATGTGGGACGAGCTCGCGCACGCGACGACACTCGTACTCGCCGGTGAGCCGTGGTCGGCGACGGAGACCTTGCGCCTCATTCGCGAGGAAGGGATCACGATGGCGACCGGCGTACCGACGCAATGGTCGCTCGTGCTCGCGCATCCGGACCTCGAGCGCACCGACTTCTCGGGGCTGCGGGTCGCGGGTCTCGGTGCGGCCGCGATCGCGCCCGAGCTGGTGCGCACGATGCGGTCGGTGCTGGGTTGCCCCGTCCTGACCCGCTACACGAGCACCGAGGCCGGCGTCACCACGAGCACGCGCATCGGCGACCCCGACGAGACGGTGGCGACGACGGTCGGACGGCCCGCGCCCGAGGTGGAGCTGCGGATCGTCGACCCCGAGGGCGACGACGTCGATCAAGGCGTCGTCGGCGAGGTGATCTGCCGTTCGCCGGCGATGATGCGCGGCTACTGGCGCGACCCCCAACGCAGCGCCGAGGTCATCGACGTCGACGGGTATCTGCACACCGGCGATCTCGGCTACATCGGCGACGACGGCAACCTTCGTCTCGTCGGCCGGCTCAAGGAGATGTACATCCGCGGCGGCTACAACGTGTATCCGGCCGAGGTGGAGGGCCTGCTCGCCGAGCATCCCAAGGTCGACCGCGTCGCAGTCGTGGGCGCGCCCGATCCCGTCCTCGGCGAGATCGGCGCCGCATTCGTGGTTCCCACCGACGCGGGTGCACCCCCGTCGCTCGAGGAACTGCGCGAGCTGAGCCGCAGCCGCCTCGCCGATTACAAGGCACCCGACCGCCTCGTCGTGGTCCACGAGCTGCCGTTGACGTCGATGCACAAGGTCGACAAGCTCGAGCTGCTCCGCCGCCTCGGCTGAGCACCGTTTCCTGGGTCGCGGGTGGGGGTACCGCGTCAAGGAGTCCCGCGACCGCGACGAGCAGCAAAGGACGGACATGCGGCCCGACGAGCGCGAAGCGAGCGGTGAGCCGCTCGAGGCGGAAGGTGTCCCCGACCTCGAGGGGCCGCTTCCCGAGAAAGAGGCGACCGGCGACCCGCAGGAGGGCGTCTCGCCGCCCAACTACTACCCGAAGGCCGTGACCGACTGGGGTACGACCGCTGAGGAGCAGCGGCGGCTCGAACCGCTCGACGTGCGCCTGTCGCGCGAAGAGCCCGACCTCGCTCCGGGCGACGCCACGCCCGATCCCGACGAATGGCGCGAGCCCGTCCGTCTGATCGACGAGGGCGACGAGGACGTGGACCTCGAGGACGACGAGAAGGACCTCGTCGCGTCCGAGGCCGACGACGAACCGGACGACTTCAGCGCCGAAGAAGCCGCG
>CAZJSY010000105.1:0-11502 GCA_964548555.1 uncultured Burkholderiales bacterium
GCGGCAGCTTCGTCGTGTCGGCCGCGTACGGGTACGCGCCCGTCGCGTCGATGTCCGTCGCGGCACAATGCATGTAGAAGCGATTCGGCCATGTCGGGCCGAGCAGCGAGCAGAAGTACCGATCCAACGTCGTGTACTCCCGGGCAAGCTGCGCGAGCACCGGCAGATCCGCCCCGGTGTAATAGCCGATCGGGTACGGATCCCCGACACGCTGTGTCTTGAGGAAACCGTCACACAGGCCGCCGTTCCACTGTGTCGCGACCGACATCCAGTCGTGCAACGGGTCGTCGTGCGTCCACGCCTGCCAGTCCGGGGCGAGCGGCCACGTCGGCTGCGGCATCCCGGCCTTGTCGACATAGCTCAGCCCGGCCTGCTTGCCGTCGGCACCCGGCAACCAGCCGAGCACGTGGTCGAAGGACCGGTTCTCCATCGTGAGCACCACGACAGTGTCGAATGGCGCCCGTCCCGGATCGGAGGGCAGCTGCGACGAGCCCCCGGATCTCTTCGCATGGCCAGCGCTCGAACATGCAGAACCGAAGGCAACGCCGGCCACGACGCCGGCGCCCGCGCTCAGGAACCTCCGCCGCGAGATCACGTCCACGGGCCCATCCCCCGATCGCCCGGGGTGAGCATGACAGGTTTGGCCGCCGCCGGCCGGGCATACGGTGCGTTCGCGTGGAGCGGGTCACGGACCCGACGCGAGCGTGATCGTCCAGCTCGACGTGTACGTCCCGGCGAACGTGGTCGCCGGGACGGCGAGGGTGAACGTCGGCGTGACCGTCTGATTGCCCGTGCCGGTGTTGGTGGCGGCGTTGAAGAGCTTCGTCGCGGCCGGCGGACCGCCGCCCGCGGGCATCGTGTACGGATACGCGATCGAATTCGACGCGAGCGTGCATGTCGAGCCGGCGTCACAGCTCACGGTCGGCGGGGTTTGGATGGTCGTGGCACCCGCCGGCAGCGTGTGCGGGGCACCGCCCGTCGTGAACAGCGTGGACGTCGCCGAGATGTTCCAGCCCGAGGTGGAGCTGCTGCCGCCGACGTCGAGCGGCAGCGTTGCAGTGAAGATCTGATCCCCGCCGTTGAGCGTTCCGGAGAATGCGACGTTTCCGGGCGTCGATACCCAACCGAGCGCAGTACCGGCCGCCACGGCGAACGTCCGCGTCGCCTGCGCGTTGCTGCTGCCGTTGCGACTGACCGTCTGGCCGGTGAACACCACGGTCGTCGACGTACCGGCCGAGTCGGTCGCTGTGAGTGCGGCGGTGTACGTACCGCCCGCCGCGTAGGTATGGGTGGTCGTCGAAGTCGCGGTATCGGCCGTGGCGCTGTCGCCGAAATCCCAGTGAAAGTTCGTGATGGTTCCGTATTTCACGGTCGACGCCGACGCGTCGAATGACGACGGAGATCCGGCGGCCGCGGCCGTCACCGTGAACGACGCGACCGGTGCCTGGTCGGGCGAGACCGCGACGCCGTCCCAGTTCGTCCCCGAGATCGTCGCACCGGCGGTGTTGGTGGCGACCGTGATGGGCGTGACCTTGCCGGAGCTCCATCCGGTCACGTACGCGACGTCGCCCTTGGGGGTGAACGCGATCTGGTACGGCTGCGCGCTGACGGCAAAGGGAGTGCCGGCCGTGCCGGTCGTGAGATTGATCGGTGTCACGGTGGCGTTCGCGTAGTTGCACACGTACGCCTTGGTGCCGTCGGGCGAGATCGCGATGCAGTTCGGGTTCGCGATGTTCGTCGTGATGCTCGTCCCCACCGTGTTCGTCGACGTGGTGATCGGCGTGATCGAGTTCGAGTCGTAGTTGCCGACCCACATCGTTGCGCCGTCGGGTGTGACCGCGAGCGCATCGGGCTTGAGGCCCACCGAGATCGTCGCCGTCACGGTGTTGGACCCGGTGCTGATCACGGAGACGGTGTTCGATCCCTGGTTCGCCACGTAGACCTTGCTCCCGTCGGGCGTGACCGCGATACCACCACCGCCGCCCCCGGGACTGGTTCCCACGGTGACGGTCGCGGTCACTGTGTTCGTCGACAGGTTGATGACGCTCACCGTGCCGGCCCCGTTGTTGGCCACGTACGCCTTCGTTCCGTCGGGGGTGATCGCGAGGCTCCAGGGATTGGTGCCCACGGTGATCGCCGGTCCGGCGGTCATCGAGGCCAACGTGACCGGCACCACGGTTCCGCCCCAGAGGGTCACGTACGCCTGCGTGCCATCGGGCGTTATCGCCACCTGGTCGGGCGCATTGAGGGCCACGCCAGTGCCGGCGGTATTCGATGCGACGTTGATCGGCGTGATGTTCCCCGCGCCGGTGTCGAGCGCGTACGCGGTGATTCCGATGGAGATCGTGCGTGTGGCCTGTGCGCTCGACGATCCGTTACGACTCAACGTCTTGCCCGTGAACGCGTCCGTGGTCGACGTGCCCGCGGTGTCGGTCTCGGTGACAGTGACGCCGAAGGCCCCGGCGCTGCTGTAGGTGTGCGTCGTCGTCGGCGACGCCGTGTCGACGACCGCCCCGTCGCCGAAGGTCCAGTGGTAGTTGGTGATCGATCCGTACTTCACCGTCGACGCCGACGCGTCGAACGTTGTCGTGGAGCCGGGCGGAGCGGCCGTGGCACTGAACGACGCGACCGGCGCCTGGTCGGGTGTGATCGCAAGGTTGTCGGGTCCGGTCCCGACGTTGATCGTGGCGGCGACGGTGTTGGTGGAGATGTTGATCGCGGTCGCGGTGCCCGCACCGTTGTTGTTGTAGTTCGCGACGTACGCGGTCGCCTGGTCGGGGGTGATCGCGATCTCGTACGGCTGGGTACCGACCGGGATCGTGGCGCCGAGTGCCTTGGTTGCGAGCGTGAAGGGTGTGACGGTCGCCTGGTTGTAGTTGCCGATGTACGCCTTGGTGCCGTCGGGCGTGATCGCGAGCGCGGCCGGACTGTTGACCGTGATCGTGGGCCCGGCCGTGTTGGTGGCGACCGTGATCGGCTGGATGGTGTTCGAGCCGTAGTTTCCGACCCACGCAGTGGTGCCGTCCGGCGTGATGGCGATGGGGTTCGGCTGGGTGCCGACCGGGATCGGTGCTCCCGCAGTGTTCGTCGCGATCGTGATCGGATACACGTTCGCCGAGCCGGTGTTGGTGACGTAGGCCTTCGTACCGTCGGGCGTTATCGCGATCGCATACGGGCTCGTACCGACGGGAATCGTCGCGACCACGGCTTTGGTGCTCAGGTTGATGGCGCTCACGTTGTTCGACGCGTAATTCGCGACGTACGCCTTGGTGCCGTCGGGCGTGATCGCAATGGAGTACGGGTGCGTACCCACCGTTATGGGTGCTCCGAGCGTCTTGGTGGCCAACGTGATGGGGGTGACCGTGCCCTCCGTGTAGTTGGCGACATACGCGGTGCTTCCGTCAGGACTGATCGCGACCGCGTTGGGATCCTTCGTGGTGATCGCCGGCCCGGCGGTGTTGGTCGATGCGTCGATGGGCGTCAGGCTGCCCGAGCCGAAGTTGCCCACGTAGACGGTGTACGCGAGTGCCGCGGCCTCTGCTCTGCGAGCCCCGAACACCGGCACCAGCCCAGCGGTGACCAGTGCAGCGCACAGAACGGCGGCACGACGACGCCGAGCGCGTCGACACGTGCTCCCGCCTCTCCGGGCGTCCCCCATCGGGCGCTCTACTTGCGCGAACGGGACTGCGACCCGTTACGCGGCTCGGCCCCCTGCGGCCCCTTGATCGCCGGCTCGACGTCGTCCCCGTTCCTCCGCGCGTGTGGCGGCGCCCAGCCCGGTTCCGCGGGACGCGTCGCCGGTATCTCCTGCTGCGGCCTCCGTCGGGAACGGCGCCGCGGCCGGCGCACGAGGGCCGCGCCGAGCAGGCCACCACCCAGTCCCGTCGCTACCAACCACAACCACGAGGTGTCGCTGCTGCGCACGTGACGGGCGGTCGCGCGCCGTGCCGCCGCGGGTGGAGGCGCCCCCGGCAATGCGCCGCCGAGGTGCACACGCGTGCGGAAGACGACCGGCTCCGCACCTCCGGTGACCGTGACGAGCACGTCGTAGTCACCCGCTTGGAGTGTGTCCGGCCACGGCAACGGGAAGGGAATCGTGTCACCGGGCAGGATCGTGTCGAGCTGATGGTTCACCGCGCGGTGGTAACCGGCAGGCCCGTCCAGCGACACGGCCAGCCCCGGCTTGCCGAGCTTGGCGCCACTGTTGCCGAGATGCACCACGACCGACGCAGTGCCGAATCCCGGGAGTGCCGCGAGGTCGAGGGCCGCCACCGCGGGTTGGAACTGGGCCGGCCCGGGCACCTGTACGAGCACACCGACCACCGCGCGGATCACCTGTGTCACCGAGACTCCCTGACCGGACGACCGCAGCTTCGCGTCTTCGAGGGCGAGACCTGCGAGGTGGTCGCCCGGTGCGGCATCACCCGGAACGCGCACGGAGAAGCCGATCGTGCTCTCCGCATGTGGCGGCACTCGAACGGTCGACACCTCCGGCGTCACCCATGCACCCGCTTTCGTGCGCGACTGGTCACGGTTGGCGTAGACCGCTCCCGACGTCGTGGCGGTGAGCCCGTCGACGGGAGCGACGAGCAGGTCGAGCGGCGCGTCGGCGCTGTTGGAGACGATCACCTGGTCCGCGAACGAGGCGCCGGGCGCGACCACCGGCTTGAAGTACGTGCGGCTCGCGGGGTCGGCCGGATCGACGTGCGCGGGCCGCACGCTGAACCCACCCGCCGGGCCCGCCGCCAGCGCCGTGTAAGGCGCGATCATGCCGGCCGCTACGCAGGCAACGGCCAGCACGATCGCGTTCCGTACGCGTTCCGAGCGACGACCCATCATCGGGATGCGGTCAGGGGCCGCTAACCAACGAGATGGTCCACGTCGACGTGTAGCTACCCGGCGACGTATTGGCAGGGACGGCGAGGCGCCACGTGGGTGTCACCGTCTGGTTCCCCATACCGGTGTTGGCCGCGGCGTCGAAGAGCTTCGTCGCGGTCGGCGCGGTCGTACCCGCAGGAAGCGTGTACGGGTACGTGATCGCGTTCGTCGCTGTCGTGCAGCTGGAGCCCGTGTCACACACGTCGGTGGGCGTCGCGGCGATGGTGGTCGCCGTGTTCGACAGCGTCTTCGGCGTCAGGCCACCGGTGGAGAAGGTGGTCGACGTCGCGGTGATGTTCCAGCCGGCGCCCGACCCGCTCGCATCACCGACGTCGAGCGGCTGCGTCGTGGTCACGGTCTGGTCCACGCCGGCGAGCGTCGCGGTGAAGCTGACGTTCGGGGGCGTCGAGACGAAGCCCAACGAGCCCGCCGCGATCGTGGCCGTGGCCGTCGCCGCACCGGCGGGTGCAGCAAGGCCGCCCAATCCGCTCAACACCAACGCACTCGCCGTGAAGACACCGAACAGGTGTCGTATTCGCATAACCGCTCCTCTCCATTCGCAGCGATCGCCGCACGGTCGGGAGCCGGCACACGCCGCTCCCGGATTCTCCGTCTTGGATCGAGGCGGAGCGCCCAGACTTTGAGAGCCGAGCACCAAAACGGTCAGGAATGAATCACGGGACGTGACACGGGATCTCCGCGTGTTCGCCGCTCGCGGTGACGCGGTGTACGAGAGCTCGTGACGTTCTCTACTGGCGGCGTGGCCGGCGCACGATCAGTGCGCCCAGCATCCCGCCGCCGAGACCTGTTGCGAGCAGCAGGAGCCAGACGGGAACGCCCTGCGCGCGTGCGACGCGGTGCTTCGCAACGAGCGGGCCCGGCAGCGTCGGCCCCAGGTGTACGTGCGTGTGCAACACCGCGGGTTCACGGCCTCCTGTCACCGTCGCGACCAGGTCGTAATCGCCCGCGTGCAGCGTGTCGGGCCACGGGAGCGGGAACTCGATGGAGTCCCCCGGCAGCAGCGTGTCGAGCTGGCGGCTGACCGTCCGGTGATACGCCGCCGGCCCGTCGAGCGCCACCTCGACGCGTGGCTTCCCGAGCTTCGCGCCGTCATTGCGGAGGTTGATCATCACCGCCGCGCTCCCGACACCCGGGAGCGCCGCGAGGCCTGCAGTGACCGCGTGCGGCCGGAACTCCGACGGGCCCGGAACCTGGATCAGCACACCGACGACGGCGCGCAGCACCTGCGTCACCGAGAAGCGGTCACCCGACGTCGCACGCGGCGCCGCGTTCTCGAACGCGATGCCCGCGAGGTGATCGCCGGGCGCGGCACCGACGGGAACGCGAGCGACGAAGCCCACCCTGGTTTCACCATGGGGAGCGACGGTCACCGTTGTCACGCTCGGCGTCACCCAGGCACCGGCCTTCGCAACGGGGTCTTGGCGGTTCGCATAGACGGCGCCCGACGTCTCCCCGGTCAGACCGTCCACGGAGGACACGATGAGGCGGACCGGCTCGTTGCCGGCGTTGCCGACGAGCACCTGGTCGACGGACGACCCTCCCGGCCCGATCATCATCTTGAAGTACGCGCGTGTCGCCGCATCGGCAGGATCCGAGTGCGCCGGTCGCACACTGAAACCGTCGGACGCGCTCGCAGACGCCGCGCACGGCATGATCCCACCCGCGACCACGGTGGCCAGCGCAAGCAGCATGAGGACACGAGCGCGGGCACCAATCCCTCGAGCACCCATTGCTCGACCCCGCTACGGGCCGCTGACCAACGACAGGGTCCACGTCGAGGTGTACGTGCCGGGCGACGCGTTCGCGGGAATGGCCAGCCGCCAGGTCGGCGTCACCGTCTGGTTCCCCATTCCGGTCAACAAGGACGCGTCGAAGAGCTTGGTCGCAAGCGGCGCCACCGTTCCTGCAGGAAGTGTGTACGGGTACGTGATCGTGTTGATCGAGAGCGTGCAGGTGGAGCCGCTGTCGCAGGCGTCGGTGGGCGCTGCGGTAACCGTCGTCGCGGTGTTCGACAGCGAGTTGACCCCGCTGGTGAACGTCGTCGACGTCGCGGTGATGTTCCAACCGGCGCCCGACCCGGTCGCGTCACCGACGTCGATCGCCTGCTTCGCCGTGATCGTCTGGTCGGTCCCGTTGAGCGTCGCGGAGAAGCTCACCGCCGGCGGCGCCGACACGAACGCCAACGATCCCGCGGTGACCGTCGCGGTCGCCGTCGTCGCTCCGGCCGGCATGGCGAGCGCAGTCAGGCCACTTGCCCCCAGCACGCCCGCAGTCAACAAACCCACCACGCGTCGCGCGCGCATACCTGCTCCTCCCCACCCGGGACCACGTCGTCGTGCGCGTTCGCCAGGTCAGAACGTCCGGCGACCGCGCGTTCTGTTGAATCGAGAGCTTCGGCCCGAACTTGAGCGCGAATTGGAAAATCCCGGATGACCGAGCGACGCGTCGGAACGACCCGCGCCGCCCGGACACCCCACGGCTCGCTGGTCACGGCCGCGTCAAGGAATCTCCGGTCATCGCTGGAAGCGCGCCGAGCAGATAGCTAACGTCACGTCAGATGCGGTCCGTCAGGGGGGAACGGGGCCCGGCGTCTGCCGGGTCGTCGACTGGCCATCCCCAGCCGCGACTCCGGGGGGAGTAGGAGTAATTGCACGCGTTCCTCGGCTACACGTTCAGCGGTCTCGTCACCGCGTCGATCTACGCCGTTGCAGCGAGCGGCCTGGTCCTGACCTACACCACCACGGGCGTGTTCAACTTCGCCCACGGTGCGACAGGAATGGTCGCGGCCTTCGCGTACTGGGACTTACGGTTCGGTTGGGGCGTTCCTGCGCCAATCGCGCTGATCGTGGTGCTCTTGATACTCGGGCCACTCTTCGGCGCGCTCCTGGAGCTCGTCATCATGCGCGGGCTGCAGGGCACGTCGGAGACGACGAAGCTCGTCACCACGCTGGCCCTGCTCGTGTCGCTCCTCGGTCTGTCGCTGTGGATCTGGGACCCCAACAAGGCCCGTCCCATCAGGGGTTTCTGGGAGGGCAACGCCCAGTCGATCCTCGGCGTGCGGCTGTCGTGGCACGAGATCGCGGCGTTCGTCATCGCGATTCTCGTCGCGATCGGGCTCCGCCTGCTGCTCTACCGGACCCGGATCGGCGTCTCGATGCGTGCCGCGGTGGACGATCGCCCGCTGGCGATGCTCAACGGCGCCCGCCCCGACGCCAGTTCGATGCTCGCGTGGGCGATCGGCTCGTCCCTCGCGGCGCTGAGTGGGATCCTGATCTCTCCGACGCTGCTGCTCTCGGCGTTGCCGCTCACGCTGCTGATCGTGAACGCGTACGCCGCCGCAATGTTCGGCCGTCTGCGCAGCCTCCCGCTCACCTTCGTCGGCGCACTCGTGCTCGGCCTCGCCGCCGACTACTCCCGCGGCTACATCATCAACAAGGTGCCCTCATCGGTGACGCCGTACCTCACCGGTCTCGTCGCGTCGGTGCCGATCATCCTGCTGTTCGTCATCCTCCTCGTGCTGCCGCAGACGCGCCTGCGCGGCCATGGCGTGCTCCGCACGCGCGAGAACATGCCCCGGCCGTCGTGGCCCGGCGCGGGCGTCTTCGCCGCATCGATGATCATCGGCGCCGCGATGATGACCCTGGTCGTCGGGAAGGCCGACCTCAACAACGTCAACAAGATGTGGGGTCTCGGCATCATCGGGCTCTCGATGATCCCGTTGATCGGCTACGCGGGGCAGATCTCGTTGTGTCAGCTGTCGTTCGGTGCGATCGGCGCCGTCACGATGGCGCACCTCGGCGGCCCCCACGGCAATCCGCTCGCGATCCTCGCCGGCGGGCTGATCGCCGCGGGCGTGGGAGCGCTGATCGCCCTGCCCGCACTGCGACTGTCCGGCATCTATCTCGCCCTCGCGACCGCGGCGTTCGCCGTCATGCTGGACCGGTGGTTGTGGCTGCTGCCCAAGTTCACGGTGTTCCACCACAAGTTCGACATCTTCCAGCAGGGCTCGCTCACGATCAGCCGCATCGGGGTCTTCGGCTACCAGGCCGACAGCGATCGGGCCTATTTCATCTTCGGCGCGATCGCGTTCGCGATCTTCAGCCTGCTCGTCGTCTGGGTGCGCCGTAGCGGCTTCGGGTACCGGCTGCTGGCCATGAAGGACAGCCCGGCCGCGTGCGCGACGCTCGGCTTGAACCTCACCTCGACGAAGCTCGCGGTGTTCGCCCTGTCGGCGGGCATCGCCGGCATCGGCGGCGCGATCTACGGCGGCGCGTTGCGGGTCGCCGACCCGTCGTTGTTCGAGTTCTTCACCGGCCTGTCGATCCTTCTCGTCATGGTCATCGCCGGCATCGGTTCCATCGCCGGTGCGTTCGCGGCCGGCCTCTTCCTCGGTGCGCCGATCCTCGCCAACCTGTTCCCGTCCTTGAAGCAGCTGCAGACGGTCATCGTCGGCTTCGCCGGGATCGGTCTGGGCAAGAACCCGAACGGCTTCATCCAGAACGACATCCGGCCCCGCTGGAATGTCGTGTGGCGAAACCCGGTGTCGATCGTGCCCATCGTCGCGGCGCTCGTCGCGGTGTGGCTGCTGCGCACCACCGGCGTGATCGCCAACTGGCCCTTCGTGGTGCTCGAGCTCGGCCTCCTCGCGCTCGCACCACAGCTCGCCGAGGTCATGGAGCGCCGGCGTCTCGCTGCGGAGCGCGCCGCCGAACCCCGTCCTGTTCCGCTCGAATGGATCGGTGTCACCCAGCCGTTCACCGCCGGCGATGTCGCCGAGATGGACCGGGAGCTCGCGCTGCCCGGGCGTGCCGGCTGATGGCGAACCTCACCGTCAACTCCGTCACGGTCCGCTTCAGCGGCAACGTCGCCGTCAACAACGTCGACCTCACCGCGGAGTCGGGCTGCATCACCGGGCTCATCGGACCGAACGGCGCGGGCAAGACGACACTGTTCAACGTCATCACGGGCCTGCAGGCGCCGACCGCCGGGCACGTGCTGCTCGACGGCCACGACATCACGAAGCTCACACCGTTCAAGCGGGCGCGCAAGGGCCTGGCTCGCACGTTCCAACGGCTCGAACTGTTCTCGATGCTCACTGCGCGCGAGAACATCCGTGTCGCGGCCGACATCCACAAGGGGTGGTCGCGAACGAACGGCTCGCCCGACGCAATCGCCGACTCGATCATCGAACGAATCGGGCTCACCGACGTTGCGGACGTGAGGGTCGACTCTCTGCCGACCGGTCAGGGGCGGCTGGTGGAGCTCGGGCGTGCGCTCGCGACCCTTCCCCGGGTACTGCTCCTCGACGAGCCGGCTGCCGGGCAGGACGACTCGGAGACCGACAGGTTCGCGGCGCTGCTGCGTGAGCTTGCGGCCGAGGGCATGGCCGTCCTGCTCGTCGAGCACGACGTATCGCTCGTCATGGAAGTGTGCGAGACGATCCACGTCCTCGACTTCGGAGAGATCATCGCGGTCGGACCTCCAGAGGAGATTCGGGTGAACGAAGCCGTGCTCGCCGCATACCTCGGCGCACCTGTGGAACCGACGGCATGAACGAGCCGCTCCTCGAGCTGCGCGGAGTGCGCGCCCAGTACGAACGTATCGAAGTGCTCCACGGCGTCGACCTCTCCGTTCCGGTCGGGTCCGTCTTCGCGGTCCTCGGACCGAACGGGGCCGGGAAGACGACGATGCTGCGGGTCGCGGCGGGTCTGCACAAGGCAAGTGGAGGAGACGTCTACATGGCGGGGCGGCGCGTCACCGGCGCGAAACCCGACGAGCTGGCGCGGCGCGGCGTCTGCACCATCCCCGAGGGCCGCGGCATCTTCCCCAAC
Source organism: uncultured Burkholderiales bacterium (assembly GCA_964548555.1). GTDB lineage: Bacteria > Actinomycetota > Acidimicrobiia > IMCC26256 > JAMXLJ01 > JAMXLJ01. The sequence goes on from CAZJSY010000105.1 coordinate 10,731, forward strand.
CTGACGGTGCGAGAGAACCTGCGCATGGCGACCTATGCACGCGTGAGCCTTCCCGAGGTCGAGGAGGCGGCGTACGCCCGCTTCCCCCGGTTGAAGGAACGGCGCCAGCAGGCCGCGGGCACGCTGTCGGGCGGCGAGCAACAGATGCTCGCCATGTCACGAGCGCTCGCGACCCGTCCGGCGCTGCTCTTGCTCGACGAGCTGTCGATGGGTCTTGCCCCCCTCATCGTCGAGCAGATCTACGAAGTCGTCGCGCACGTCGCCAAGGAAGGCGTTTCGATTCTCGTCGTCGAGCAGTTCGCCCAGACGGTGCTCGGCGTGGCCGACTACGCGGCGATCATGGTGCAAGGCCGGGTTGCGAAGGCGGGCACACCGGCAGAGATGGAGTCGGAGTTGAGCGCCGCATACTTGGGAGGGTAGCGACGCGTCGAAGGTGGGCCGGCGGGGCGGACCAATGCGAGCAGGTCGAACGAAGGTGGAGCGATGATCGAGAGCACGGATCGTGTCGAGCAGTTCAAGGCGGAGATCGCAGGCATGAAGCTGCGCGATCCCGTGACGGGTCGGGACGCGCAGTTGTTGAAGGTGGGCGTCGCGGGGATGGTGATCGGAATCGTCATCACCGTCGTCGCGTTCTTCGGGTCCCGCTCGACGAACCCGCCGCAGCAGCAGGACTACCTCGTCGTCGCGATGATCGGTGTCGCGTTGGCCGTCGTGGGCGCCGCGCTGTTCCTGCGCTACTCCTTCGCGCAGTTCCTCCGGTTCTGGCTCGCAC
>CAZJSY010000106.1:0-8314 GCA_964548555.1 uncultured Burkholderiales bacterium
GGCGAACGTACGCGACGACGTCGTTGTGCCCGTCGCGCCATCCGGGCAACGTGATCACGGGATAGCCGACGAGCTGACCGGGCCCGTGGTAGGTCACGTCGCCGCCGCGGTCTGCCCGGACGAGCTCGGCACCGACCGTCGCGGGCGGGACCAACACGTTCGTCAGGTCGGCGCGCGTCCCGAGCGTGTAGACGTGCGGGTGCTCGAGCAGCAACAGGTAGTCATCGCCGCTGCGCTCGTGCAGCGCGCGTTGGAGCGCGTCCGCGTCGGCGTACGTGACCCGCCCCAACCACCGCGCCTGCAGCGTCGCGCTCGTCACGTGAGCTCGGCCTCCCAGTCGCGCGTCTCGAGGATCTCCTTCATCCGGCGCAGGAACGCAGCGGCGTAGGCGCCGTCGAACGCTCGGTGGTCCCACGCCAGCGCGAGGACGCCGACCGGACGGATGGCGATCGCGTCCTCACCGTCAGGTCCTTCCACGACGACCGGGCGCTTGTGGACGCCGTCGGTCGAGAGGATCGCGACCTGAGGTTGATTGATGATCGGCAGCGTGATCAGCGTGCCGTAGCCACCCGCGTTGGTGATCGTGAACGTCCCGCCGAGGACTTCGTCGGGCGACAGCTGTTTGCGTCGCGCTCGGTCCGCGAGATCCCGCATCTCGCGCGCGAGCAACCGGAGGCGCTTCCCGTCGGCGTTGCGAACCACCGGCGCGATCAGACCCATGAACGAAAGGTCGACCGCGACGCCGAGGTGCACGTCGTGGTGCACGATCAGCCGGTCACCGTCGACGCTTGCATTGACGTTCGGGAACTCCACCACCGCGTCGCAGAACGAACGCGCGATGAACGGCAGGTACGTCAGTGAGAACCCCTCCCGCTGCTTCCATTCGTCACGATGGGCGCGGCGGGCGCGCTCGACGCGCTCGTAGTCGACCTCGACCGACGTGTACACGTGCGCGCTCGTCGCCTTGGACCGCACCATGTGCTCGGCCGTCCGACGACGGATGTTGTCGAACGGGACGATCTCGTCGCCCCGCCCGGGGGCGGGTTGCGGGGCGCCGGGGGCCGCGGGAGGGGCCACTGCTGCTCCAGGTGCCTGCGGCAAACGTTCCGCAGCAGCGGCCCCTCCCGCCGCTGGCGAAATCCCCGCGCTGCGTTCCGCGCGCGGGGCACTCGAAGGAGGAGCAGAAGGGCTAGCGGCGAGGACGTCTCTCCTCGTGATGCGGCCGCCTTCGCCGGTGCCTTTGATCTGGGTGGCGTCGAGACCGCGTTCGGCGATGAGGCGGCGGACGACCGGAGACATCACGAGGGTGTTGCCGTCGGTCGTCGGCGCTGCAGGTGACGCGGCCGAGGCCGCGGCCTCGCGTGCGGGCTCCGGAGCGGGTGCTGCGCTCGGCGCGGCGGGCGGTGGGGCCGCTGGGGCCGGAGCGGCCTGAGCGGCCTGAGCGGCCTGAGCCGGCTGAGCAGGCTGAGCGGGTTGCGCGGTCTCGGGAACCTCCGCGGCCGCCGCGGGTGCCTCCTCGGTCGGCGCCACCTGCGCCGGGGCGGGCGCGGCCCCCGATGCGGAGTCGCTCACGACCGCGAGGCGCGTCCCGACATCGACGGTCTCGCCCTCGGCGACCAGGATCTCGGCCAGCACGCCCGAGGACGGCGCCGGAACCTCCGAATCGACCTTGTCGGTGGAGACCTCGAACAGCGGCTCGTCGGCCTCGACCCGATCGCCGACCTGCTTCAACCAGCGGGTGATCGTGCCCTCTGTGACCGTCTCACCGAGTTGGGGCATCGTGATGTCCACGCGATTTCTCCGTTCGGGACGCGGGTCGTTGTCAGCCGTGCAGGAAGCGGCCCGTCAGCGCGAGCGCCGACTCGCCGAAGAGCTCGCTGAGCGTCGGATGCGGGTGCACCAGCATCTCGAGGTCGTGAGCCGTCGCTTCCCAGTTCACCGCGAGGTATCCCTCCGCGAGCAACTCCGTCGCCCAAGGTCCGACGATGTGGACGCCGAGGAGCGGCCCGTCCTTCTCGGCGACGATCTTCACGAGCCCGTCCGGTTCACCGATGATCAGCGCGCGTCCGTTGCCCGCGAACCGGTGCACCGAGGTGACGACGTCGTACCCGCGCTCGCGCGCCACCTGTTCGGTGAGGCCGCTGAACGCGACCTCCGGGTGGCTGTAGATGCCCCAGGGAACCTTGTCGTACTCGATCGGCGACACCTGCTCGCCGAGGATCGTCTTGATCGTCACGATCGCCTCCGCGAACGCGACGTGCGCGAGCTGGGGGCCGGGTACGACGTCGCCGACCGCGTAGACGTCCGGCACCGTGGTCCGCATGAGGCCGTCGACGGTGATGAAGCCGCTCTGGTCGACCTCGACACCCGAGCCCTCGAGCCCGACGCCGTCGGACAGTGGACGCCGTCCGACACTCAGGATCACCTTGTCGACCGGAAGCTCCGTGACCTGTCCGCCGCTGCGATAGCGGACGACGACCTCCGACGAGTTGCGCTGCACCCCGTCGATCTCGACGCCGGTCTCCACCTTGATGCCGCGCTTCTTGAACGCGCGGACGACGACGTCGGCCGCGTCGCGGTCGACGCCGCTCAGGATCTGCGGAAGCGCCTCGAGAACGGTCACGTCGCTGCCGACATCGGCGAGGAGCGACGCGAACTCGCACCCGATCGCGCCACCACCGACGATGACGACCCTTTTGGGAACATCGCGCAGCTGGAGCACATGATCGGACGAGAGCACCTGCTCGCCGTCGAAGTCGATACCGGGGAGCGAACGTGGGGCGGACCCGGTGGCGAGGATCAGCGCGTCGCCCTTCAGCTCGGTGCCGTCGGAGACCCTGAGATGGCGGGCCTTCGCGTCGACGAGCGAGCCCCGGCCCGGCACGATCGTGACCTTGCGCTGCTTGAGCAGTGATTCGAGGCCGCGGGTGAGCCGATCGATCACCTGCTGCTTGCGCTTCTGGCTCGTGCCGAGATCGAGCGTCGGCTGACCGGCGTCGACCCCGAACTCCTTGGCCCCCGCCACCGTGCGCAGCACCTCGGCGGTCTGCAGCAGCTCCTTGGCGGGGATGCACCCCTGGTGCAGGCAGGTGCCACCCACCCGCTTCTCCTCCACCATCGCGATGCGCAAACCCGCCGAACCACCGTAGAGCGCGGCGGCATATCCGCCGGGGCCGCCGCCGAGGATCACGACGTCGAACTGCTCGGCCACCTGGAACCCCTTCCTCTCCACACATTGTCTCCCACGACGGTTCGCGCGTCGCGTGACCTGAATGTCAGCTCACCGGTCAGTGGGCGCCCCGGCCGAGCACGATCTGGGTGATCCCGGCGGCGAGGATCGCCGCTCCGGTGAGGATCGCGGCGATGATGAGTGTTCGAGTCTTCATCGGCGGACGTTGGCAGGTCGCGAATGTCGCGGCGGGGGACGTACCTGCTGGTACACGAACCCATTGTCGCGGCTCCATGACCTTTGGAAGAAACGTGTCCGCCGGAGCGGAGCCGGCGCCGGCGGCCCGTTAAGCTGGCCGTCCTCGGCGGCCGAGACGCGACCACTGGGCAGGGACGCAGGAATCAGCCGCCGGCGAACCCGCGTGGCGACGCGACCCGCGAAGGGGCGAACCCGGCATGCAAGAGAGCGCCAGGAAGATCATCGATCGGGCTCGTGAGGCGGTCCCCGAAGGCACCTTTGCCGTCGGCGCGGGCCTCGTCATCGCGGCGTTCACGGCCTACGTCTTCGTCATCATCGCCCTGCGCGGCCTCTCCAACCACAGCGGCGCCGCCTTCTCGACGTTCTGGGCCCTGATCTACGTGGCCGGCCCGGGCTTCTTCCTGCCGTTGGAACAGGAGGTCGGTCGAGCCCTGGCCCATCGCCGCGCGCGAGGCATCGGAGGCGGTCCACTGGTCGGGCGCGCCTCGCGCCTCGGGGGCATCCTGACCGCGGTCCTCGTCGTGATCTGCGTCGGGCTCATCGGCCCGTTGTCGAGCGGCCTGTTCAAGGGCGAGGCGCTCCTGGTGGCCGGTCTGGCCGTCGGGCTCGTCGGCTTCTACGCGATGCATCTCACCCGTGGTGTGCTCTCCGGCAACGGCCGCTTTCGGGCCTACGGCGAGATGCTCGGATCCGAAGGTGTGTTCCGCCTTGGCGGTGCGATCGTGCTCGCGGTCATCGGGGTCAACAGCGCGGGCGCATACGCGCTCTGCCTTGCGCTCGCGCCGTTCGCCGCGGTCGCATTCTCCCTGCGGGGACAGCACCGACTGATCACCCCCGGCCCTCCCGCTCCCTACTCGGAGCTGTCGGAGAACCTCGGGTACCTGCTCGGCGGTTCGGTGCTCATGCAGGGCCTCGCCTACGCGTCACTCTTGGGCGTGAGCGTTCTCGAGAAGCACGGCGACAAGGCGCGTGTGGCGTCGTTCGCCCGTGCGTTCTTCATCGCCCGGATACCTGTGCTCATGTTCCTCGCCGTCCAAGCGGCATTGCTGCCGAAGTTGGCCTCACTCGCGGGTGAAGGCCGCCACGACGAGTTCCGTGCCGGGATGCGGCGCCTGCTCGCGGTCGTCACGGCCATCGCGGTGATCGGCACGATCGCAGCCGGAACACTCGGGCCGTTCGTGGGCAAGATCCTGTTCGGCAGCGACAAGTTCACGATCGGCAACCTCGATCTCGGCCTTCTGGCGGCGGGCAGTGGCGTGTACATCATCGCCCTCACCCTGGCGCAGGCCGTCATCGCCTTGAACGGGCACGCAAAGGCCACGCTCGCGTGGATCGTGGGCGTCGCGGTGTTCGTCGGTGTGGTTGCGGCCGTGTCCGACCTGTTCCTGCGGGTCGAGCTCGGCTTCCTCATCGGTTCCGCGGCGAGCGCAGGCGTGATGGCGGTGTTCCTGGTGCAACTGCTCCGCAGCGGCGGCACCGAATCGCTCGAGCCGTTGATCCAGGCGATCGAGCAGGAACCGCTGGAGATCTGACCTCGGCCGTCAGCCGGCCGGGCGCTCGCCCACACAGAACAACGACTGGCCGAAGCGCGCGGTGCGGTCGCTCTCCAGACGCCGGGTGAACGGCACGACCACCTCGTCGATCACGCGGCCCGACACGGCCGGCGCGGGGATGCGGCCGAGCTGGCGGGCGAGCAGCCACCATGCGACGGCGCCCGCGACGTTGAAGTACTGCGCGTCGACGACCCGCAGGCCGGCGCGGTCGAGCTTCAACGCGAGATCGGACGTGCGGTAGCGGCGACGGTGGCCGAGACGCGCGTCCACATTGCTCGACAGCGAGTCGAACGCCGGCACCACGAGCAGCAGCCGTCCCCCGGGTCGGAGACGCGAGGCGAGGCGGGCAAGTGCGTCCTCGTCGTTGGGAATGTGCTCGATGACGTTGACCGCGACGATCGAGTCGAACGTCGCCGCGCTGTCGGGAACGAGGTCGGCGTGTTGCACCTCGACGTCGGGATCGGAGGCGAACCGCTCCGTCAGCGCGGTCGCGCTCGCGTGATCCGCGTCGGTGACGACGACGCGATGACCGCGGCCGCGCAGTCGCTCGGTGAGCTCACCGTGTCCGGCGCCGACCTCGAGGACGTCGTGCCCGAGATGCGTTCCGATCAGGTCGGCAACCCAGTCGGCGAAGTTGCCCGCGTCGTGCAGCGAGTCGAACAACGCCTCGTCGGAGTGCCCCGGCTGCACCGGATCGGCGTCGGTGAGACGGCGCGGCTTACGGATCAGGCGCTCACCGAACTGCGAGTACCGGATGATCCCGTACAGCGCGCGGGCGCCGTCTTTCCAGCCGATCTTCTTGCCCTCGGCGTAGGTACGACCCGAGTACGAGATGCCCACCTCGTAGATGCGCCAGCCGGCGCGCGCCACCTTCGCGGTGATCTCGGGCTCGAACCCGAAGCGGTCCTCGTGCAGCTCGACGCTCTGGATCACCTCACGGCGGAACGCCTTGTAACAGGTCTCCATGTCGGTGAGGTTCACGTTGGTGAACATGTTCGACAACGTGGTGAGCAGACCGTTGCCGACCGAGTGCCAGTAGTACAGGACGCGATGCTGATGACCGCCGAGGAACCGTGATCCGTAGACGACGTCGGCCGAGCCGTCGAGCAACGGGGCGAGCACCTGCGCGTAGTCGGCCGGGTCGTACTCGAGGTCGGCGTCCTGGACGATCACGAATGGGGCCGTCGCCTCGCTGAACCCGCGACGCAGCGCCGCGCCCTTGCCCATGTTGATCGGCTGCATGATCACACGGACGCGGGGATCGCTCAGGCTCGACAAGATGTCGCGCGTCCCGTCTGTGGACCCGTCGTCGACGATGACGAGCTCACGGACGTACGGCGACTCCAACACCCGCTCGACGACCACCTTGACCGTCGCGGCCTCGTTGTAACAAGGCATGACGACGGAGAGGCACTCGACGTGTGGGGCCATGGCGCGGCGCGACGCGGCTTCGGGCACGGCCGGAAAGGTTACCGGGCCCCCGGCGGACCTTCGCCAGGCAGGGCGCGTGCCGTGTCAGGAACCCAGCGCGAGCTGACGGGCGTATGGCGGCGAGATGACGCCCAACGCCTGCGCGACCGGCGCCGCGCCCCCGAACGGTACGAATCCCCCGGTGGCCGTGAGCACGTACCCGCCGGTCGGAAGGAGCACGAGCCCGTGCGCCACGTCGTGACCGAAGTACGGGGCCGCGACCGATGGCGCGTTGCCGACGGGCCACACGCCGCCGAACCCGTCGAGCACGTAGGCATCGGTCGTGCCCGGACGGATGGCGATCTCACGCGCGATGTCCCAGCCCTGCCAGTACGAGCCGGTGCTGATCGCCGGCGCGTTGCCGAACGGGTGCAGGCCACCCCAGCCGTCGAGCACGTAACCGCCATTTCCCGACGGCAACAACACAGCCCGGCGCGCGATATCCCAACCCCGCCAGTATCCGCTCACCGCGACGGGGGGCGCAGCACCGAACGGATGCAGCGCGCCGTACGCGTCAAGCACATAGCCGCCGTTACCCGACGGCAACAGGACGAGGTCACGCGCGATGTCCCATCCGGGCCAGTACCCGGAGCCCGACATCGGCTTCGCGTTCCCGAACGCATGCAACCCGCCGAAACCGTCGAGCACGTATCCACCCGCGTCACCCGGCAAGGTCTTCACCGAGCGTGCGATCTGCCAGCCGGGCCAGAACGCCGGAGGCGTGAACGCCGGACTGCCACCGGCCGGGTAGAGCGCGCCGTACGCCGACATGGCGAGGAGCTTCGGTGCATTGGCCTGCGGCTGCCACGACGGGAACGTGTCGAGCGGTTGTTGCTCGATACGCCGGGCGACGTCTTCGCGGATGGTCGGCAGCAGCGCATAGAGCCCGTCACCCGGACAGTCGGTGAACCACGTGTCGCGATGACCGACGATATTCGGGATCGTCATGCGCGTTCCCGCCGGGAACTTGTCGTTTCCCGTCGTGGTGTAGTCGACCGGCGCGCGCGGATCGATGCCGCTGACCGCGAACTTCCACGCCAGGAACCGTTCGATCGCGTCGACGACGGCAGGAGGCGGTGACGTGGCGCTGTAGTTGCCGATCACGGAGACGCCGACGCTGTCGGTGTTGAACCCGATGGCGTGCGCGCCGAGCACGGGCTTGTCGGCGCCGCCGTACCGGCCTTCGAAGATCTGGCCGTACTTGTCGACGAGGAAGTTGTACATCATGTCGCAGTAGCCGAGTGTGTTCACCGAGTACGCGTAGATGGAGCGGACGATCGCCGCGCTGTCGCTCGGCGAGTAGTCGTTCGATGTGTCGGTGTGGTGGATGACGGCAAACCGGACGCCCGATGTGTAGGTGGGGCCGGTGCAGTTCTTCAGCCGCAGACTCTCGTCGGCGCCCCACTGGGAGCGCATCAACACGTTCGGCCACGCGATGGTCGCGCCCGCGGTGTTGGCGGGGAGCTTCGGAGCCGGCGCGTCGACGGTGTGCAGCTCCACCTTGGCCGCGCGCCCCGACGTGAGCGTCACCCGAATGCCGGTGCTGCCCCGCACCCAGTAAGGCTCCGTTGCACTACGCGTGGCGTGCGCGGCGTCGGCGCTGTTCCGGTCCGGCAGCGCGTCGATCGTTCCGAGTGGCGCCGGCGCAGACCAGTTGCCGCGCGCATCACGCGTGGACACGGAGAACTGGGCCGCGGGGTCACCAGCCCACTTCACGCCGACCATGTCGGTCGAGACGGCGGCGTCGGCGCGCCAGCCCGTCGCGATGCTCGTACTGCTCAACGAGATCCGTCTCGACGTCGTGCCCGGAGTCGACGTGCCCGTCGAGCTGACGGGCAGCACGACGGCGACCAGTGCCGCAACG
>CAZJSY010000106.1:8414-11321 GCA_964548555.1 uncultured Burkholderiales bacterium
AGTCGACGTGCCCGTCGAGCTGACGGGCAGCACGACGGCGACCAGTGCCGCAACGGCGGCGGCGGCGGTCAGCGGCAGCAGACGACGCATCATCCGTCTCCTCGCAATGTCGGTGATGTGCCACCCGCCGCGCGGCACGAGCGAACGTTCAGAAGGCCGCTTTGGCCCCGCGCGAAGGCGTCAGCTCGACGTGCAAGGGAAAGTGCACGAGGCCGATCGTCTTCGAAGTGTTCAGCACTTCCAAGAAGTCGCGTTGGTCGCGATGGTCGTACGAGATCCCAATGTCGTGACTATGGATACCCAGGCTCACGACGTAGACACCGTCGAGCAGCGGCACCCGGTCGAGCGCGAATGTCACCTCACCCGATCCACGGACCGTTCCGACGTCGACGCCGAGCAGGTCGGTGTTGGTGCCGAGCAGCAGGTTGCCGGCCTGGTCGTGGATGTTGATCGCGAAGACCACATCGTCGACCGGTTCACGCGCCTCGTACTGCAGACGGATCCTGACGGGTTCGCTGGGCAGGAGGTGCTTGCGCGCCGGGTCGGGATACACGATCTGCGCGTCGACGATGCGCACCTGTTGCGTCGTGGCCGCGCCGGGGCCGACACCTTCGGCCGCGGGATCGAGGCCCCGCTTGAGCAGCGTGTCACGGAAGGTGAGCACCGCCTCGCCCGGCGCGCCGACCGTGACGAGGTTCCCGTGGTCGAGTACTGCGGCGCGGTCGCAGATCTGGCGCACCATGTCGGCCTGGTGGGTGACGAGCAGGATCGTGCGTCCCTCGCGTTGGAACTGCTTGATGCGCTCGATGCACTTGCGGGCGAACGCCTCGTCGCCGACCGCCAGAACTTCGTCGATGACGAGGATCTCCGGATCGACGTTGACGGCGACCGCGAACGCGAGGCGCGCGTACATGCCCGACGAGTAGTGCTTCACCTGGTTGTCGATGAACGTCTCGATCTCGGAGAAGGCGACGATGTCGTCGAAGATGCGGTCGATGTACGCCCTGGAGAACCCGAGGAGCGCGCCGTTCATGTAGATGTTCTCGCGTCCGGTCAGCTCCGGGTGCATGCCCGACCCGAGCTCGAGGAGCGCGGCGATGCGGCCGGCCTTCGCGATGCGGCCCGTTGTGGGGCGGAGAATTCCGGTGACGCACTTGAGCAGCGTCGACTTCCCGGATCCGTTGTGGCCGAGCAGGCCGACGGTCTCGCCCTGTGCGACCTCGAGGTCGATGTCGCGCAACGCCCAGAACTCCTCGTATGGGAGGCGTCCGAGCTTGATCACGCGCTCCTTCAGCGAATGCGCCTTCTCCTGGTAGAGACGAAAGCGCTTGCTGACCGATTCGATCTCGATGACCGCGCCCACGCTCAGATCTCCTCGGCGAAATTGTCTTCGAGACGGCCGAAGATGGCGAGGGCGCCGATCAGGAGAACGACGGAGACGCCCATGACGATCGCGAGGTTCCGCGTGTACCAGAGAAAGTCCGCGTGGGCCGGCAAGACGTTGATGGGCGAGACGCCACCGGTCTTCGCTCGCGCCACGATCTCGGTCTTGTTGTAGATCGCCCGCTGGAACGCGATGACGATCGGCGTCAATGGGTTGAGCAGGAAGATCGAGCCCACACGGTCGGCGACCTGCCGGTACGGATACACGATGGGTGTCATCCAGAACCAGGCGAGCAGCGCCAGCTCGAGGAGGTGCTGCGTGTCACGGGCGTACACGTTGATCGCCGCGAGACCGATCGAGAACGCGGCCAGCACGACCACGAGCGTCAGCAGTGCCAGCGGGACCAGTGGCAGATAGCTGTACGCAGGTTCGTACCGGAAGACGATCAACGCGGCGAACAGCACGAAGGTCTGCAGCACGAAGTGCACGAGACCGGCCCCGATCGCCGCGAGCGGAAGGATCTCGCGAGGGAACCACACCTTGGTGACGAGCGACGCGTTGCCTGTGATCGATCCCGTCGCGGCGCCGAGCGCGACACCGTAGAGGTTCCAGGGCAACAGACCCGCGAGGAGGAAGATCGGGAAGTACGGGAGGCCCGACTTCAAGAAGATCTGGAACACGACGTAGAAGACGGCCAGGTAGAGCGCCGGGTTGAGCAGCGACCAGAAGAACCCGAGCGCGCTGTTCTTGTACTTGACCTTGAGCTCCTTGCGCACGAGGCTCACGAGCAGTTCCCGGTAACGCCACACGGCGACGGCGCGCTGCAGCGGAGTCGGGCGCGCGGAAACCTCGGAGAGGGGGGTACGCGCCGAGTCGATCGATCCGGAAATGCTGGCCATGAAGTGCAACGTGCTCGTGGAGAGCACCGCGAAACTACTACGGCAGGGCTCGGGAACCGGTCATCGCCCCACTCAGGGCGCGAGCGCGATCCCCTTCGCGACGTCGCCGTCCCAGTAACCGGTGCCGGGAACAGCCGGCGCGCTACCGAACGGGTGTATGCCGCCCCGTCCGTCGACCATGTATCCGGCCGGCGCCCCACCCTGGTGGTGGATCAGGGCGAGCCCGCGGGCGATGTCCCATCCACGCCAGTATCCGGTCGTCGAGACCGCCGGCGCCCCGCCGAACGGGAAGATCCCGCCGAACGCGTCGAGGACGTAGCCGCCGGGCCCATCGGGATCCACCGCGATGCCGCGGACGATCTGCCAGCCCGGCCAGTACCCCGAGATCTGCACCGCGGGTGCCGAGCCGAACGCGTGCACACCGCCGAAGGCGTCGAGCACGTAACCGGCGGGGTTCTGCTTCGTCGAAGTCGAGAGCAGCGCGACGCCTCGCGCGACGTCCCAGCCGCGCCAGTACGGGCCGTTGACCGGGGCCGCGCCGCCGAACGGGTGAAGACCGCCGAAGCCGTCGAGCGTGTACCCGCTGCCGTCGGCGTTGAGCGCGATGCCGCGCACGATGTCCCA
>CAZJSY010000107.1:0-11230 GCA_964548555.1 uncultured Burkholderiales bacterium
GAGCATTCAACCGGTTCCCGAGCTTGAAGATCGCGTACTCCGAGGGTCAGATCGGCTGGATCCCGTACATCCTCGAGCGGGCCGACGTCGTCTGGCAGGAGAACCGGGCCTGGGGCGGCGTGGCCGACAAGGTGCTCGAACCGCCGAGCCAGCTGTTTCGTGACCACGTGTACGGCTGCTTCTTCGACGATGCGCACGGCCTGCGCTCCATCGACGAGATCGGCGTCGAGAACGTGACGTACGAGAGCGACTATCCGCACTCCGACTCGACGTGGCCTCGCACACGCGAGATCGCGGAGGCTCAGACCAAGGGCCTCGACGACGACGTGGTCACGAAGATCATGCGCGGCAACGCGATCAAGATGCTGAGCCTCGACCTTCCCGAGTAGCCGGGCGGTGCGAACCTGCGTCAGCGCTTGACGTTCAGCGCCTCGCGCAGTGCGGCGTGGGCGTCGGCGGTCGCGCGTTTCGCGCCGTCGAGCACGCTGACCATCGAGAAGAAGCCGTGGAACATGCCGTCGTATCGAAGGATGGCGAACGGCACGCCCGCGTCCGCCAGCTTGTTCCCGTAGGCCTCCCCCTCGTCGCGTAGGGGGTCGAACTCGGCCGTGATGACCATTCCGGGCGGGAGACCGCGAGCGTCGGTGACCCGCAACGGTGACGCGTACGGGTGCGTGCCTTCCTCCTCGGAGGCCAGGTACTGGCGCCAGTACCACTCCATCGACGTGCGCCGCAGGAAGTAGCCCTCGGCGTTGTCGCGGTAGGAGGCGGTGTCGAACGAGAAATCGGTGACGGGGTAGATGAGGAGTTGGAACTGGATCGGAGGGCCGCCGCGATCCCGTGCCATCAGCGGTACGGCGGCGGCGAGGTTGCCGCCCGCGCTGTCACCGGCCACCGCCAGGCGGTCCGGGTCCGCGCCCAGCTCGTCGGCGTGGTCGAAGACCCATTTCGTGGCCGCGTACGCGTCCTCCACCGGGGCGGGGAACTTGTGCTCCGGGGCGAGCCGGTAGTCGACCGAGACGACGACCGCGCCGACGCCGTTGGCGAGCGCCCGACACGTGCCGTCGTGCGTGTCGAGGTCACAGAGGGTCCAGCCCCCGCCATGGAAGAACACCACGACGGGCAGCGCGGGCCCACCGATGGGCTCCGGCCGGTACACGCGCACGGGGATGTCTCCCGCGATGCCGGGAAGGTCGCGGTCGTAGACGGCAGCGATCTCCTCGGGCTCTTCGACGGGGGCCGGCATCGCCTTGGCGACGGCGCGGGCCTCGGCCGCGTCCATGGTCTCGACCTGTGGGAATACCTGCTCCATCGCGTCGATGACAGCGCGAACCACGGGATCGAGCGGCATCACGAACCTCCTCGCCAGGCGCGAGTCGGAGCGTATCGGGACCTCGTTGCATTGCGCGGGGTGGCGCACCGGTGTAGGAGAGGGCATGTCTCCGGCACGGCCCCCGTCTCCCGACGCGCTTGTCGCGGAGTACCGCGCTGCCGGCTCTTGGGACGACAGGACCGTCGCGTCATCGGTCACCCGGCACGCGCGCGAGCGAGGAAGCCGCGACGCGTTCGTCAGTGAGGACCACCGACTGACGTGGAGCGACTATGACTCGCGCTCGACGCAGCGTGCGGGGGCGCTCAGCCGGTTCGAGCGGGGCTCCAAAGTTGCGGTCCTCGTGCCCGACGGCCCGCTGGTGCACGAGATCTACGTCGCCGCGGAGAAAGCCGGACTGACGGTCGTAGGGATCGGTCCACGGGCCGGCGAACGGGAGGTGGAGCACCTCGTGCGCGCCAGCGGGGCGGTCGCGCTCGTGGCCGCCCCTGCACATCTGCCGATCGCGGAACGTGCCGGCATCCCGTTGCTCGACCCGGACGGCGTCTGGCCGGACCACGACGGCGACCTCGGCGGACGCGCCCTGAGCTCCACCGATCTGTTCCTGCTCAACTCGACCTCAGGCACGACGGGCCTGCCGAAGATCGTGATGCATTCGCAGGCGCGCTGGACCTTCTTCCACCGGCTCGCGCTCGACGCGGCCGATCTCCGCTCCGACGACGTGTTCATGAGCGTGGTTCCGGCGCCGTTCGGATTCGGCTTGTGGACCGCGCACTTCACACCCGCGCTGCTCGGTTCGCCTTGTGTCGTGATGAGCCGGTTCGATCCGGCGGGCTGCCTGGAGCTCATCGAGCGTGAGCGCGTGACGGTGCTCGCGTGCGTGTCGACGCAGTTCGTGATGCTGCTGAACTCGCCCGAGTTCACCGGACGTGACCTGTCGAGCTTGCGCGTCATGTTCACTGGTGGCGAGATGGTCCGGGCGGAACGTGCCGCGCAGTTCGAGGACGAGACCGCCTGCGCGGTGTTGCAGTTCTACGGCTCCAACGAGACGGGCGCGCTCAGCGCAACGACACTCCGGGATGGACGGGACCTCCGTCTGCGGACCGCCGGCCGTGTGATCCCCGAGATGCACGTGAGGCTCTTCGCCGACGACGGATCCGACGTGACCGGCGCGGGAGGGCCCGGCGTCGCCGCGTGCCGGGGCCCGGCGAACTGCTACGGCTACTACGGCGACGACGAGGCCAATGCCCGGCTCTACACCGACGACGGTTGGATGCTCACGGGCGACATCTGCACGGTCGACACGCAGGGGTACCTGACGGTCGCCGGTCGCAGTTCCGACTTCATCATCCGCGGCGGGAAGAACATCAGCGCCGCGGTCGTGGAAGACGAGGTCTCCTCACATCCTGCGATCGCGCTCGCGTCCGCCGTGGCCGCACCCGATCCGGTCTTCGGCGAGCGGGTCTGCGTCTACGTCGAGCTTCGGCCGGGCGCGCAGGAGCCGTCGCTCGACGATCTGCGCGCGCATCTCCGCGCGCGCGGCGTCGGCAAGGAGTCGTGGCCCGAGCACCTGGTCGTCGTGGAAGCCTTGCCCCGTTCGTCTGGCGGGAAGGTGGCGAAGGGCGATCTCCGGGCCGACATCCGCCGCCGCCTGGCATCGCCCAATCCCGACGCGTCAGTTGGGACGGAAACTCGTTCATAGAGCGAAGAAGTGACCCAACTGGCGGAGGGCCGGGGGTTGGGCGCCGGGCCCGGTCCGAGTGGAACTTGTTACAGTGCGCTGACGCCCCATCAGATCTCGGTTGCTGGAGGACGCGCATGACGGCGACGGTCACCGACAAGCAGTACCGACTGCTCATCGGGGGCGAGTGGGTCGAGGGGGCCGGGGGCACGTACGACGTCGTGAACCCGGCGACCGAGGAGGTCGTCGCGCCCGCACCCGAAGCCGCCTCGGACGACGTCTACGCCGCGGCGGCGGCCGCCAAGGAGGCGTTTCCCGCGTGGTCGCACACGCCCCCGGAGGAGCGGGCCCGTCTGCTGCAGGCGCTCGCCGGCAAGCTCCGTGAGCGCACGTCGGATCTCCTGCCGCTCGTGATCGCGGAGACGGGCGCGACGTTGTCCGTCGGCTCGCAGCTGCAGGTTCCGCAGGCTGCCGCCCGCTTCGAGCGCTACGCGCGTGGCGCGATGCAGAACATCGACGTTCCCTTCCAGCCGTCGCTGATGCCGGCGACGCCGCTCGCGCCGGGCGCGTTGATGAACGCGGCCGCGTACCGTCAGCCGGTCGGCGTGGTCGGATGCATCACGTCGTACAACTTCCCGCTCACCAACATGGCCGGCAAGGTCGCACCGGCGCTCGCCACCGGCAACACCGTCGTCATGAAGCCCGCCCCGCAGGACCCGCTCGCGATCCTCGAGTTCGCGGCGCTCTGCGAAGAGGTCGGCTTCCCGAAGGGTGTCATCAACGTCGTCACGGGTTCGAAGCCCGAGGTCGGCGCGGCGATGGTCGACTGCCCCGACGTCGACATGATCTCGTTCACCGGCAGCACGGCCGTCGGCGTGCGCATCTACGAGGCGGGCGCGAAGACGATGAAGCGCCTGTTGATGGAGCTCGGTGGCAAGGGTGCATGCGTCGTGTTCGACGATGCCGACCTCGACGCCGCGACGACCGCGCTGGTGAGCACGTGGGGCTTCCACTCCGGCCAGATCTGCACCGCACCGACGAGGGCCGTCGTGCAGCGCGGTGTGTACGACCAGCTCGTCGAGAAGCTCGCCGCGGCCGCGCCCCACCTGAAGGTCGGCGACCCGACGAAGGCCGACACCGTCGTGGGTCCGCTCATCTCCGACGCGCAGCGCTCCCGCGTCGAGCGGTACATCCAGCTCGGCAAAGAGGAGGGAGGAGAGCTCCTCGTCGACGGCACGAAGCCGGCCTCACTCGTGAAGGGCTTCTACGTCGGACCGACGCTGCTGGCCGGTTGTCGGAGCGACATGACGCCGGTACGCGAGGAGATCTTCGGACCCGTCATCGTCGTGGTGCCGTTCGACACCGAGGAAGAGGGCATCGCAATCGCGAACGACAGCGAGTACGGGCTCTACGACTACGTGTATTCGAGCGACACGAGCAAGGCGTTCAGGGTCGCGAAAGAGCTCCGGTGCGGCCACGTCGGTGTCAACACCGCACAGCGCCATCACGAGGCACCGTTCGGTGGCTTCAAGATGAGCGGCATCGGTCGCGACGGCGGCGACTTCGGCCTCTACGCATACACCGAGCTGCAGAGCATCATCTGGCCGGCCTGAGCGCGCGGTAACGCTCCAACGCACAACCCGGGGGAGAGTCGATGAAGGGCCTCGTGTACACGGGGGAGAAGGCCGAGCTGCTCGACGGTGTCGAGGTGCGCGCGCCCGGCCCCACCGAGGTGAAGGTGCAGATCGTCGCGGCGGGCCTGTGCCACAGCGACCTCAGCGTGATCGACGGCACCATCCCGTGGCCCGCACCGGCGGTGCTCGGGCACGAGGGCGCGGGCATCGTCGCGGAGGTGGGCGACGCCGTCACCAATGTGAAGCCCGGCGACCACGTGGTGCTGCACACGCTCGCCTACTGCGGCACGTGCCGCTACTGCATCACCGGGAAGCCCTACTACTGCCGGTCCAGCATGGGAAACCGCACCCAGCCGTTCACGCTCGACGGTGAGCCGGCGTGGAACTTCGCGGCTGCGTCGTTCTTCACCGAGTACAGCGTCGTCGAGGGCAAGCAGTGCGTGAAGATTCCCGACGACGTGCCGCTGGAGTCGGCCGCCCTCGTCGGCTGTGGTGTGCTCACCGGCGCGGGCGCGGTGTGGAACCGCGCCGGGCTCCAGCGCGGCCAGACCGCGGTGGTGTTCGGTGTCGGTGGCGTGGGCCTCAACTCGATCCAGGCCGCGAAGATCGCGGGCGCCAGCCGTGTGATCGCGATCGACACGCTCCCGGAGAAGGAGCAGTGGGCCCGCGAGTTCGGCGCGACCGACTTCGTGCTCGCGGGGCCGGGCGTCGACACGGTCGCCAACGTTCGCGAGCTCCTGCCCTTCAGCGACGAAGCGCTGACGGGCCCGTTCGACGCCGGCGGCGCCGACTGGGTGTTCGACTGCGTGGGCGCGGGGGCGACCATCCGCCAGGGCATCGACATGCTCGACTGGGGTGGGAACGTGGTCATCGTGGGGGTGCCGGCACCCACGGTCGAGTTCACCTCGCGTGTGACGTTCATGACGCACGTCGAACGCGGCGTGATGGGGTGCAGGGCCGGGTCGCACCGCCCGCACCACGACGTGGCACTCATCATCGACATGTACAGGCGCGGTGTGTTCAAGCTCGACGAGCTCGTGACGGCGAAGTACCCGATCGAGGATTGGGAGAGCGCGGTGCACGACCTCCACGAAGGCAAGCTGGCCCGCGGCGTCCTCACGCTCTGATGGCACTGCCCGACGACGTCAAGACGCTCGCGGCCAAGGTTCGCAACTGGGGTCGGTGGGGTGCCGACGACCAGATCGGCACGCTGAACCTGATCACCGACGAGGTCGTGCGCAACGCCGCCGCCCACGTGCAGGCCGGGAAGCGGCTCCCGCTCGGCATCCCACTCGACCAGAACGGGCCGCAGACCGGCGTGATCCCGGGGCGCACCAATCCACTTCGCACGATGCTCATGATCAACACCGCCCTGACCGGCGATCCCTCCGACTTCTGCACGAGCGACGACACGGTGACGATGGGCATCCAGGCGGGCACCCATTGGGACGGGCTCGGGCACGTCAGCTACGAGGGCGTGCTCTACAACGGCGTGCCGGCGAGCGTCATCAACGAGTTCGGCGCGATGAAGCTCGGCATCCACAACGTGACCTCACTCGTGTCGCGCGGCGTCCTGCTCGACGTCGCCCGCGCGAAGGGCGTCGACCGGCTCGACGGCGGGTATGCGGTCACGGGTGACGACCTCGACGCCGCAGCCGAGCTGGGAAAGGTCGACGTGCAGCCGGGCGACGTGATCCTGCTGCGTACCGGTCAGATGCAGCTGTTCCTCGCGGGCGACAAGGCCGCGTACGGTGCGCCGTCTCCCGGTCCTTCCCTGCAGACCATCCAGTGGTTCCACGACCACGACGTCGCCGCCGTCGCGACCGACAACATCACCTTCGAGGTGTATCCGTGTGAGCGCGACGACGCGCTGCTACCGGTGCACCTCTTGCACCTCGTCGACATGGGACTCACCCAGGGCCAGAACTGGAACTTCGAGGAGCTCGCCGCCGACTGCGCCGAAGACGGGCGGTACGCGTTCTTTCTCGACGCATCGCCGCTTCCGTTCACGAACGCGGTCGGTTCCCCGGTACAGCCGGTCGCCGTCAAGTAGACCGGCCGCATGACTCGCACCGACGACACGGAGATCCCCGACTATCAGGCGAAGCTGCGTCTGGACGACCGCAACTTCGTCGTGATCGGCGCAGGCCAGGGGATCGGGCGCCAGGCCACTCACGCGCTCGCCTCGTCGGGCGCGCGCACGTTCTGCGTCGACCTCGACCGAGAGCTCGCCGGCGACATCGCCAAGGAGGTCGACGGCGTCGCATGGTCGGGCGACGCGACCGACCGGGACCAGGCGGAGAGCCTCTTCGCCAGCGCACAGGCTGCATTCGGTCGCGTCGACGGCATCGTCGACATCGTCGGCATGGCCCGTTACGCGTCACTGCTCGAGCTCGACGACGACGACTGGAACTGGCACTTCGACATCGTGCTGCGGCACGCGTACCTCGCGATGCAGCTCGGCGGTCGCGTGATGAGCGGGACGGGCGGTGGCGCGATGGTGTTCGTGGCTTCCGTGTCGGGTATCACCTCGGCGCCGCGCCATGCCGCGTACGGAGCCGCGAAAGCCGGTTTGATGGCGCTGGTGCGCTCCGGAGCGGTGGAGCTCGGGCCGGCGGGTATCCGGGTCAACGCCGTCGCACCGGGCGTCGTGTGGACCCCGCGCGTATCGGGGTACCTCGGTGAAGAGGGGCGCGAACGCAACGCACAGAACGCACCACTGCGTCGCGTCGCGCTGCCGGCCGACATCGCCGCCGCGATCCTCTTCCTCGCGTCCGACCTGTCGTCGTACGTCACAGGACAGACGCTGGTGGTCGACGGCGGTGTCGGCGCGAAGTTCCCCTACCCCATGGGCGACCTCTGATCGCGTGTCGACGTCGCCGGTTGCCGTCACGGTCTGGTCCGACTTCCTCTGACCGTGGTGCTATGTCGCGGCGGTCCGCCTCGACCGGTTGAAGGAACGAGTCGATCTCAGGCTCGAATGGAAGTCGTTCCTGCTGCGTCCCGAGCCGGAGCCGCGCCCGCTCGAGCAGTTCCGCGCGTACACGGAGCGCTGGGCTCGTCCGCACGCGATGGAGCCGAGCTGTGAGTTCCATCCGTGGACGTCCGACACGCCACCCCCGACGCACAGCGTCCCGGCGGCGGTGGCAGCGAAAGTTGCACGACATTTCGGTGACGACGCCGAGCGCCGATATCACGACGCCTTGTTCCATGCGTACTTCACGCAGAACCGCACCGTCTCCGATCGGGCGGTACTGGTGGAGATCGCGGCGGAGATCGGGCTCGATCGCGCCGAGTTCGACGACGCACTCAGCCGGTACGGTGAGGACGAGCAACGAGCCGTGTTCGCCGACTATCACGAAGCGATCGAGCTCGGGATCCACGCGGTTCCGGCCGTGGTGTTCGACGGTCGCTACCTGGTGCAGGGCGCGGTCGAGGTCGACGACTACGAACGTGTCATCGAACGCGCACGAACCGAGCGCCGCAAGTCGTGATCGGCATGCGCAGGGATCTGGCCGCGCTCCGAGACCCCGCTCTAGGGTCATGGAACCCCGGTAAAGGAGGAAGCGTTGGGACGCTACGACGGTCGGGTCGCCATCGTCACCGGAGCCGGCTCCGGCATCGGTAGGGCGACGGCGCTACGTCTGGCACAGGAGGGCGCGTCGGTGGCGTGCCTCGACGTCGTCACCGATGCCAACAAGGCCACGGCGGCGGAGGCCACGGCGCTCGGGTCCGACAGCCGCGCCCTTTCGTGCGACGTGAGCAGTGAGCAGGCCGTCATCGCCGCGGTCGAGACCGTGACGGCGGAGCTCGGTCGACCATGGCTGTTGTGCAACATCGCCGGCGTCGGCAAGTTCGCGCACACGCACCAGATGTCGCTCGCCGATTGGGATCGCATCATCTCGATCAACCTCACCGGGACATTCCTCATGACGCGCGCGTGCATCCCTCTCCTGCTCGAGACGGGCGGCAGCATCGTCAACATCGCCTCTGTCGCCGGGATCAAAGGTCAGCCCTACAGCGCCGCCTATTCGGCTTCGAAAGGCGGTGTCGCGCTGTTCACGCGGGCGCTCGCAGTCGAGTACGCCCTGCAGGGACTGCGCGCCAACGCCCTTGCTCCGGGCGGGATCGACACCGCGATCACGGGCAGCTTCGAGTTTCCCGACGGAGCCTCGACGGCGTTGCTGACGCGGATCATGCCGTACCGCAAGATGGGCCTTCCCGAAGACTGTGCCGCGCTCATCGCGTTCCTCGGCTCCGACGAGGCGTGCTACATCAGCGGTGCCGTCATTCCCGTCGACGCGGCCGTCACGGCCTGAGGAGGAGAGTCGTGGGCATCAAGCAACGTGACGTCATCAAGATGTCGCAAGACGAGATCGACGAGTTCCTGCAGGGGCGTCACTCCATGTCGATCGCGACGATGAACCACGACGGGACGATCCACCTCGTGGCGATGTGGTACGGCTTCCTCGAAGGTGCAATCGCGATCGAGACCAAGGCCAAGAGCCAGAAGGTGCTCAACCTGCGGCGCGATCCGCGTATGAGCGTGCTGATCGAGGACGGTGAGTACTACGAGGAGCTGCGTGGCGTGGAGCTCGTCGGAACGGGCGAGATCGTCGAGGACCCCGACCGGATGTTCGAGCTGGGCATCAGCGTGTTCGAGCGGTACCAGGGGGAATACAACGAGCAGATGCGCCCGTTTGTCGAAGCGATGCTCAACAAGCGGGTAGTCGTGAAGCTGCACGTCGACAAGGTGGTCAGCTGGGACCACCGCAAGCTGGGCATGCCCTCGACGCGTCCCAAACAGGAGGCCGGTTGATCCGACGACCCGTGCTGACGGCGCCGTTCGTCGCCTTCCCGGCCGCATTGGCGGCCGGTGCGGTGACGCTGGGTGCCGAGGCCTTCTATGCGGTCCGTCGCGGTCTTCCGAGCGTGACGGGCCACGACCCGTCGGGCGTCGTCGGTGATCCGTCCAAGCCCGAGGTGACCGTCATGCTCCTCGGGGACAGCACGATCACGGGCTCGGGTCTCGAGTCGCCCGACGACATCTGGATCCGGCAGGTCGCGTCACGTTTGAGCGATCGCTACCGGTTCCGGATCGTGAGCTTGGCCCGCGGTGGCGCGCGGACGCACGAAGTCTTGACCCAGCAGCTCCCCGAGGCGTTGGGCCGTCGCGCCGACCTCGTCATCGTGTCCGCCGGCTCCAACGACGTCCTGTTCGTCACGCCGCTGCGCAGGGTCGAGCGTGACCTCACCGAGATCGTCGCCCAGCTCGAGACCGTCGCACCCGAGGTGCTGCTGACCGGTGTCGGCGATCTGGGCAACGTGCCGCGCGTACCGTTCCCGCTCCGCCTGCTCGCGACGTCACGCTCGCGGGCGGTCGACCGGATCCACGCCCGTGTTGCGAACCGATTCGACTTTGCCGACAAGATGCGCACCGGAACGATGAACGCGCGGTTCAGCCGTGACCTCAGCCTCTTCTCGTCGGACTTGTTCCATCCCAGCCGCGCCGGACACGAGATCTGGGCCGACGCCGCTACGCCGATGGTTGCCGCGGCACTGGAGCCGGTGACCGCACAGGACCGTGCCCACGCCTGACGATGCGTTCGCGGCCGAGGTCAGGGCCGCGCTCGCGTCGCGTCTCGAGCTGCGCGGCCCGAACGACCCCGTCGTGGTGCTGGGTGCGGGCAGCGACGACCTGGACGCGGGTCGCGCGTACTTGCGGGCACTGTCCGACGGTGGCTGGGCCGTGCCGATGTGGCCGCCCCGGCACGGCGGTCTCGGCCTCGACGCGCGCCGCGCGGCCATCGTGAACCGCGAGCTCGCGCGCTACCGCATCCCGGATCTCTATCCGTTCCTCGTCGGGCTCGCGCTCGTCGGCCCGACGGTCGTCGCCCACGCGACGGAAGAGCAGTGTGAGCGCTGGCTCCCGGCCATACGCGGCGGTGACGAGATCTGGTGCCAGCTCTTCTCGGAGCCCGACGCCGGTTCCGATCTCGCCGGGCTCGGTGCACGTGCGAGTCGCGACGGCGACGACTGGCGGATCACCGGTCAGAAGGTGTGGTCGAGCCGCGCGCAGTATTCGGATTGGGGACTGCTGCTGGCGCGCAGCGATCCCAAGGTGACGAAGCACAGGGGCATCACGGCGTTCGCGTTGCGGATGGACCAACCCGGTGTCGTCGTTCGTCCGCTGCGTCAGATGAACGGCGACGCGCATTTCAACGAGGTCTTCCTCGACGGTGCCGTGGTTGCCGACGGGGACCGCATCGGTGAGGTCGGCGACGGGTGGGCGGTCGCGCTCACGTGTCTGGCGCACGAGCGGGGCGCGCTGGGAACAGGGGGTGGTCCCGGACTGTCGTTCGAACGCCTTGCCGCACTGGCGCGTCGCCGCGACTGCATCGGCGACGCGGCGGTGCGCGACGCGCTGACGCGCGTCTACGTCGCGATCGAGATCACCCGGCTGAGTGGCAAGCGGGCGCGGGACCTTGCGCAGGCCGGCCGCCCGGGCCCCGAAGGCTCGGGCATGAAGCTCCGGGCGACCGCAATGTTCCGTGCGTACGCGAACGCGGCGATGCGCATCCTCGG
>CAZJSY010000108.1:0-11195 GCA_964548555.1 uncultured Burkholderiales bacterium
GGAGCGTCGCACGTCCGTCGGGTCCCCAGCCGGTCACGTCGTCGAGACCTTGCGCGCCTACGGATACGCACCCCACGAGGTCGGCGGCGAGATCGTGCTGCAGAACTGTCCGTTCCATCTCCTCGCCGAGGAGCATCGACAGCTCGTCTGCGGCATGAACGTCGAGCTGCTCGCGGCCGTGCTCGACCGTGCGGGCCACTCTCGGCTCGAGGCGCGACTCGATCCGCAGCCGGGGTACTGCTGTGTCCGTCTCGGTCGGCGACGGTCCGGCTGACGGTTCGACCACGCCACGAGCCGCGCGGTTAACGGAGCACTGCGTCGGCGCGGGAGCGAAGACTCTCCGCCGCATCGTCGGCGAGACGGCGTACCAACTCGGACGCGTTGCACATCCCGTCGACGAAACGCGCTGCGGGTCCGGCGTAGAGCGCGGCGGTGTCGGCGTCTTCGATGTTGTGGAGTTGCTGCTGGTGCTGCGCGGCCACCGCGCGCAGCTCGTCCTCGCGTCCGTGCCACTCGTCGGTGAAACGGTTGCGAATCGCGCGGCCCGCGACGCCGGCCGGCCATGGCATACCGGCGGCGACGTCGAACACCGTGGTGAGGATCGTGTCATCCGTGCCGGCATCGATCACACGCTGCTTGTAGTGCGCGGGCACGCCCGCTTCGGGCGTGGCCAGGAACACCGTGCCGAGCCACACGCCTTCGGCACCCAGGACGAGCGCGGCGGCAATGCCCCGTCCGTCGCCGATGCCGCCGGCCGCGATCACCGGAATGGGTGCGACCTCGTCGACGACCGCGGGGACGAGCGGAAAGGTGGAGATCGTGCCGGTGTGACCACCCGCTTCGGTTCCTTGCGCAGTGATGACGTCGACACCGGCGTCGGCGGCTCGGCGCGCATCGTCGAGAGTGCGCACCTGGCAGATAACGGTTGCACCCGCGTCGTGCGCCACCTGTACGTGGAGTGACGGATCGCCGAACGAGTAGGCAACCACGCGCACCCCTTCGTCGAGCGCGGCACGTATCAACTCTCCCGTCCCGGGTACATGTGTGATGAACCCGACGCCGAACGGTTTCGTCGTCGACGAACGCGCGCGTCGTACCTGCTCACGCACCCACTCGACGCCCCCGAACGAGGTTCCGCCGATCATGCCGAGTCCGCCGCCCTCCGAGACCGCGGCCGCCAGCGCGCCCGGCGCGTCACCGCCACCCATCGGCGCATTGAGGATCGGGTGCTCGATGTCGAAGAGCTTGCAGATCCTGGTGTTCAGGGTCATGACATCTCCTGTTGGTGCTATCTCACGCCGGGGTCTGGACGTCTGCTCCACGCATGACAGGATGACGCGCGCGCACGTGCTCGGCTCCCCCCGGGCCACGCTCGCACAGCGTTGATGCAGAGCGGCGGCCTCTTGCAATCAAATCTGCAATGCGTACAGTGCTTTTGCACACGGGCGGGGATGCGGCGCGGTGAGCGCCGCGGGCACATCGGCAATCAGATGGAGACCCGAATCAATGTCGCCCAGCGCTACCAGGTTGACCGCGCGGCGAGCCTGGGGAAATAAGCCCAGCATGAGGGTTCGATCTCAGGCCACGGCGTATCGGGGTGTCGACAACCTCGAGGTCATGTCGTGTGCCAAGAATTACCTCCGTTTTCTCAACGACAGCATCGCGGATGCCATTGGGTCGCCGCTGTCTGACACGCGTCTTCTCGACTTCGGCGCGGGCACGGGCACGCACGCCCTCGAACTGCGAGAGCGCGGTTATGCGGTCTCATGTGCCGAATTGGACGACGAGCTCCGTTCGCGTCTTGCGGACGGCGGATTCGACGTCCGGAAATTGACCGATGACTTCGAACCGCGGACGTTTGACGTGGTCTACACCTTCAACGTCCTGGAGCACATCGTCGATGATCTCGCCGCGCTGCGAGCCCTCCACCGGGTTCTCAAGCCGGGTGGGCAGCTGATCGTCTATGTGCCGGCGCTCGAAGTGCTGTACTCCTCGATGGACGAGAAGGTCGGTCATCTCCGCCGCTACCGCCGTCGGCCGCTCGTGGACCTCGTTGAACGTGCCGGGTTCGCGGTCGACGAGAGTGCCTACGTCGACAGCCTGGGCTGGTTCAGCACGATCGCCTACAAGGCTGTCGGGAGTCGCCGCGGCGACATCAGCACCGCCACCGTGTCGCTCTACGACCGTGTGTTCTTTCCGGTCAGTCGCGTGATCGATCGGGTTGCCGGTCGCAGCTTCGGCAAGAACCTGCTGCTTCGGGCTCATCGTCCGACCAACGCAGGCGGTGCGTCTTGAGCGCCAGCGGCCACATGACTGATGTCGCCACAGGCGTCGCCCCGAGGCCCGTGCCCGACACGCCGAGGGTTGCCGTTCTCGTGCCCTGCTTCAACGAGGCGTCATCGGTCGGGACCGTGGTCAAATCGTTCAACCAAGCGCTGCCCGCCGCGACGCTGTACGTCTACGACAACAACTCGACGGACGCCACGGCGGCGCGCGCGGCTGAGGCCGGTGCGCTGGTGCGCAGCGAATCCCGTCAAGGCAAGGGATACGTAGTCGGACGAATGTTCGCCGACGTCGACGCTGACGTCTACGTGATGGTGGACGGCGACGGTACCTACGACGCCGGTTCGGTACGAAGGATGGTCGACATGGTTGTCGAGCAGAACTTCGACATGGTCGTCGGTGCGCGTCAAGCTCTCGCACGGGTAGATGATGTCTACCGTCGCGGCCACAGCATGGGGAATCACCTCTTCAACACGCTGAACCGGTGGTTCTTCGGCTCGCAGTTCACGGATGTCTTTTCCGGGTACCGCGCCATGTCCCGTCGCTTCGTGAAATCCCTACCGCTGCGATCATCTGGCTTCGAGGTGGAAACGGAGATCACCGTTCACGCGGTCGAGCTCGGCGCGCCGTGCAAGGAGATCCAGACCCCGTACGGCCCGCGTCAAGGCGAGTCCACGTCGAAGCTGCGCACCTACAGCGATGGTTTCCGGATCATGCGTACCGCCCTCGCTCTTTTGAGGATGCTGCGGCCGCTTCGCTTCTTCACCACGCTCTTTGCTCTGTTCACGATCGTGTCGATCGCCCTCGCCGTACCGATCGTTACGGAGTTTGCACGGACGGGGCTGGTGCCGCGATTCCCCACGGCGATCCTTGCGGCAGCTACGCAGACGCTTGCCTTCATCTTCCTGACCGCCGGTTTCGTGCTGGAGAACGTCAGTGCAGCACGCCGGGAGGCACGATTACTCGCGTATCTCGCGATCCCTGCGCCGTCGGGCTGATTGTCATTCCAACGTTTCGCGGTCAGCGCGAGTGCTGATCGAGCGCGGCCGGCATGACACGGCGGCACAGGGTCATCGTTGGCGGAATCCGTTCGAGGACGCCGCTGAAATTTGTATCAACTCCGGGCACGCTTCCTCGTCCGACACTGACGTCAGCGAGGGGACGAACGTCAGCTGTCACGATCCGGTTGGGAAGGGTGGTCGACCATGCGGTCTTGCCGTCGAGACTCATCTCGACCGTTCCGTAGGTTCCGCTACCGGGCACTGCGTCCATGAGGACGTCGACCTTGTACGTGTGGTCTGGGCGTATGTGAACGCGCGCAAGCGGAAATACCGTGTTCGGGAACGCGAACTCGACCGTGTTGCCCGGGTGGACGCGCACGGCGATGTACTGGGCCGATGGACCCGTGCCGTTCACGATCAGCGGCTGCCACTCCGTCGGAGCGTCAGGAAACCGGACACGAAATCGGAAGAGCCCGCCTCGCTCTGACCGCTCGAGAACGTGCCATTGGACTCCGTCTGACCACAACACGGCGTCGCAGCGGCCGTACACCCACAGCCGTTCGAGCTTGACGTGGGGCGGGGGACCGGTCACCACGTTCGGCGCGGCTCCGCCGGGAAAATGGTCGTGAAGGTCGTATTGGAAGCTGACGAACGACGCTCGGGAATGATCGCTTTCCGGGCTCATTGCACGTCCGACGAGGATGCCGAGTCCCACGTTGAACCAGACCGACGCGATTCCGAGCACGACCAGTGAACCGTACGCGGCCCGAGCGAGTGTTCGCCCTTTCCGTGTGCTTCCCCATCGCAGCATCGCGTGGAGTCCGACGACGGCGAGGAGAACGCCGAGCGGAAGGACGTCGCCGAGGTACCGATTCGACAGATTCGCATACATGAGGGTCGGCACCGCGGCGCAGAACCCGCCGATGAGTGGAGCGCGCAAGGCGGCGATTCCGCTCCTTCCGGAGCGAGACGGTCGGAAGACTGCGAGCAGCCCGATGATGCCCAGTACGGTCAACGCGGGCATCGTCGCCGGATAGCTGGAGCTTCCCTCCCACTTCACGACCGCATGCGCGACGGTCTTCGTCGGATCCGGATACATGACCCACGGGAACAGGGCACTCAAACGAAGCGCGCTGGGGCGAAAGTACGTCACGACAGTTGTCGGGATGAGCCCGGGATTGAACCACGACCCACCGTTCGCGGCCAAGATCTTCTGGTCCAGACGGTAGAACCCCTTCGACAACTGTTTGTCGAATGGGACGCTGAAGAGCATCCCGAACCTTGCGTAGTTGACGTACGCGTAGAGCGCGACTGGGATCGTCACGGCAGCGACCAGCGGCGCGAGAAGACGCTGGACGCGAAGATGGTCCGGCAGTCCCACGAGACCGCGCCCGCGCTGCGCGATGCAGCCAAGGAGAAGAACTCCAAGGGCTATGACGGGGCCCAGTCCCACGGAGCTACGGCTGAGGAGTGCGCCCGTGGCGAGTCCCGAGGCCAACGCGAGACGCGGCCCTGTCGGTGCAAGGGTGAACGCAATCACAGAGTCGAAGGCGGCGATCGCCAGAGCGATTCCCCACAACTCCGCTTCGTGGTAAACCCAGGAGCGAGACGCGAGAAAGACGATGACCGAGCCGGCGCCGACAACGAAGGTGAAGGCAGCTACGGCCAAGCGCTCTCCAGAGGTCACCGGGGCCGCGCCACGCACGAGAGGTCGCACGCGCCAGGCGATCCGTGCCGCAAACGCGAGCGCGACGGTGAACGCGAGAAGCATTGAGATCCGGTCGAGCCGACCATCCAGGGAAGTCGTGAACGCCTCAACCGGCATGCGAAGAAGCGCGGGGAACGGCCCGAAGTACTCGTAGACCTTGCCGTGGACGAGAAAGCCTTCGGTGCCCACGGACGTGAATGGAACGTCCCAGTGAAGACCGAGGAGGCTGTGCGCCTGACCGTCGTAGAACCTGCCCTCGGTCGGCTCGGGGTACAACAACGAAGGGTGACCGTTGAACAGTTCGGCGAGAAACACGATCCCGGCGAAGAGACCGCCCACCGCAGCTGGAACGGCGTAGGGCGAACGCTGCGCTCGGTCGGACCTCTGAGCCATCAGACGCCGAACCATGCGCAGAGCGTATCGAGTACCTCGCGACTGACGTCTTGCTGTCTGAGTAGTCTGCTCAAGGATGTTTACATGCACGTGAGCATGACGTCGGCGGTGGAGGCTACGACCCACGTCACGTTCCTGCGGCCGCCTTCTCGATCGCGTCGAGGTCGATCTTCTGCATCTGCAGCATGGCGCTCATCGCGCGCGCGGCTCGTTCGGGGTCGGGGTCGCCGAGGACCTCCTCGAGCCGGGTCGGGACGATCTGCCACGACACGCCGAACTTGTCCTTGAGCCACCCGCACTGGCTCTCTTCACCGCCGTCCGCGGTGAGACGGTTCCAGTAGTCGTCGACCTCTTCCTGCGAGTTGCAACTCACCATGAAGGAGATCGCCTCGTCGAACCTGAACTCGGGACCGCCGTTGAGGCCGACGAATTCCTGGCCGTCGAGCTCGAAGCTGACCGTCATGACCGTGCCGGCCGGGCGCGGCCCCGCATCGCCGTAGTGGGAGACCCCGGTGATCCGGGAGTTCGGGAAGATCGACGTGTAGAGCTTGGCCGCGTCTTCCGCCTGGGTGTCGAACCAGAGCCACGGGGTGATCTTCGGCATGGTCGGCGTCCTTTCCCGCTTCGCCCGATGTTGCTTTGCCCCGTCTGACTGCCGGCGCCCGCGGAACTCATCGCCCCAACACCCCCGCCAGTTGGGACACTTTCCCGCCTATATCACGGGGAAGTGTCCCAACTGCAGATGGGTCAGGGGGCGAAGGCGGCGGGGTTCTCGTCGAACGCCTTCAGGCATCCCGCGGAGCAGAACCAGTAGTGACGACCGTCGCGCTCGGAATGGTGCTTGGCGTCGTCGACGTAGACGACCATGCCGCAGACCGGGTCGCGCGCCTCCGCGCGCGCCGGCGCGCCGACCGCGGCCCGGAGCTCGCCCGACGCGTGACGGGCGACCAGGTCGGCCAGGACTGCGACGGCGATCTCGGCGTTGGTCACCCGGCCCAGGTCGAGCCCGGCCGGTGCGTGCACGCGCGCGAGCTGCACGTCGTCGACACCCTGGTCGTGCAACAGCCGCACCAGCGAGCCGGCGCGTTTCTCCGCCGCGACGACGCCGATGTACCCCGCGTCGGTCGCGAGCGCGGTACGCAACGCGACGTCGTCGTAGTGGCCCTGGGTCGCGACGACGATCGCAGTCGACGGACCGATGCCCAATCCCTCGAGGTCGAGCGTCGTGCGCACCAGTTCGGGAAACGGGTGTTCGCCGGCGCAACCGCCGTCGTCGACGACCGCGACGTCCCAGTCGATCGACCGTGCCTGCACCGCGAGTGCGTGGACGGCAGGGGACCGCCCGACCACGACGAGCTGGGGCTGCGGCAGGAAGGGCTCCACGTAGACCTCCAGCGAGCCTTCGCTCTCGCACGCCATCGGCACGACGATCCGGTCGCGCGCTCCGGCCGTGAGCTCGTCGGCAGGTCCGAGGTACAGGAGCCGCGCGCTGCCGTCGGCGATCGACGCGAGCGCTTCGCGCACGACGGTGGGTTCTGCGCACGCGCCACCGAGCCAGCCGTGCACCGATCCGTCGGCCAGCACGATCGCCTTCGAGCCGACGTGGCCGGAGCTCGGTGCGCGCCGCCATACGACGGTCGCGAGCGCGAACGGGTGTCGTGCCTCGACGAGCGCGGCGGCCTTCGCGAGGACCGCGGCGTCCATCAGCCTCCGGCCGGCCTGGATGCCCGGGCCGACTGGATCGCCGACCAGACGCGATCGGGGAGCAGCGGCATGTCGATGTTGCGCACGCCGAGATGGGCGACGGCGTCGATCACCGCGTTGACGTACGCGGCAGGTGAACCGACCGTGGCCGATTCGCCGACCCCTTTCGCCCCGATCGGATGATGCGGTGACGGTGTGCAGGTCTCGAGCAGCTCGAAGCGCGGCGTCTCCCAAGCGGTGGGAATCAGGTAGTCCATGAAGTTCGACCCGATGCAGTTGCCTTCCTCGTCGAAGGTGATCCACTGCATCGACGACTTCGCGAAGCCTTCCGTGAGGCCGCCGTGGATCTGCCCCTCGACGATCATCGGGTTGATCCGCACACCACAGTCGTCGAGCGCGACCATCCGCTGCACCTTCCACACGCCGGTCTCGGCGTCGACGTCCACCACGACGACGTAGCTCCCGTACGGATACGTGAGGTTGGGCGGGTCGTAGTAGTGCACGTCTTCGAGGCCGTACTCCATCCCGTCGGGAAGGTTCGTGTACGCGGCGAGCGACACGTCGGCGATCGTGACGGAGCGGCTCGGCGTTCCTTTCACCGAGAAGACGCCGTTTTCCAGCTCGACGTCCTCGTCGGCCGCTTCGAGGAGGTGCGCCGCGATCTTCCGCGCCTTGTCCGCGATCTTGCGCGACACCACCGCGATCGCCGCGCCGGCAACCGGGGTGGAGCGTGACGCGTACGTGCCGAGACCGTACGGCGTGTTGTCGGTGTCGCCCTCCATGACCTTCACGTCGCTCACCGGGATGCCGAGCTCGTCGGCGACGATCTGGGCGAACGTGGTCTCGTGTCCCTGCCCTTGCGACTTCACGCCGAGCTTGAGGATCGCCTTGCCGGTCGGGTGTACCCGCAGCTCGGCCGAGTCGATCATCTTCAAGCCGAGGATGTCGTACTGCTTCGACGGCCCGGCGCCCACCGCTTCGGTGAAGTGCGCGATGCCGATGCCGATCAAGTGACCCTGCTCACGCGCGGCCGCTTGCTCGGCGCGCAGCTTGTCGTAACCGATGGCATCGAGCGCCGTGCGCAACGCGGTCGGGTAGTCGCCGGAGTCGTACACGAAGCCGGTCGGGGTCGTGTACGGGAACTGCTCCGGCTGGATGAAATTCTTGAACCTGATGTCGGCGGGGTCGATACCGAGCTCGTAGGCGGCCGTCTGCACGAGCCGTTCGATGAGGAACGACGCTTCGGTGATGCGGAACGAGCAGCGATATGCCACGCCACCCGGCGCCTTGTTGGTATACGCGCCACGGCACTGCACGTGCGCGGCGGGGAAGTCGTAGCTGCCGGTGACGACGTGGAACAGCCCGGCACGGAACTTGGTGGGTTGCGCGTCGGCGTAGAACGCGCCCTGGTCGGACAGCATCTGGACGCGCAGTCCGAGGATGCGACCGTCGTTCGTGAGCGCGAGCTCACCCTTCATGTGGTAGTCGCGCGCGAATCCGGTGGAGATCAGGTTCTCGGAGCGGCTCTCGACCCACTTCACCGGCTTCCCGATCACGAGCGACGCCGCGGTGGCGACGACATAGCCGGGATAGACGGGCACCTTGTTGCCGAAGCCGCCGCCGATGTCGGGGCTGATGACCCGGATGTTCTGCTCCGGCAGGCCGGCCACCATCGCGAACACCGTTCGGATCGCGTGCGGCGCTTGCGACGTCATGTAGATCGTCGCCTGGCCCGTGGCCGAGTTGACGTCGGCGAGGCAGCCGCAGGTCTCGAGAGGCGCCGGGTGCGAACGGGGGTAGTGCGTCGCAAGCGACACCACGCGGTCGGCGCGAGCGAACGCCTCGTCGGTCGCGGCGGCGTCGCCTGCTTCCCACTCGTAGACGAGGTTCGACGTCTGGTCCTCTTTGTCGTCGCGGATCAGGACCGCGCCGTCCGCCAGCGACTGCTGCGGCGACGTGATCACGGGCAGCGGGTCGTAGTCGACGTCGATGAGCTCGAGCGCGTCTTCGGCGATGTACGGGTCGGTCGCGACGACGGCGGCGACCTCCTGACCTTGGAACCGCACCTTGTCGGTCGCGAGCACGGCCTGGGTGTCGCCCGACAGCGTCGGCATCCACGCGAGGTTGTACGGGGCGAGGAGCTCGCCGGTCACGACCGCGACCACGCCTTCGAGCGCGTCCGCGGCCGACGTGTCGATGCTGTTGATACGGGCGTGCGGCAAGGGCGAGCGGAGGATCGCCATGTGCAGCATCCCGGGCAGCTCGTGATCGTCGAGGTAGTTGCCCTGGCCCACGACGAACCGGTCGTCTTCGTGACGACGCACGGAGTGACCGATACCTCCGATCTCGGGAGGGGTGGAGGGCTTCTGCGTGAGTGTCATGAGCGCGCGCCCCCTGACGTCGTCCTCATCTCGGCGCCCGCGGCGCGGATCGCCTTGACGATGTTCATGTAGCCGGTGCAGCGGCAGATGTTGCCGGAGATCGCCCAGCGCACCTCGTCGTCGGTCGGCGCGCCGGTCTGCTCGAGCAGCGCGGCGCCGACGAGCATCATCCCCGGCGTGCAGAAGCCGCACTGCAGGCCGTGCTCCTGCTTGAACGCGGCCTGTATCGGATGCAGTGTGCCGTTGCGCTTCAGCCCCTCGACGGTCGTCACCGCGCGGCCGTCGGCCTGCACCGCGAGCATCGTGCACGACTTCACAGGCGTGCCGTCGAGCAGAACGGTGCACGCGCCGCAACTCGTGGTGTCGCAGCCGATGTGGGTACCGGTGAGCCCGGCCCGGTTACGCACGAAGTCGACGAGCAGCGTGCGCGGCTCGACGTCGGCGCTGCGCTCCTGGCCGTTGAGCGTGACCGTGATCTCCACGCGTCCGCCTTTCTGTGTTCGGTTCAGCTCTGCTGTGCCTGCTCGGCTGCCGCGGTGAGGGCCCGCCGCGTGAACACGCGGACGACGTTGCGCTTCCACTCCGCTGACCCGCGCACGTCGTCGCGCGGCTCCGACGCCTGCGCCGCCAGCTCACCAGCTTCGGCGAACAGGTCGTCGCTCGGCCGGTTGCCCACCAGCGCCTGTTCCGCCGCGGTGGCTTTCGTGTTCCTCGGGACGACGGCCGTGAGCGCGACACCGGCGCGCGAGATCGTTCCGTCGCCGGCCAGCTCCAAGTGGGTCGCCACCGCGACGGTCGCGTAGTCGCCGACCTTGCGTTCGAGCTTCTGGTACGAGCCGCCGGACGCGCCGGCGGGCACCGGGATGCGAACCTCGGTCACCATCTCGTCGTCGGTCAGTGCGTTGGTGAAGAAGTCGACGACGAAGTCGGTGATCGGGATCATCCGCTCTCCCGACGGGCCGGTCGCGACCACGTCCGCGCCGGTCGCGAGCAGTACCGAGTTCCAGTCGCCTTCGGGATCGCAGTGAGCGACCGACCCGCACATCGTGCCGAGGTTCCGCACGAGCGGATCGGAGATCCACGGCGCGGCGGATGCGATGGCGCCGAACGCCAGATTCGACCGGGCGATGTCGGCGTGACGCACCAACGCGCCGACGCGGAGGTGTCCGTTGGCGCGCTCGAAGCCGTCGAGGCCCGCAACGCGGTTGATGTCGACGAGCTTCCCGGGCGATGCGAGGCGCATCTTCATCATGGGGATGAGGCTCTGGCCTCCGGCAAGGATGCGGGCGTCGTCGCCCGCCTCCGCCTTTGCGGCGACCGCCTCCTCGACCGATCGGGCCGCGACGTAGTCGAACGAGGACGGGAACACGGCGCCCCCCTGTCTACCGGTATTTGCCGGGTGCAGACGCCGTTATACCGGCGCGCACGCCGTTGCACCAGGGGTTGTCGGCTCGGTCGACGCGCGGAACACGACGCGTCGCCGAGTTTCCTGACGTTTGCGGTGACAGCCGTCACTCAATCCCGAACTCGGCCGGTGCGTACGGACACGGTACGAAAAACGGGCTTCCCGTAGTGGCTGTTCCGTCGCACAATCCATCATGTCGGGGTTGGGTCGACAGGGAGGGCAGTGATGGCCGATTCGGTCGTGGAAGAGCTGCGCGCCAAGGTGGACGGGGACGTCGTCGCACCGGGAGACGCCGAGTACGACGAGGCGCGCAAGGTCTA
>CAZJSY010000109.1:0-11095 GCA_964548555.1 uncultured Burkholderiales bacterium
AGCGTGTCGCCGAACCGGTGGTTGAAGCGGATCGCGAGGTCTCGCGCCAGTTCGAGGTGCTGACGCTGGTCCTCACCGACCGGGACCTCGTCGACGTCGTAGGCAAGGATGTCGGCCGCCATCAGCACGGGGTAGTCGAACAGCCCTGCGCTGACGAAGTCCTGCCCCTCGCTCTTCTCCTTGAACTGCGTCATGCGCCGCAGCTCGCCGAAGCTCGCGACACAGTTGAGGATCCATGTGAGCTCGGTGTGCGCTCGCACGTGGCTCTGCACGAACAGGATGGTCCGCTCGGGATCGATGCCCGCGGCCAGCAGGAGCATGGCGGTTCGGCGGGTTCGCTCGGCGAGCTCGCTCGGCTCGTAGGCGACCGTCATGGCGTGCAGATCGACCACGCAGTGGATCGAGTCGCGCTGGTCCTGCTCGGCCACCCAGCGCTGTACCGCTCCGAGGTAGTTGCCGAGGTGCATGTCGCCCGTCGGCTGGATCCCGGAGAAGACACGCGCCATAGAGGGTCGAGGCTACCCGCGAGACCTGTCACTGCTGGTCACAGACGGTGCGCTGCATCTCCGGCGGGCTCCGGTAGCCTGCATCCGATGGCCTACGAGGTCCAGACGTCGGTCTTCGAGGGTCCCTTCGACCTGCTGCTGCACCTGATCCTGAAGCAGGAGGTCGACCTGTGGGAGATCTCGCTCTCCGTCATCGTCGACGCGTACCTCAGCGAGCTCGAGCGCATGGAGCACCTCGACCTCGACGTGGCCACGGAGTTCCTCCTCATCGCTGCGACCCTCGTCGAGCTCAAGGCTCGACGACTGCTCCCGAGCGGCGAGGAGATCGAGCTCGACGAGGAGCTGTTGCGCTTCGAGGAGCGCGACCTGTTGCTCGCCCGGCTGCTCGAGTGCAAGACGTTCAAGGACGCGTCGAAGGTCCTCGAGCGTCGTCTGCGCCAGGCAGCCCGGAGCATGCCGCGCACCGCGGGCCCCGAGGAGCCGTTCCGATCACTCGCGCCGGATCCGCTCGCCTCCGTGACGCTCGACGCGTTCGCAGCCGCGGCGATCCGTGCTCTCACACCGCCCGAAGAGCCTGTCGTCACCACCGACCACGTCGCGCCGGTGCGGGCCAGCGTGCGCGACGCTGTCGAGGCCATCCTCGCGAGGCTTCCCGAGGCGCGCCCGGTCTCGTTCCGTGACCTCGTGGTCGGCATCACCGAACGGGTCGAGATCGTCGTGCGGTTCCTGGGCGTGCTGGAGCTCTACAAGCAGGGAGTCGTCGATCTCGAACAGCCCGACACGTTCGCCGAGCTGTCGGTCCGCCGCCTCGCCGAGGGTGAGACCGCGCTCGACCAGATCAGTCTCGACGACTGGGACGACGGCACACCGGCGCCGGCGATCGCGCCGGCCCCGCAGGCCGAACCGGCGCCCGTCACGGTCGACCTCACGAGTGAGCGGCACGCCGAGGTGAACGGATGAACGAGTCCGACGGCGTCACCATCGACGCGCAGCTCGACGCGCGTCGGGCGATCGAGGCGGTCGTCATGGCCGCGGTCGAGCCCGTGGAGCCACGGTTGCTCGCCGAGCTCGTGGAGTTGCCCGTCACGCGGGTCGAGGAACTGTGCGCGCAGCTCGCCGAGGAGTACGAACGCGAGGGCCGTGGTTTCGTGCTCGCGCGCGTCGCCGGCGGCTACCGCTACCAGACCCACCCCGACGAGGTGGCGTACGTCGAACGCTTCGTGCTCGACGGGCAGCACGCGCGCTTGTCACCCGCGGCGCTCGAGACACTCGCCATCGTGGCGTACAAGCAGCCGGTGTCGCGGGCGCAGATCTCCGCGATCCGCGGTGTCGACGCGGATGGTGTGCTGCGCACGCTGGTAGCCCGGGGCTACGTCGCCGAGATCGGTCACGATCCCGGGCCCGGCCGCGCGACGTTGTACGGCACGACGCCCGCGTTCCTCGAGCGACTCGGTCTCGACTCGCTGCGCGACCTTCCTCCCCTCGCCGACTTCGTGCCGGCTGCCGACGTCGTCGAGGCGCTCGAGCGCGGCCTCCATGTCGAGCGCGACGCCCGCAGCGCGGAGGCCGTCGCCGAGGTCGACGCGGCCGACGCAGTCGACGACGCCGACGTGGGCGCGACTGCGGTCGAAGAGGACGCTCCCGACGTCTGAGGGTGGGGAAGCGAAGGAGACGGAGCGTCTCCAGAAGGTGCTGGCGCGCGCCGGATTCGGATCGCGACGCGCGAACGAGGTGCTGATCGAGGCGGGTCGGGTGACCGTCAACGGTGAGGTCGCGATGCTCGGCCGGCGCGTCGATCCCTCGACGGACCGCGTGGAGGTCGACGGTGTGCCCGTCGTCGTGCGTGACGACGTCGTCTACTACCTCCTGAACAAACCGCGGAAGGTGGTGACCACCGCGCACGATCCGCAGGGGCGCAGCACGGTGCTCGACCTCGTGCCGTCCGAGCCGCGGGTGTTCCCCGTCGGCCGTCTCGACTACGACACCGAGGGTCTGCTGATCCTCACGAACGACGGCGACCTCGCGAACCGGCTCACCCATCCGTCCGGTGGCGTGGACAAGGAGTACCTGGTCGAGGTCGACGGCGTGCCGAGCCGGCGGGCCCTGCGCCGCCTGCGCGAGGGCGTCGAGCTCGACGACGGCGTGACCGCGCCGGCCGCGGCCCGCCTCGCCGAGTCGCGAGGAGCAGTCGCGGCCGTGGAGCTCGTGATCCACGAGGGCCGCAACCGCCAGGTACGGCGGATGCTCGACGCGGTTGGCCATCCGGTGCGGCGGCTGGTGCGGACCCGCATCGGTCCGGTGGCCGACCGTGGCCTCGCGCCCGGGACGTGGCGCGAGCTGACGCGCGCGGAGGTCAGGGCTCTCTACGAGGCCAGCGGGAGCGCGACGGCTCCCGAGTAACCTGCCACCCGATGAGGTTGCTGGCGCTGCGGGGCGCGATCACCTGCGACGAGAACACGAAGGACGAGATCGACGCGAAGACGCAGCTGCTCGTCAAGGAGATGATGTCGCGCAACGACATCGGCCACGACGACCTCGTCAGCATCATCTTCACCGCGACCGACGATCTCACCGCTACCTTTCCGGCCACGGGAGCTCGGGCCCTCGGTCTGGGTGACGTACCGCTGCTGTGCATGCGCGAGCTCGGCGTCGAGGGTGGGATGCCGAGGTGCATTCGGGTGCTGATCCATTTCAACACCGAGCGGTCGCGTGACGAGCTGCGTCACGTCTACCTCGGTGACGCGCGCTCGCTCCGTGACGACCTCCCGGAGTAACGGCGTGAAGGGCGGCGGTAGGCCATGCGGCGCGTCGCGCTGATCGGCACCGGCCTGATCGGCGGCTCGGTGGGCCTCGCGCTCGCGCGCAGTGGGACCGAGGTCCGCGGCTTCGACGCCGACGCCGCACGCGCGTTGCGAGCCAAGGAGCTCGGCGTCGTCTCGGAGGTCGCATCCGGCATCGCGGACGCGGTCGACGGCGCCGACGCGGTGATCGTCGCCGTTCCCGTGGGTCACGTCGCCGAGGTCGTCGTCGCCGCGCTCGACGCCGGCGCGCCGCTCGTGACGGACGTCGGCTCCGTCAAGGCGCCGATCGTTCACGCGGTGGAGCGGGCACGGCCGGAGCTCGCGTCCCGGTTCGTGGGTGGTCACCCGATGGCCGGATCCGAGCAGGAGGGCCTCGACGGCGCCGATCCCGAGCTCTTCCAGGGTGCCACGTGGGTGCTCACTCCGACGCCGCGAACCGATCCGGAGGTGTTCACCGCGTTACGCGGCCTGGTCGTGGGTCTCGGTGCGGAGGTCGTCGCGGTCGCGCCCGAGCACCACGATGCGCTCGTCGCGGTGGTGAGTCATGTACCGCAGCTCGCGGCCTCCACGTTGATGGACGTCGCATCGACGCAGGGCGATGAGCACACGACCCTGTTGCGGCTGGCGGCGGGCGGATTCCGTGACATGACGAGAATCGCCGCGTCGCATCCGGGGATCTGGCCCGACATCTGCGTCGCGAACCGCGACGCCATCGTCGCGGCACTCGACGACTACGTCGCGGCGCTCGAGCACGTGCGCGCGCTGGTCGACGCGGCCGACCGCGACGGCTTGCTCGACGTGTTGCAACGCGCCCGGCGAGCCCGTCACAACCTTCCCGTCGGTGCCGAGGTCAGCGGCCCGCTGGTCGAGCTGCGCGTCCCCGTCCCCGACCGTCCCGGTGTGCTCGCCGAGGTCACCACCCTGGCGACGAGGTTGGGGCTGAACATCTCCGATCTCGAGATCGCGCACTCCATGGAGGGTCAGGCCGGCGTGCTCGTGCTCGTGGTCGCCGAGTCGGGCGCCGGTGAGCTCGAACGCGGACTCGCCGCGCTCGGCTACCACGTGTCGCGGAGTCCGCTCGAGTGAAGGAGCGCCACGAGCTCGTGATCGCGGGGGGTGCGCCGTTGCGTGGACGGTTGCGCGTTCCCGGCGACAAGTCGATCTCACACCGCGCCCTGCTGTTCGCCGCGCTCGCCGACGGGCACAGCCGGCTCGCTCACCTCGCCGACGGTGACGACGTCACGCGCACCCGCGCCGCGCTCGAGCATCTGGGTGTGCGCATACGCGACGTGCCGCAGGGCGGGCTCGTCGTGACGGCACGAGGCGTCGACGCGTTCCACGAGCCGCACACCGTCATCGACTGCGGCAACTCGGGCACGAGCATCCGTCTGCTCCTCGGACTTCTCGCCGGACGCCCGTTCCACAGCGTGCTCTCCGGTGACGATTCGCTCAGCCGGCGTCCGATGGCGCGGGTCGTGGAACCGCTGCGACGCATGGGCGCGGACGTCGACGGTCGCGACGGTGGACGGCTGGCGCCGCTCTCGATCCGCGGCGGCCGGCTGCGCGCCGTGCGCCACGAGCTCAACGTCGCGAGCGCCCAGGTGAAGTCGGCCCTCGTGCTGGCGGGCCTCCAGGCCGACGGCGTCACGGAGATCACCGAGCCGGCTGCGAGCCGCGATCACACGGAGCGCATGCTCGCGGCGTTCGGCGCGCCGGTGCGAAGCGAGCGCGGCGTGGTGCGCGTGGAGCGGGGCTCGCCTTCGCCCTTCGAGATCGACGTACCGGGGGATCCGTCGTCGGCTGCGTTCTTCGTCGTCGCCGCGTGCATCACGCCGGGGTCGGACATCGTGCTGGAAGACGTTGCACTCAACCCGAACCGCATCCGCTACATCGACGTGCTCGTGCGCATGGGCGCCCGCATCGAGGTCACGGTGACGGGCGGGCGCGCCGGTGAACCGGTGGGGGATGTCCATGTGCGCGCGTCCGAGTTGCGGGGCACCGTGGTCGCCGGCGATGAGGTACCCGCCGTGCAAGACGAGATCCCGGTGCTCGCGGTGGCGGCCGCGTTCGCCCACGGGATCAGCGAGTTCCGAGACGCGGCGGAGCTGCGTGTGAAGGAGAGCGACCGAATCGCAACGATGGAACAGGAGCTCACGCAACTCGGTGTGGGAGTCGAGACGCGAAGCGACGCGTTGCTCGTGCGCGGCGGTAACCCCCGCACCGG
Source organism: uncultured Burkholderiales bacterium (assembly GCA_964548555.1). GTDB lineage: Bacteria > Actinomycetota > Acidimicrobiia > IMCC26256 > JAMXLJ01 > JAMXLJ01. The sequence continues at coordinate 5,532 of CAZJSY010000109.1, forward strand.
CCTGCTCAAGAGCCACGGCGACCATCGGGTCGCGATGGCGGGCGCCGTCGCTGCGGTCGCACTGGCCGGTGAGACCACGGTTCGGGGCTGGCAGGCGGTCGGCATCTCGTACCCGGGGTTCGTCGACGATCTCGTGGCCCTCGGCGGCGAGGTGGTTGCGTGAACCGCGTCGTGGCCGTCGATGGGCCGTCGGGCTCGGGCAAGTCCACGGTGGCGCGCGGTGTCGCGAACGAGCTCGGGCTGGACGTTCTCGACACCGGCGCGATGTACCGGGCGGTCACATTGGCCGTGCTCGACAAGGGGATCGACCCGAACGACCCCGACGCGACGGCCGACGTCGCGCGCCGGTCGCACATCGAGCTCGAGGACGGACGGGTGCGTCTCGACGGAGGGGACGTCACGGCCGAGATCCGGGGGCCGGCGGTCACCGATGCCGTCTCGACCGTCTCGGCCCACCCCGGCGTGCGCGAGATCCTCGTGCAGCGCCAGCGCGAATGGGTCGAACGCAACGGCGGGGGAGTCGTGGAGGGCCGCGACATCGGCACCGTGGTGTTCCCCGACGCGCCCGTCAAGGTGTTCCTCACCGCGAGCTACGACGAACGGGCGCGGAGGCGTCAGAGCGACGAGCACGCGGCCGAACGCGACGTCGACGTGGAAGCGGTACGCGACTCGCTCAGCCGGCGCGATCGGCTCGACAGCACGCGGGCCACATCGCCGTTGCGCCAAGCCGACGACGCGCTCGTCATCGACACCACATATCGCGATCCCGGTGAGGTGGTCGCCGAGATCGTCGCGCGGTACAACGCGGCACAGACGCGATCGTGAAGCGCGTCGACGGTCAGTTCCTGTTCTACCGGTTCGCGCGCTCCGTGCTCGTCGGCCTGTGCTACCTGCTGTTCCGGGTGAAGGTGATCGGCAGGGAGAACGTCCCCACCGCGGGTCCCTACGTCGTCGCGCCCACGCATCGCTCCATCGTCGACATCCCGCTCACCGCCACCGTCACCCGCCGTCGCATCCGCTACATGGGCAAGCAGGAGCTGTGGAACACGAAGTTCGGCGCGTGGTTGTTCACGTCACTCGGCGGCTTCCCGGTCGACCGCAGCGCAGGCACCGGTGCGGTGCGCGCCGCCCTCGCCCGTCTGGCCGCCGGTGAGCCGGTCGTCGTCTTCCCCGAAGGCACCCGCCGCCACGGGCGCGCCGTCGTCGACTTGCAGGACGGCGCCGCGTTTCTCGCGGTCAAAGCGGGCGTCCCGATCGTGCCCGTCGGCATCGCAGGGAGCGAAGACATCATGCCGAGCGGCAAGGCGATGATCCGGCCCCGCAAGGTGACGGTGGTCGTGGGCGCTCCGATCGTTCCCGAACCCGGCACGACGAGCGGGCCGGCCCGCAAGCGCGAGGTCGAGGTCGTCACCAACCGCCTCGGCACGTTGCTGCAACATGTTCTCGACGCCGCGTTCACCGCGCTCGAAGAGCGCCGCTGACCGCGCCACCTCCGCGCAGTTGGGACACTTCCCCGCTCATACAGCGAGTTTCTGTCCCGAGTGATGTGTGTCAGGACGAGGTGAGTGCGGCGAGGGTGTGCGACGCGTCGGCGTCGCGGTCGTCGCTGAACGGGCCGCGGCGAGCCCGTGCCGCGGCGGGGTCGTCGCCCGAGACGAGCGCGACGAGCGCGTCCAGCGCAGGGACGAGGTCTCGAAGCTCGCGCGGCGGTGGGAAGTACTCGTCTTCGTCGGTGACGTGCACGACCTCGACGCCGTCGCGCGGTGCGAGACGCGCGATCACCGCTTCGACGAGGTCCTCAGGCGCGCTCGCGCCGGCCGTCACGCCGACGACACGCGCGTCGCCGAGCGCGCCTTCCTCGAGCTCTTCGGGACCGTCGATGCGCAACACGGGTGTACCGGTCGAGGCCGCCACCTTCGCCAGTGCGAGCGTGTTGGAAGAGTTCGCGCTTCCGATCACGACGACCGCGTCGGCGTTCTGGGCGACGGCCGACAGCGCGGCCTGACGGTTCGTGGTCGCGAAGCACAGGTCGTTTCGCGACGCGGTCCACACGTCGGGAAACTCCTCGCGTGTGCGGTCGACGATGCCCTGCCAGTCGCTCATCGCGAGCGTTGTCTGTGCGAGCACCGCGACCTTCGACGGACCCGCCAACTCGGTGACGGCATGGTCGAGATCCTCTTCGTGCTCGACGAGCCGGATGGCGCCGGGCGCGACCGCCAGCGTGCCGACCGCCTCGTCGTGGCCGGCATGGCCGACGTAGAGAATCGTGTAGCCCTTCTTGGCCCGCACGCGCGCCTCGTGGTGCACCTTCGTGACGAGCGGGCACACGGCGTTCACCACGAGGCGGGCGTCGGTGCGTGCCGTCTCGACGACGTCCGGTGCCGAACCGTGGGCCGACAGCATGAGCGGCGCCCCCGGAGGAACCTCGCTCACGTCGTCGACGAACACCACCCCGAGCGACTGGAACCGGTCGACGACGAGACGGTTGTGAACGATCTCGTGGTAGCAGTAGACGGGCGGCTCGAACACGCGCACCATCCACGCGAGGGCCTTGATCGCCATCTCGACGCCGGCACAAAAGCCGCGTGGTCGGGCGAGCAGGACGCGTTCGACGGGCACCCCACGAGGGTAGCGGCACGTACGGAGGTCCCGGTCACCATGGGTTCAGCGACGTGTCACCGCCCTACACTGCAGGCATGCCCCCTGCACGTGTGCTGACCGTCGCGCCCGGATCTCCGGCCGACCGCGCCGGCGTGTGCGCGGGCGACGAGGTGGTGACCCTCAACGGGGAGGCCCTGCGGGACGTCATCCGTTACCAGCTGCAGGCCGACGAGCCCGACGTCGACCTCGAGCTCTCGCGCAACGGCCGTCCGCACACGGTCGCGATCGAGAAGCGAGCCGGCGAGCCGCTCGGCCTCGAGCTGCAGAGCGCGGTGTTCGACCGGGTGCGCACCTGCGACAACCACTGTCCCTTCTGCTTCATCCATCAGTTGCCGAAGGGCATGCGCAAGAGCCTCTCTTTGAAGGACGACGACTACCGCCTGTCGTTCCTCTACGGGAACTTCACCACGCTGACCCGCTTCACCGAGGCCGACCTCGAGCGTGTGGTCTCCGAGGGGTTGAGCCCCCTCTACGTCAGCATCCACTCGACCGATCCCGACCTCAGATCGCGTCTGTTGCGCAACCGTCGTGGCGCCACGAGCCTCCGCTGGCTCAGCGCGCTGCTGGACGCAGGGGTCGAGGTCCACGGTCAGGTGGTCGTGTGCCCGGGCGTCAACGACGGCGCCGCGCTCGACGACACGCTGCTCGGGGTCCTCGACCGCTTTCCCCAACTCGCGACGCTCGGTGTCGTCCCGCTCGGCGTCAGCGACCACAGCCACGAGCCCGACATGCGGCCCCACGAGCACGAGGAGGCGGTCGCCGTCGTGGACACGATCGAGCGCTGGCAGCAGCGGTACGTGCGCGCGCTCGGACGCCGGCTCGTGTTCGCGGCCGACGAGTACTACCTGATGGCGCAGCGTCCGTTCCCCGACGACGAGGCGTACGACGGGTTCCCGCAGCACGAGAACGGCGTCGGCATGGCGCGCACGTTCGAGCGGGAGGTTCGGGACGCGCTGCACGGCCGCGACGTCCGGCCCACCGGTACGCGAGCCGGGTTCTTCGCCTGGGTCGACGGCGCGCCGGCCGACGGATACCGCGCGCCTCGCGCCGGCGCCACATCGGCGCGTCGATTGGGTGACGAATCGCGCGTCGGGCAGCCCGTCGCGATCGTCACGGGAGAGTACGGCGCGCGTGTGTTGGAGCCGTTCCTCCCGGACCTGCGCGTCGTGGCGACGGGGCCCGTCCGCCTGCTGCCGGTGGCGAACCGGTTCTTCGGCGGCAACATCGCCGTCACGGGTCTGCTGACGGGGAGCGACGTCGCGGGCGTGCTCGCGGGTGAGCCGTCCGGCGAGCGCTATCTGCTGCCCGACGTCGTGCTGTCGCGGGGCGTGTTCCTCGACGGGATGCGCGTGGAAGCGTTGCCGCGCGCCGTGGAGGTCGTCCCCACCGACGGCACCGCGCTCGTCGCCGCGCTCAGAGGGTAGGTCCGGTGCCCGACCCCGTCGTCGCCGTGGTGGGGCGGCCCAATGTCGGTAAGTCGACCTTGGTGAACCGCTTCGTCGGCCGGCGCGCCGCCATCGTCGAGGAACGCCCCGGTGTGACACGCGATCGCAAGGAGCTTCCCGTCGAGTGGGCGGGGCGGCGCTTCACCGTGGTCGACACCGGGGGATGGCTGGCCGAGGGCGGTGGCTCGCTCGAAGGCAAGGTGAGCCGGCAGGCCGAGCAGGCGGTCGAGCAGGCCGACGCGATCCTGTTCGTGGTCGACGTGACCGTGGGTGTAACCGAGGAGGACGCGCAGGTCGCGACGATCCTCAAGCGATCCGACAAGCCGGTCCTCGTCGCGGCCAACAAGGTCGACGACGAACGGCGAGAGGTCGACATCTGGGATCTCACGCGCCTCGGGCTCGGTGAGCCGTATCCCGTGTCCGCACTGCACGGTCGTACGAGCGGCGACCTCCTCGACGCGCTCGTCGCGGTGCTGCCCGAAGAGCCCGACACACCCGCGCCCGAGGAAAGCGGGCCCGACGCGTTCTCGGTCGCGATCGTGGGGCGACCCAACGTCGGGAAGTCGACGCTGTTTAACCGTCTCGTCGGTGAGGAACGGTCCGTGGTGCACGACCTGCCCGGCACTACCCGCGACACCGTGGACACGATCGTCGAGACCGACGACGGAACGCTGCGCTTCGTGGACACGGCCGGACTGCGTCGCCGGAGCCGCATCGACGAACCGACCGAGTACTACAGCCTCGTGCGCGCCCTGCAGGCGATCGACCGGGCCGACGCCGCCCTGCTCGTCATCGACGCCACCGAAGGTGTGAGCCATCAGGATCAGCGGCTCGCCGAACGGATCGACGCCGCGGGCACGGCCGTCGTCGTCGTGCTCAACAAGTGGGACGCGGTCGCAACCGAAGAGCGTCCAGACCTTCGGGCGCAGGTGGCCCGCCAGCTCGCGTTCCTCGGGTACGCGCCGGTTCTGGAGGTGTCCGGAAAGACGGGACGCGGCGTGCACCGGCTGTTGCCGGCGTTGCGTCAGTCGGAGGAGGCGTACCACCGCCGCATTCCCACGGCCGCGCTGAACCGGGTGCTGCGTGAGGCGCAATCGGCCCATCCACCTCCGGTCGAGCGCGGGCACCGGCCCCGGATCCTCTATGCCACGCAGGGCGCCGCGGACCCGCCCACCTTCACGCTCTTCACCACCCGCACGCTGCCACCCACCTACCTGCGCTACATCGAGCGCCGGCTGCGGGAAGAGTTCGAGCTGGGCCCCACCCCGGTGAAACTGCGGGTACGGCGGCGCAACGAGTGATCCGCTCGGCGAGCTCCCCGACCACGTAGGGTCGATCGGCCTATATCTGCATTCCCGCCTCATCTTTACAATCACCCGCAATCCGGACACTTCTCGATGACGGAGCGTGGGCAGGGATGGGGCGAGTGATGCGCGCCGGCGGGCGCATGCGGGCGCG
>CAZJSY010000110.1:0-10969 GCA_964548555.1 uncultured Burkholderiales bacterium
GTGGTGCCGTTGGTGATCGCGACGACACCCACGATCGCCCAGTCCTGCGCCCGCCGGTTGAACTTCTGGTACGAGAAGCCCCGAGCGCCCGTCTTCGGAACCCGGATCTCGGTGAGGAGCTCGTCGGGACCGAGCGCGGTCTCGAGGAACCCCTGGAAGAGCTCGCCCGCGGAGATCGTGCGCTCTCCCGAGGGTCCGCGCGCCACGAACGTCGCGTCGAGTGCGAGCAACGCAGCGGGTAGGTCGGACGCCGGGTCGCCGTGCGCGACAGACCCGCCGATGGTGCCGCGGTGGCGGACCTGGTTGTCACCCACCTGACCGGCGACGGCACGGAGGACGCCGCACTGCTCGGCGAGGAGCTCGGACGTCTCGAGGTCGCGATGACGCGTCAATGCGCCGATCGCGACATGGTCCCCTGCGTCACGAACGTACGACAAGTCGGTCACGCGGCCGACGTCGACGAGCACAGCGGGGGTCGCGAGCCGCAACTTCATCAGCGGGATCAACGACATGCCGCCCGCCAGCAATTTGGCGTCGTCACCGTGCTCGGCGAGCGCGGCGAGCGCCTCGTCGGCCGAGCCGGCTCGTACGTAGTCGAACGCGGCGGGGATCAACGGGAGCTCCCGGCCGCCGCCAGCACGGCGTTCACGATGTTGTGGTAGCCGGTGCAGCGGCAGAGGTTGCCCTCGAGCCCGTCGCGCACGTCGCGCTCCGTCGGGTTCGGGATCTCGTCGAGCAGCGAGACCGCCGCCATGACCATGCCGGCGGTGCAGAACCCGCACTGCAGGCCATGGTGATCGCGAAACGCCTGCTGGACGGGGTGCAGCGCGCCTTCGGGCGCCAGTCCCTCGATGGTGGTCACGGAGCGGCCGTCGGCCTGCACCGCGAACATCGTGCACGACTTCACCGACTCGCCGTCGACCAGGACCGTGCACGCGCCGCACGACGACGTGTCACAGCCGATCTTCGTGCCGGTGAGTGTGCACGCGTCGCGCAAGAACTGCACCAACAACGTGCGCGGCTCGACGTCGTGCTCCTGCGCGGCGCCGTTGACCGTCATCGAGACCCGCACCGTCACCCCCGTATCGTGTCGTGAAGCGGCACATTCAATAGCGCGCCCGGCCCTCGGCTGGCCACCTGACTCAGCCGCTCCGGTTGGGGCCGACGCGCTCGGGGCGGATCCGCACGAGCACACGCCGGTCGCGCTCCATGGCGGCCCGGTAATCGTCCCAGTCGGGGTGCTCCCCGGAGATGCCGCGGTAGTACTCGACGAGACCTTCCATCGCTGCCGGCAACCTGACGATCTCGGCCCGCCCCTCGATCTGGACGAACGGGCCGTAGAAGCGCTCGCTCAACACGCACACCGAGCACCACGGGTTGCGTTCGAGGTTCTTCACCTTCATCGCGGTCTCCCGCGTGCTGATGACGACCATGCCGTCGGGGTCGACGCCCACGCTGACCGGACTGAGCTGCGGGCGACCGTCGCGGCGCAAGGTCGCGAGCACGGCGTTGTGGTGCGCACGGACGAACTCCAGCGCCTCGGCGACGTCCATCAGGCCACTCCCTCCAACACCTTCGCGAGATCGCGTGGCTTCTTGAAGATCGCCCGGATCGCGCCGACGAACACCCAGCGAACCACGCCTTCGGTGTCGATCACGAAGATGGAGCGCTTCACCTGCACCCGGCTCCCACCTTCGACCGCGTATGCGCGAGCGATGCTCCCGTCGACGTCGGCCAGAAGTGGGAACGTGAAGCCCTCCTGCTTCGCGAACCGCTCGTGGCTGTCGACGTCTTGCGGTGAGATCGCGAGCACGACCGCGCCCGCCTGCTCGAAGACCGCGATGTCGTCGCGGTACGAGCGCAGCTGCCGGGTTCAGCCGGGGGTGAAGTCGCCGGGATAGAACGCGAGGACGACCTTGCGGCCGCGGTACTCCGAGAGCGTGAAGTCGCGCCGCTCCCCCTTCTCGATCCCGGATGCGGTGAAATCGGGCGCATCGTCACCCGGATCGACTCCGGAGCTCACGCCATCACCGACTGGAGGACCTCGTCGGGGATGTCGAAGTTCGCGTAGACGGCTTGCACGTCGTCGTGGTCTTCCAGCGCGTCGACGAGGCGCAGCACCTGCTTGGCACTCGACTCTTCGGACAGCGGCACCGTCTGGCTCGGCAGCATGGTGAGCTCGGCCGACGTCACCGCGATCCCCGCATCGTCGATCGCGGCCCGGACCGCGTTCAGGTCGGTCGGCGCCGTCGTCACCTGCCAGCTGTCACCCTGGTCGGCGATGTCCTCGGCCCCTGCTTCGAGCGCGGCCAGCATCAGATCGTCCTCGGAGCCGGCCGACTTCTCGACGATGATCACGCCTTTGCGCGCGAACTGCCACGCGACCGCGCCGGGCTCTGCGAAGTTGCCGCCGTTGCGGTTGAAGAGGTTCTTGATCTCGGAACCGGTGCGGTTGCGGTTGTCGGTGAGCGTCTCGACGAGCAGCGCGACACCGTTCGGCGCGTAGCCCTCGTACGTCACCGACTCGTAGCGCACGCCCTCGAGCTCGCCGGTGCCCCGCTTGATCGCGCGCTCGATCGTGTCGATCGGCACCGACGCGTCACGCGCCTTCTGCACCATCGTGCGCAGCGTCGCGTTGGCATCGGTGTCGCCACCCCCTTCGCGCGCCGCGACCTCGATCTGACGGATGAGACGCGCGAAGAGCTTGCCGCGCGCCGCGTCGGCCGCACCCTTCTTGTGCTTGATGGAGTGCCATTTGGAATGACCGCTCATGCCTTACCTACCTCGTGAACGAAACGCTCGTGCAGCCTCAGGTCGCCCGAGAGCTCGGGATGGAAGCTCGAGGCCCAAACCGGACCCTGTCGTACGAGCACGGGAACATCGTCGTGGCGCGCCAGCACCTCGACGCGGGCGCCGACCCGCTCGACGAGCGGCGCACGGATGAACACACCTCGGAAGCTACCGCCGGGCACGCCGTCGACGTCGAGGTCGGCCTCGAAGCTGGCCACCTGGCGGCCGTAGCCGTTGCGCCGGACCTGGAGGTCGAGGACGTCGAACCCGTGCTGATCGGGCCGGCCGTCGACCACGTCGCGGGCGAGCAGGATCATCCCCGCGCAGGTGCCGAACGTCGGGATCCCGTCGCGCACCAGGGCCCGAACGGGATCGAAGAGCCCGGAGCTGTCGAGCAACTTGCTCATCGTGGTGGACTCGCCGCCCGGAAGAAACAGCGCGTCCACGCCGCTCAGCTGCTCGGGGACGCGGACCTCGACGACGTCAACGCCGAGCGCGTCGAGCACCTCGCGATGCTCGCGGAAGGCGCCCTGCAACGAGAGAACCCCGGCCTTCATGGCCTGGAGGCCGCCGTGTCACGCTCACCAACCCCGCTCGGCGAGCTTGACGTCGAGGGTGTCGATCTCGTCGCCGCGCATCGGTGCACCGAGACCCCGCGACACCTTCGCGACGATCGACGGGTCGGCGTAGTGCGTGGTGGCCTCGACGATTGCCTTCGCCCTCGGCGCCGGGTCGGCGCTCTTGAAGATCCCGCTTCCGACGAAGACCGCCTGGGCGCCGAGCTGCATCACGAGCGCGGCATCGGCCGGGGTCGCGATCCCACCGGCGCAGAAGAGCGGAACCGGGAGCTCACCCCGCTCGGCGACCTCCTGGACGAGCTCGACCGGAGCGCGCAGCTCCTTCGCCCAGCCGTACAGCTCCTCGGGCGGCGCCACCGTGAGCTTCTTGATGTCGCCGAGGATCGAGCGGAGGTGACGGACCGCCTCCACGATGTTGCCGGTTCCGGCCTCGCCCTTCGAGCGGATCATCGCGGCACCCTCGCTGATGCGGCGCAGCGCCTCGCCGAGGTTCGTCGCGCCGCACACGAACGGCACGGTGAACGACCACTTGTCGACGTGATGGGCCTCGTCCGCCGGGGTGAGGACCTCGGATTCGTCGACATAGTCGACGCCGAGCGACTCGAGCACCTGCGCCTCGGCGAAGTGACCGATGCGGCACTTGGCCATGACCGGGATCGTCACCGAGGCCTGGATCGCCTCGACCACAGCCGGGTCGCTCATGCGGGCCACGCCACCGTCGCGACGGATGTCGGCCGGAACCCGCTCGAGGGCCATCACCGCCACCGCACCTGCGTCTTCGGCGATCTTCGCCTCGTCGGGCGTGACGACGTCCATGATGACCCCGCCCCGCAACATCTCGGCGAGACCCCGCTTGACGCGGGCGGTTCCTGTGGCGCGTGACTCGGAGGGCATACACCCAGTGTACCGGCCGGTTCCCGGGCGGCGGTCGTGCATATGCGCCGGGGTACTCGGGCGCCGCGCTACATCTCCTTGAGGACCTTGATGCGGTCCTCGAGGGGCGGGTGCGTGTCGAAGGCCCGGTTGAGCCACGAGCCCTTCTTGCCCTCTTCACGATCGAGCGGCTGCTCGATCCACATCTGCGCGGTCGCGCGCGTGGCGTAGTGGACCACCGCTTGGTCGTCGCGGAGCTTCTCGAGGGCCGAGATCAGTCCCGGCGGATACCGGGTGAGCTCCACCCCGGTCGCGTCGGCGAGGTACTCGCGCCGGCGGCTCATCGCGAACTGCATGAGCTGTGCGACGAACGGCGCGAGCACGAGCAGTGCGAGCGCGGCGATGGCGATCACCGCCCCGAGGGCTCCCGCGTCGTTGTTGTCGCGACGCCCCTCCCGTCCGCCGCCCCAGAACAGGAACCTCAGCCCGATGTCGGAGAGCAGGGCGATCGCGCCGACCGCCGTGACCGCGATGGTGGTGACGAGGATGTCGTAGTTCTTGATGTGGCTGAGCTCGTGTGCGAGGACGCCCTCCAGCTCGACGCGGTTCATCTTCGCGAGCAGGCCGGTGGTCACGGCGATCGCCGCATGCTTCGGGTTGCGGCCCGTCGAGAACGCGTTGGGGGCGGGGTCGTCGACGACGTAGAGCCTGGGGACAGGAAGTCCGGCCGCGATGCACAGGCCCTCGACCAGGTTTCGGTAACGGGCGTATTCGGGACCGTCGGCAGGATGGGCACGGCTCGCGGCCAGTGCGACCTTGTCGGAGTAGAAGTACGAGCCCCACGCGAGCGCGATCGCGATTCCGATCGCGATCGCGATGCCGATGTAGCCGTAGCCCAACAGCAGGTCGAACGCGGTGGCGACCGCCGCGATCAGGACGACGAAGACGGCGAGGAGCAGGAACGTCCGCCGTTTGTTGCGCGCGATCTGTTCGTACAGTGCAGGACCTCGATGAGATGGAAGGGCGACGCCAGCCGGATCAGAACTGGACGTGCACCGGAGCTTCGTCTTCCGGAGCGGCGTCGAAGTATTCGCGCTTCTGGAAGTTGAACATCCCCGCGATCAGGTTGCGGGGGAACGTCGCGATGCCGTTGTTGTAGCTCAGCACCTGGTCGTTGTAGAACTGCCGGGCGTACGCGATCCGGTCCTCGGTGGACGTCAGCTCTTCCTGGAGGTTCAGGAAGTTCTGGTTGGCCTTCAGGTCCGGATACGCCTCGGCCACCGCGAACAGACTGCGCAACGCGCCCGTGAGCGCGTTCTCTGCCTGCGCCTGCGCCTGCGGCGAGCCGCCCTGACCGGCGGACACCGCGGCGGCGCGGGCCTGCGTGACGGAGTCGAGGGTGCCCCGCTCGTGTGCGGCGTAGCCCTTCACCGTCTCGACGAGGTTCGGGATCAGGTCGTGGCGGCGCTTGAGCTGGACATCGATCTGCGAGAACGCGCTGTCGATGCGGTTGCGCGCGCGGATCAGCCGGTTGTAGCTCCCGGCAAAGATCAGCAGGAGCACGACGACGATCGCGACGATGACGATGACGGCTATCACCTGGTGCCTCCTCTGCGGTGGCCAGGTCGATTGTATGGGCGAACCCTGTGAAGCACCTGAGCATCCTGTGCACGGTTGCGCGCGCGACCAGTGATCATGGCCGGCCTCTCGCGATGGCCCCCTCGTAGACCGGGATGTAGCGCTCGGCCAGACGCTCCATCGAGAATTGCGCGGCCCTGCGGTCGCCCGCCGCGACGAGCTCGGCGCGCCGCGCGGGATCGTCGAGGACCGTGCGGAGCCGGTCACGCAGCGCATCGACGTCGCCGGCCGGGAACAACAGCGCGTCTTCTTCGGGTCGCGCCACGTTGCGGTAGCCGGGGATGTCGGACGCCACCACCGCGGTTCCGGCCGCCATGGCCTCGAGGAGCACGATCCCGAACGACTCCTGGCGCAACGACGGCGCGCAGAACACGGTTGCGGCGCTCAGCCGCGCCGCCTTCTCCGGCTCGCCGATGGTGCCGAGCCACTCGACACGCGGGATGCCGCGTGCTCGAAGCGCATCCGTCTCCGGCCCCTCACCGGCGACCCAGAGGACGGCGTCGCGGTCGAGGCCGGCGAAGGCCTCGAGCAGGACGCCGAGACCTTTGCGCGGCTCGTGCCGCCCGACGTAGAGCACCACGGGCGCGGCGTCGGTCGGCCACGGGTCCGCCTTGGCGTAGCGGTCGACCTCGATGCCGTTCGGCACGACCCAGAAGTGTCCACCGATCACTTGCTCGGCGCTCCTGCGCGCCTCCTCCGACACCGCGGTGCGCACCGACAGCTGCCGGCTCGCGCTTCGCACCGGCCGGCGGAAGAAGCGGTACCAGCCGATGGTGTGAGCCGACGACGCGTGGAACGTGCCCACCGAGGGAACGTCGGTGCCGAGCAACGCCGCCACCGTCGGCCCGGGCACCATCGGCTCGTGGAGGTGCAGCACGTCGGGTCCGAAGGAGGTGATCGCGTCGAGGGTGCGACGTGTCACCTCGCGTCCGGCCGCGACGGGAGATATCGAGCCGTTGCTGCGGATGCCGGCACTGGATCCGACCGTGATGACCCCCGGCTCGGGCGGCGGCCCGTCGCTCGGCGCGATGACGCGCGAGTCGTGTCCGAGGACCCGCAGTGCCCTCGCAATGCCGAGCGCCTGCACCTGTACGCCGCCCGGCGTCGACAACGAGTACGGGCACAGCACACTCACCCGCACGCGGTCACCTCGGAGCCCGTCCGGCGGTTTCGTCCGCCAATCGGTCGCTCGGCCAATTGGGTTGCATCAGATGCCATTGCTCCGGCGCTTCGCTGATGAGGCTCTCGAACCGAAGGGCCAGATCCTGCGTGATACGCATCACGTCGTCGCGCAACCGGCCCGTCCGCTCGACCGGCACGGGCGGACCGATCTTGGCGTAGTGGCCGCCACGGGGGCGAAAGTAGATGCCGACGGGCACGAGCGGCGCCCCCGTTCGCAGAGCGAGTGTCGCGGGCCCGGCGGGGAGTGTCGTGGTGTCGCCGAAGAACTTCACCTCGACACCGTCGCCAGTCAGGTCACGATCGGCGAGCAGACAGACGGCCTCGTTGTCGCGCAGTGCCCGTGCGACCGCGGCACCGGCGTCGGGTCCGAGCGCGACCACGTTCATGCCGAGCTCACGGCGCACCGCGACGAACCAGTCGAACAACCGTGGAGGGTCCACGCGCTCCACGACGACCGTCGGCGGGTAGCCGCGTGCGGCGAGCCACGCGCCGGCGAAATCCCAACCGCCCAGGTGCGGCAGGGCAAGGATCACGCCCGTACCGGCGGCGATCGGCTCCGCGATGTGCTCGAAGCCTTCCGCGTCGAAGCGTCCCTCGAGCGAACGGCGCGCGTCGCGCGGCAGCCGGAACAGCTCGTGCCAGTACCGGCCGTAGGAGTCGTAGGTCGAGAAGACGGCACGCCACGCGGCGATTCCTTCGATCGGCCCACGAACGCGCGTCTGGTTCCGAACGACACGCGCGCGCTCGTTCGGAACGAACAGTGCCTTGACGCGTGCCACGGCCCGGGCGATGGACCGGCCGACGCCGTCGGGAAGCGTCTGCGCCACGACGGACGCGGCGCGGTACGCGACGTACGTGAGCCCGGGACTGCCCGACTCGGCGTCGGGCACAGTGGACACGACCGTGTGCTCAGGGGCGCGGGCGCCGGCGGGACGGTCCCGCCTGCTGCCGCCACCGCCACCGGTCGCCGGCCGGTCGCCGCGCCTCCCACCACTGCGCGAGCCGGCGGGCCGGCGCCTCGACGAGATCGAGATCGTCGTCGTCGTCATGACGCCGGTGACGGGTCGCGCGGCTTCCCCGGTACGGGCGCATCGTCGAGGTCTCCCGCGGCGCCGAGGCCTGCCGCCAGACCATGACGAATCGCTGGATCGCGGTGAAGCCTCCCAGCACGACCATCACCCACAGCACGGGCGTCAGGACGTCGAAGGCGAGCCCCACGCCGAGCAGGACGAGCCGCTCGGCCCGCTCCATCAGGCCGCCACGAGCGGAGAATCCGAGACTCTCCGCCTTCGCGCGCTCGTAGGAGATGAGCATCGAGAGCGCAGCCGCGGCCAGGGCGAGAACAGGGAGGTGCGCGCCGCGGGCCGAGAGGTACCACGCGACGCCGCCGAGCAGGAGGGCGTCCGAGACCCGATCGGCGACGGAGTCGAAGAACGCACCCCGTGGCCCGGCCCGGCCGCTGTGACGGGCGACCGTCCCGTCGAGGATGTCGGGAACACCGGTCGCGACGAGCCCGACGACGCCCCAGAGGAGATAGCCGTTGGCGATCAGGACCGCGGCGAGGACGGAGAAGCCGAGGCCCACGACCGTGAGCCAGTCGGCGGTGATACCGGCGCGGACGAGACCCCGACCGACGGGCTCCAGCACCTGCTCGACCTTGGCGCGCCAACGGACGTCGAGCATGACCGAGCTCCTGGACCGGGACGGCGCGCCGCAGCGCGCTCGCGGAATTACGCATTCCAAGGTACCACCTGGCCTCCCGAACCACCGGGGATCGCCGGTCACGACGCCAAGGTGGCGCTCATGATGCGCTGCCTACAATCGGCCTCGCACGGGCGAGCAACGCTTCGTCCGCACTGTGTGTCGCGTCGTTCCAGGGGGGTCGATGTGAAGGCGTTCCCGACGTCGAACATCCGCAACGTGGCGCTCGTCGGTCACGGTGGATCCGGGAAGACGACGCTGGCCGAAGCGACGTTGTTCGTCGCCGGCACGATTCCCCGCATGGGTCGGGTGGAAGACGGCAACACGGTGTGCGACTTCGACCCCGAGGAGGCCCGCCGCCAGATCTCCGTGTCCATGGCACTCGCACCCTTCGAGGTCGACGGGCACAAGATCAACCTCGTCGACACGCCGGGTTACGCCGACTTCGTGGGGGACGTGGCGGCGGCTCTGCGGGCGGTCGACCTCGCGATCTTCGTCGTGTCGGCCGTCGAGGGGGTCGAGGTGCAGACCGAGATCGCCTGGCGCATGGCGGCCGAACGCGGTCTGCCGCGGGCCATCTTCGTGAACAAGCTGGACCGCGAACGCGCGTCGTTCGAGCGGACCCTCGACGAACTGAAGGAGCGTTTCGGCTCGGGTGTCGCGCCGCTGGAGCTCCCCATCGGCGAGGAGGGCGAGTTCCGGGGGGTCATCGATCTGCTCGACGACATCGCGGTCACCTACGACGGTTCGGGCAAGAGCACCGAAGGACCGATCCCCGACGATCTCGCCAACGAGGAGCACGCCGTCCACGACGCGCTCGTGGAAGGCATCGTCGTGGCCGACGACGATTTGATGGAGCGGTACCTCGGCGACGAGACGATCGACAAGAAGGAGCTGGGCCACGCGCTCGCGAAAGGCATCGCGGAGGCGAGCGTCTTCCCCGTGTTGTGCGGCAGCGCGACGAAGCTCATCGGTGTCGACCGCCTCACACGCTTCATCGTGGAAGAAGGTCCCGAGCCGAAGGTCGGCAGCGGTGACGCGACCGCGGCGGTGGTGTTCAAGACACTCGTCGACCCCTACGTCGGCCGAGTCAACCTCTTCCGCGTGTTGCAGGGCTTCGTGAAGCACGACGACACGCTCGTCAACGGCCGGACCCTCACCGATGAACGACTCCATCAGCTCACGACCATGCGAGGCAAGGAACAGGAGCCCGCCGAGGAGATCCCTGCGGGCGACATCGCCGCGGTCGCGAAGCTCGCCGACACGACGACCGGTGACGTGCTCGGCGTACGCGGTGCCGACGTTGAGATCGAGCCGTTCGAGGTGCCCGCGCCGGTGTTGTCGTTCGCGATCCACCCGAAGTCGAAGGGCGACGAGGACAAGCTGGCGAACGCGCTGCACCGGCTGCAGGACGAGGATCCGGCGTTGCGCATCGGCCGCAACGCGGAGACGAAGCAGACGCTGCTCTCGGGGATGGGCGAGACACACCTGTCGATCGCGATCGAGAAGCTGCACCGCAAGCTCGGCGTCGAGGTCGAGACCGACGAGGTCAAAGTGCCGTACCGCGAGACGATCACCTCGGCCGCGGAGGCCGAGGGCAAGTACAAGAAACAGACCGGCGGACACGGGCAGTTTGGAGTGGCGTTCCTCCGGGTGGAGCCGCTCGAGCGCGGCGCCGGCTTCGAGTTCGTGGATCAGATCGTGGGCGGTGCGATCCCCAGACAGTTCATCCCCGCGGTCGAGAAGGGCGTGAGCGAGGCGATGGTCAACGGTGGGGTCTTCGGATTCCCGGTCGTCGACGTGCGGGTGACGTGCTTCGACGGCAAGTACCACAGCGTCGACTCGTCGGAGATGAGCTTCAAGATGGCGGGCTCGATCGGTTTCAAGGACGCCATGGCGAACGCGGGGCCCATCCTGCTCGAACCGATCAGCGAGATCGTCGTCACGGCGCCCGAGACGAACCAGGGCGACATCATGGGCGATCTCAACTCCAAGCGCGGCCGAATCCAGGGGTCGGCGTCGGTCGGCAACGGCGAAGTCGAGATCAGCGCGCTGGTTCCGACGTCGGAGGTGCTGCGCTATGCGATCGATCTCCGATCGCTCACCGGGGGACGGGGTCGGTTCTCGGCGAACCACTCCCACTACGACCCGGTCCCGTCACACCTGGCGGACAAGATCCGCAAGGACCACGACACGGAGAAATAGCG
>CAZJSY010000111.1:0-1215 GCA_964548555.1 uncultured Burkholderiales bacterium
TCCGCTCCAGGCACCGGTGGTGAACGTTCCGCGGAGCCTGGGCCGCCCCCCGCTGGCTAACTCCTGCGCGGGAACTCGCGCACGTCGTCGAGTCCCTGTTTGTGGTGGTTAGTTGAGGAGTTCGTCGACGGCGGCCAAGAACGTCAGGACGTTCTTCTCTCTGGCGTTGTGGCCCATGAGGCCGATGCGCCAGGCCTTGCCGGCGAACTCACCCAAGCCGCCGCCCACCTCGATGCCGTAGGTCTCGAGCAGACCCTTGCGCAGCGCAGCGTCGTCGGCGCCTTCGGGCAGCCACGCGGTCGTGAGCTCCGGCAAACGATGTCCTTCAGCGGCGAGCAGGCGGAATCCCCGCTCGGGCAGCGACTCGTGCAGGAGCGCGCCGGCGCGGGCATGGCGAGCCCACGCCGCTTCGAGCCCCTCGTCGAGCACCGCGCCGAGCGCCGCGTGCAGGGCGTCGATCATCGCGACGGGTGCGGTGTGGTGATAGCGACGCGCAGACCCGACGTAGTCCGCGATCAAGCCGAGGTCGAGATACCACGACTGCGGCGGCACGGCCCTCGAGGAGATGCGCTCGACCGCTCGCGCGGAGAAGGTGACGGGAGCGAGGCCGGGCGGCACGCCGAGGCACTTCTGCGTTCCGGAGTAGCACGCGTCGATACCCCATGCGTCGACCTCGACGGGGATCCCGCCGAGCGACGTGACGGTGTCGACGACGAGCAACGTGTCGGTGTCCTGCAACGAGCGCAGCGGCTCGACCTCGTTGCGGACCCCGGTCGAGGTCTCGGCGTGCACCACGGCGACGAGCCGGGCGTGCGGCCTGGCGGCTCGTGCGTCGAGCAGCCGCTGCGGGTCGATCGCCGCGCCCCACGGCTCCTCCACCCGGATGACCTCGGCACCGCAGCGGCGCGCGACCTCGCACATGCGCTCGCCGAAGACGCCGTTGACGCCGACGATGGCGGTGTCACCCGGTTCGAGCAGGTTGACGAAACAGGCCTCCATACCCGCCGAACCCGTCCCACTGATCGGCAACGTCAGCCGGTTGTCGGTCTTGAAGACGGTTCGCAGCCGCGCCGACGTCTCGTCGAGGAGGTCGAGGAACTCGGGATCGAGATGGCCGAGTAGGGGCCGGTCGAACCCGGCCGCCACCTCGGGGTACGGGTTGCTCGGCCCGGGGCCGAGAAGCAGACGTTCGGTCAAAGGCACCGCGAGATCGTA
>CAZJSY010000111.1:1315-4867 GCA_964548555.1 uncultured Burkholderiales bacterium
CACGAAGATCGTCGCCCGAGAGCCGACCGAGGGCCCGGGTGAAGTCGTTGATCTCCATGAGGACTCTTTCGACATGGCGGAAGGGTCACTGAGCAGTTTTTCGCGGCGTTCCCCGGAATTGGTGGATGCCGCCGATCTGCACCTTCTTCCCGTCGGGATTCCCACCGAACCCCCGAGGTTCCGAAAAATCAGACCAGCTGGCTGCGAACCAGGCCGTCGAGGATGTCGGCCTCGGAGACGAGCATCTCGTCGAACTCGAACGCCCGCAGGATCGACACGAGGACGATCGCGCCGCCGACGATGACGTCGGCCCGGCCCGGCTCGAGGCCCGGGTTGTGGCGGCGCTGCTCCAGCGACTCGGTGGCCAGCGTGCGGAAGACGTCCTCCGCGGCCTCACGCTTCAGCCGGAAGTGATGGATCCGCTCCGCGTCGTACTCGGGCAGTCCCATCTCGATCGCGGCAACCGTCGTGATCGTTCCCGCGAGACCGACGAGCGTTCGCGCCTCGCGCACACCGGGAAGCTCGCGCGTCACGTCGGCGAGATGATCACGCACGACGGACACCGCCTGCGACAGCTCCTCCGCAGTCGGGGGATCGCTGTGCAGGAACTGTTCCGTGATGCGGACGCACCCGATGTCGACCGACAGGAGTCCTTCGGGTTCCTGCGTGCCGGCGATGAACTCGGTGGAACCGCCGCCGATGTCGACGACGAGATACGGCGCGGGCTCCCGCAACCCGGTCGTGGCACCGAGGAACGAGAGTCGAGCTTCTTCTTCTCCGGGAATGAGCTCCAGGTCGACGCCGCCCAATGCTTCGCGCCCCGCGGCGAAGAACTCGTCGCGGTTCGTCGCGTCGCGTGATGCGCTCGTCGCCGCGGCGCGCACGCGTTGCGCCCCCTCCTGCTCGATGACGTCGCGGTATTCGCGCAACACCGAGACGGTCCGTTCGATCGCCTCCGGCGCCAGGCGATGCGTCGCGTCGACACCCTGGCCGAGTCGCGTGATGCGCATGCGGCGGTCGACGGTGCGCAATGGGCCGGCCGGGTCGTCGGCGTCGGCAACGAGCAGTCGGGTGGAGTTGGTGCCGATGTCGACGGCCGCGACGCGTGTCATCGACTTTCCTCCAAACCATCGTCGAGACGTTGCGCCACCCAGCGGCCGACCGGGTCATCACCACCGGCGAGGAGGTACGCGTAGTGCGCGTGCAGGCATTTCACACCGGTGCGAGTGCCGCCCACACCACCGTGCGGTCTCGGACCCGCGTGGTCTGCGGGGAGCTGCGCGTCACGCTCCTGCGCGTACCGCGCGTGGGCGGCCTCGAGCTCGGCGCGGTCGACCGCGGCTTCGGCGCTCCGTACGCCGCCCGCGGACTCGAGCCGCGCGACCGCGACGACGAGGTCGGGATCGACGAGCCAGTAGCGCGTCGGCATCGGTGTGGCGTCGTCGAGCAGCGGCGCGTTGCAGATGACCACGGGGCGTCCGTCGGGCCGCCGCACCACGACGTCGAAGTCGGCGCGCGGCGGGCGCCCGAACAGCGCCGTCAGCGCGGCGACGTCGGTGGAAGATCGCGGCACGGTCGCAGTGTAGGAGTGCCGCCCGACGACCAGGCCGTCGGCGCCGTTCGGTGCCCGGGTCAGCGTCCGGTCGTCGACGACGGATCAGGGGCGGGGGCGGCGGTCGACGTCGTGGTCGTCGGCGGCGCAGGAATGGCGGTGTACGGCCGCTCACCCGGGAACACGTAGCCGAACCGCGACCGGGCCAGCTTCTCGATCTCGGCGTCGTCCTGGAGACGGCGAATCTCACGCTCGAGGCGCGCGTTCTGCTGTTGGAGCAGCGTGACCCTCGAGCCGGCGGCCTTCACGTGCTGACGCGCCGACCACCAGGTACGGGTCGGGAACACGAACAGGAACATGCCCGCGACGAGCGCGAGCGACACGAGGATGATCCGCACGGTGGCGGCGCGGGACCGCAACGCCTCAAGCATCGGCACTCCGCGTGCTCTGAGACAGCGCGCTGGCGCCGAGATACGCAGCCGTGTCACCGAGCTCCCCTTCGATGCGCAACAGCTGGTTGTACTTGGCGACGCGGTCGCTGCGCGCGGGTGCCCCCGTCTTGATCTGGCCGCAGTTCGTGGCGACCGAGAGATCGGCGATCGTGGTGTCTTCGGTCTCACCGCTGCGGTGCGACATCACCGCGGTGTATCCCGCTCTGGACGCGAGCGCCATCGTGTCGAGCGTCTCCGTGAGCGTCCCGATCTGGTTCACCTTCACGAGAATCGAGTTCGCGACGCCACGCGTGATGCCCTCGCGCAGACGCTCGCTGTTGGTGACGAACAGGTCGTCGCCCACGAGCTGGACCGCGTCACCGAGACGGCGGGTGAGCTGCGCCCAACCGTCCCAGTCGTCTTCGGCCATGCCGTCCTCGATCGACACGACCGGATAACGAGCGACGAGATCGGCGAGATAGTCGACGAACTCCGCCGGCGAGAACTCCTTGCCCTCGCCGGCCAGCACGTATCGGCCGGCTTCGAAGAACTCGGTGGATGCGACATCGAGCGCGAGCGCGATCTCCTCACCGGGCTTGTAGCCCGCGGCCTCGATGGCCTGGAGCAGGAGCCGTAACGCCTCCTCGTTGGACGGCAGGCTCGGCGCGAAGCCACCTTCGTCGCCGAGCCCGGTCGAAAGGCCGCGTTCGTGCAGCAGCTTGCGCAACGCGTGATACGTCTCGGTGCCCCAGCGCAGCGCCTCCGCGAACCCCGCCGCGCCCACGGGTGCGAGCATGAACTCCTGCAGGTCGACGTTCGAGTCGGCGTGCGCGCCGCCGTTGAGGACGTTCATCAACGGCACAGGCAACACGTGTGCGTTGGGGCCCCCGACGTAGCGGTACAGCGGGAGGTCGAGCTCGTCGGCCGCGGCCTTCGCCGCGGCGAGCGACACCCCCAGCAGGGCGTTGGCCCCCAGGCGGGATTTGTTGTCGGTCCCGTCCAGCGCCAGCAGCTCGGAGTCGAGCCGGCGCTGGTCGAGGGCCTCGAGGCCATCGACCGCCTCGGCGATCTCGCCGCGGACGTTGGCCACGGCCCTCTGCACGCCCTTACCGCCGTACCGGTCGCCTCCGTCACGCAGCTCGTGGGCCTCGTGGGCGCCGGTGCTGGCGCCGCTCGGCACGGCCGCGCGTCCGCGGGCCCCGCTGATGAGCTCGACCTCCACCTCCACCGTCGGGTTCCCCCGGGAGTCGAGGATCTCCCGACCCCTGACCTCGGCGATGCTGCTCACGACAGGTGTGCCTCCAGCGGCGATCGTGGTGCGGGTTCGTGGTGTGACTCGTGGTGCCGATGTGAAAAGTGTGCCGAACTTAGTCGTTTGATGACGGAGAGGTAGGGACACCCGGTTCCGGGTCGCCCGTTGCCGCCTCCATCGACGCGACCCGGGCCCGGAACCGGCTCGCCCAGCCTCGCAGCGCGGTCTCGCCGTCGAGCCCGATCGAGCGGGCCAGGGCGACCACCGCGGCGAGCAGCTCCCCGAGCTCGGCCTCGGGCTCGACCCCGGTCCCCGCC
>CAZJSY010000111.1:4967-10950 GCA_964548555.1 uncultured Burkholderiales bacterium
TCCCGCCGCACGCACCGCCGCAGCAGTGGCCTCCGCTCGAGACGGCGGCTCGACGCCCGCCGAGGCCGCCTTGCCGAGCAGCTTGTGGGCGTAGAGCAACGCAGGGAGTGCCGGGTCGACGCCGGCGAACACTGTCGTCCGTCCCTTCTCGGCGCGCTTGATCTGCTCCCAGTTGCGCAGCACATCGTCGGAATCTGCGACGTCGACATCGCCGAACACGTGCGGATGGCGACGGACGAGCTTGTCGTGGATGCCCGTGATCACGTCGGCGATCGTGAAGGCACCGGCCTCGTGCGCCAGCGTGGCGTGGAACACGACCTGGTACAGGAGATCGCCAAGCTCCTCCTCGAGCGGTCGGTACCGCTCGACGGCCACGTCGACGTGCGGCGCGGGTGTGTCCGCGGGCAGCTGATCGATCGCGTCGACGACCTCGTACGCCTCCTCGAGCGCGTAGCGGGCCAGCGAGTGGTGGGTCTGCTCGGCGTCCCACGGACACCCGCCGGGACCTCGCAGCCGCTCGGTCAACGCGACGAACCGTTCCATCGCCGGGCCGACCGCGCGTGCCTCGAGCCGTGCGAGCACCGCGGTGAGATGGTCGGACTCCACGACGCGATCCAGCTCACCGAGCGCGACCTCGCGCACCGATTCGCCCGGAAGACCGAGACGGGCCAGCACCACGACGGACGCGTCGGCGTCGAGACGCTCGAGCAGCGCGAGCTTCACGTCGGAGAGCACGAACGGAGAGTCGACCTGCGCGATCAGGACGGGGCCGGCTCCGTCGGGGATGGTGAGCTCGTGCGCGTCCACCACGCGCGCGCCCGTAGCCATCGGGTCGATTCCGGTACGCGCCCACGCGAGATCGGCGAACGACAAACCCGGGATCACGTCGACCGTGACGTCGGCGCGCGCCCGGAGGAGCGCGACGCTGTGCTCGGCGACGGCCGGGTTCCCGGGGACGGCGTAGAGCACCTCGTCGTCACGCGAAGCGGCCTCCACCAACGCTTCGACGATCGCGGGATAGACGTCGTCGATCGTGTCCGCTTCCTCGTAGACGTGATCGAACGAGTGGAACGTCACACCCTCGACCGCGAGCTCGTCGACCGCGGGGTGCCGAACCGTACGCACGAATCGGTACGGGACCCGTTCGATCGCGCGCCGGGCCGCGGGAAGGAGCAGGTCGGCACCGGCCGGCCCGAGGCCGACCACGACCACCCGCCCCGAGGTCAACCGCCCGGGATCCCGGCGGACGCCGTGGTGGAGGTGGGACCGGGCTTCTCACGTGCCGCGGGCGCGGGCGGCGGTGTGATCTGGAAGCCCTGCGACGTGAACTCGGGTTTGCCGTACCGCCCGTCGACATGCACGTGTCCCTGGCGCAGTGCGGTCTCGAGGAAGCGGGCGAACGCCTGTCCGGCGGCGGTGATGTCGGCCTGCGACTGGGGGTTGCCGGCGAAGCTGCGTGCAAGCACCTCGATGCGCGCTTCGCGCGCGACCACGCGGTCGCGGAACGACTTGGAGAATCCGTTGAAGATCTCGGGGCCGAACTGCTGCTGCTCGAGGTTGCTGCGGGCCGAGGCCATGTCCGGGGCGGTCACTTGCAGATGACGGCGGTTGAACTCGTTGTCGACGACGACCTGTCGCACGAGGCCGGCGAGCCAGCTCGCCGTGATGCTCGAGTTCAGCGTGCCCTTGGGCGTCGACGCGATCTGCAGCTGCGGCGTGTTCCGCAGCGGCTTGTTGTCGGCGATCGCGTTGAGGTCGCGGTCGAGATCGTGACGGGAGATGTCGTGATGGGCCACGGTCGCCGCGGCCGGGGTGGCGGCACCGCAGCCGCTGAGGATCACGAGCGCGGCCAAGGGCGCGACGAGAGAGAGGAGACGCACACGGGTCATGGCGCCGCGGATGCTACCGGGGCGGACGCCGGTGCCGGGAACAGCTCCCGCAGGAAGCCCACGAGGAAGCCGGCCGGCGTCTCGCGCGGCGGCACCGGCACGGCGAGCTCGCCGTCGGCCTTGGCCACCGCCTTCGGGGCGAGGCGGCGCAGACGGACCTTCTGCGACTCCCGCAGCTCGACCGGTTGGAGGCGGGCCATGTTCCGGGCCACCGTGAGGCTGCGTATCCCGAGGCGCACACACTCGGCGCGCAGGCTCGCGACGGCGAGCAGGGCCTCGGCCGGAGGTGGTAAGGGGCCGTAGCGGTCGAGCCACTCGTCGCGGATGTCGTCGACGTCGGCCTCGGACGTGACCGCCGCGAGCCTCCGGTATGCCTCCATGCGAACGTCGTCGCGGCTCACGTACTCGCGTGGCAGGTTCGCGTCGACGGGCACGTCGATGGTGACCTCGAAGGGCTCCGGCGGCTTCTCGCCCGTCAGCTCACCGACCGCCTCCGTGACCATCTCGCAGTAGAGGTCGAAGCCCACCGCCGCGATGTGGCCCGACTGCACGCCGCCGAGCAGGTTGCCGGCACCGCGGATCTCGAGATCGCGCATCGCGATCTTGAAGCCCGAGCCGAGGTCGGTGAACTCGCCGATGGTCTTCAGGCGCTCGTACGCCTCCTCGGTGAGTACGCGATCAGCTGGGTGCAGCAGATATGCGTACGCGCGCTGACCACGGCGGCCGACGCGCCCTCGTAGCTGATACATCTGCGCGAGCCCGAGCAGGTCGGCCCGATCGACCACCAACGTGTTGACCGTCGGCATGTCGAGACCACTCTCGACGATCGTCGTGCACACGAGGACGTCGTACTCGTGCTCGGCGAAGTCGAGCACGACGCGCTCGAGCTGTCCCTCGTCCATCTGACCGTGCGCGATACCGACGCGTGCCTCGGGAACGAGATCACGGATGTGCGCCGCGACGTGCTCGATGTCGTTGACGCGGTTGTGCACGAAGAACACCTGTCCTTCGCGCAGGAGCTCGCGCCGGATCGCCTCAGCGACCGCGCGTTCGTCGTACTCGCCGACATACGTGAGGATCGGCTGACGGTCCTCGGGCGGTGTGTTGACCAGCGACAGATCCCGGATGCCGGTGAGGCTCAGCTCCAACGTGCGCGGAATGGGCGTCGCGGTGAGCGTCAACACGTCGACGTCGGTACGCAGCTGCTTGATGCGCTCCTTGTGCTGCACGCCGAAGCGTTGCTCCTCGTCGACGACGAGCAGACCCAGATTCTTGAACTTCACGTCGTCGGACAGCAGCCGGTGCGTGCCGATGATCACGTCGATGCTGCCGTCGGCAACGCCCGCGACGACCCGCTCCTGCTCCTTCGGCGTGAGGAACCGCGACAGCACCTCGACGCGCACGGGATAGTTCGCGAACCGGTCGCGGAAAGTCTGGCCATGCTGGTTCGCGAGGAGCGTCGTCGGCACGAGCACCGCGGCCTGCGTGCCGTCCTGCACGGCTTTGAAGGCAGCACGCACCGCGACCTCGGTCTTGCCGTAACCGACGTCGCCGCACACGAGACGGTCCATCGGGATCGGCCGCTCCATGTCGGCCTTCACGTCGGCGATCGCTTTCAGCTGGTCGGGCGTCTCCTCGTAGGGGAACGCCTCCTCGACCTCGTGCTGCCACGGTGTGTCGGCGCCGAACACGTGTCCCGGGGTGGCGAGGCGACGCCGGTACAAGGTCACGAGGTCGGCCGCGATCTCGGCGACGGCCTTGCGTACGCGCGACCGCGTCTTCTGCCAGTCGCTGCCTCCCATGCGGTTGAGGGTCGGGCTGTCACCGCCCGTGTAGCGCCGCACGAGACCGACCTGATCCGTGGGCACGTACAGCTTGTCGTTGCCCTTGTATTCGATCAGTAGGTAGTCGCGCGCCGCACCGCCGATCGCACGCTGCACCATTCCCGCGTACCGACCGACGCCGTGCTGGTGATGGACGACGAAGTCGCCCGTCTTCAGGTCGTCGTAGAAGTCGGCACCGCGCCGCGCGCCCCGCGGGCGCCGGTGCACGCGCCGCCGTCCGGTGAGGTCGGCCTCGGCGACGAGCGCGAGACCGACCGCAGGAAGGACCGCGCCGCGTTCGAGCGGGGAGACCACGATCGACACCGAGCCGGCCTGCAACGCGGGCGCGTCGCGGCGCGGCACGTCGAGACCTTCTCCTGCGAGCACGTCGTGCAGGCGTTGCGCACTTCCCTGGCCTTCGGCTGCGAGCACGACACGAAAGCCTTCGTCGCGCAGCCGCGTGAGCCGGCGAGCGAGACCCTCGACATCGCCGACCACCGGGTCGAACGCGGTCGCGGCGACGAGCGGAGTGCCGGGACCCTCCGGCGACGCGAGGAGTGACGCGATACCGGCCCTGGTGTGCGCGAGGAGCCGGTCGAACGGCAGCGACAGCCGCGGAAGCTGTTGATCGGCCGGCACGTCCCACGTGGTGGCGAGCGTGCCGGCGAGCGCGGCCTCCTCCTCGAGGAGGTCGGCGGCCCGGTCGCGCAGACGCTTCGGCTCGACGAGCATGACGAGCGCGCCGCGTGGCAACAGGTCGGGCAGCAGATGCTCGTCGGCCACGAGCCACGGCAGCCACGACTCCATGCCGTCGAAGGTCTGACCTTCGGCGAGGCGCTCCCACTGTTCGCGGCCCCACGGCGCGCTCCCGACGAGGCGGTCCGCCCGCTCGCGCACCTCGTCGGTGGGCAGCAGCTCGCGGGCCGGGAAGATCCACGCTTCTTCGAGCTCTCCGGTCGAGCGTTGGTCGGCGACCGAGAACGTCGACAGCCGGTCGATCTCGTCGCCCCAGAGGTCGATGCGTACGGGATGGTCGGCGGTCGACGGGTACACGTCGACGATCGAGCCCCGCACGGCGATCTCGCCACGCGCCTCCACCTGGTACTCGCGGCGGTATCCGCCCGCGACGAGACGCTCGACCAGCTCGTCGCGGTCGACCTGCGCTCCCGGACGCACCACGATCGGCTCGACGTCTTCCACGTGCGGACCGAGTCGCTGCACGAGCGCGCGTGCCGGCGCGACGACGACTCGCGGAAGCTGATCGACGTCACCGTCGCGCCCGCGACGCAGTCGCCACATCGTCTGCAGCCGTCGCCCCATGGTCTCGAGCGCGGGCGACACCCGCTCGAACGGCAGCGTCTCCCATGCCGGGAACACCGCGACGTCGTCGGGGTCGAGGAAGGCCCGGAGGTCGTGCGCGAGGCGCTCCGCCTCGGCCCCGGTCGGGGTGGCGACGAGGATCGGCCGGCGGCCCGAGAGCGCGCCGACCGCCGAGACGACGAGCGCGCGGGCCGACTCTGGTACGGCGACGACGGGCGCGGACCCGGACGCGAGCGCGACGACGCCCGGCTCGTCGGTCAGCAGCTTCGGGAGGGCGCCGAGGGGCGCAGGGGCAGAAGGCATGGAAGCTCTCGAGAAGAGCGGGGCGGCGACCGTCGACAGGCGCGAAGACGGGGCCCCGTTCGGTCGCACGTTGGGGGCTACCCGTTCCAACGACACTACCGGTCCGGTTTCTTCCGGCTCTTCCGGGGCCTTTGCGAGCCGGGCCACCGGCAGCCTCGGCCCGTGCTCAGCGCGCGACGATCGCGAGGTGACGGCGTCGACGCTCAAGGGCCAGTTGCTCATCGCGAGCCCCGCGATGGCCGATCCGAACTTCGACCACACGATCGTGCTCGTGGTCGAGCACAACGACGAGGGGGCGCTCGGCCTCGTGTTGAACCGGCCGAGCGAGACGGAGGTGTCGGAGCTCTTGCCGAGCTGGCGTCCGCTCGTCGCCGAGCCTCCGGTCGCGTTCCTCGGCGGCCCGGTGTCCCCCGACGCCGCGATCGGCCTGGCGCTCACGTCGGAACCGGTCGAATCGGAAGGCGTCGACGGGTGGATCCCGATCCTGCCCGGTCTCGGCACGGTCGACCTCGGACGCGATCCACTCGACGTGCGGCCGCAGGTGCGGGTGCTGCGGGTGTTCGCCGGCTACGCGGGATGGGCCGCCGGTCAGCTCGAAGGAGAGCTCGAGGTCGGCGGCTGGTTCGTCGCCGACTCGTTGCCCGACGA
>CAZJSY010000112.1:0-5420 GCA_964548555.1 uncultured Burkholderiales bacterium
AGGGGCAGGTCGACACCGCCGATCCCCGCCAGCTCCGTGGCCAGGACGAGAAGATCCGGGCTCTGCGGGAGCGGCGGCAGTGCCCACGTGAAGCTCAACGGAAAGTGGAACTCGTCGGGCGGCTCGTCGTCGTCGTTGCCCAGATTGACGACCACGTCTTCGAAGCCGAGCAGGGTGCGGGGATCGATCTCGAGGGAGAGGTACAAGTCGACCGGCCCCTCACACCCCTCCTCGGGGTGCAGGTCGACCTCCCAGTTCTGGCGCAGCGAGTAGCTCTCGACGAAATGACGCTCGTCGTGCACGTGGAAGCCGTGCTCCACGGCGTGGTCCTTGAGATCGGCGACGAAGCCCGCGATGTCGATGACGGCCACTCGTGTCCCGTTCCTCTCTCTCGTCCGCTCGCTCGGTGGCGGCGTGCCTCAAGCGTCGCGCAGTGCATCGGCCAGCGCCCGGAACGCCCGACCCCGATGCGACAACTCGTGCTTCTCCCCCGCAGTCATCTCCGCGAACGTGCGACCGTCGCCTTCATCGGGCACGAACACCGGGTCGTACCCGAACCCGTGCTCGCCCCGTGGTCGCGATGCGATGGTCCCCCGCACCTCGCCGAGCGCGACCACTTCGCGACCGTCGGGCCATCGCGCGATGGCCACCGTCGCGAACCGTGCGGTGCGGTTCCCGTCGGGTACGCCGGCGAGCTCCGACAGGAGCTTCTCGACGTTGTCGGCATAGGACGCGTCGGGACCGGCATAGCGCGCCGAGCGGACGCCCGGACGTCCGTCGAGCGGATCGACCTCCAGCCCGGTGTCGTCGGCGACGGCTAGCAGCCCCGTCGCTTCGCACAGCGCGACGGCCTTGAGCCGCGCGTTCTCCTCGAGCGTCGCACCGGTCTCCTCGACCTCGGCGACCGTGGAGGGCCGCGGCACGAGACCCGCCGCGAGACCGGACTCACCGAGGATGTCGCGGATCTCCCGTGCTTTGTCGGGATTGCCGGTGGCGAGCACCATCCGCATCGCGTGGCGGTGCTTTCCCCCGTGAGCGTCGTCGGTCACCGTCGCGGCTGCGGTGGCTCCGCAACGGTCGCCCGCTGCAGCTCGATGATCTCGCGGATGCCACGGTCGCCCAGGCCGAGGAGGTCGTCGAGCTCGGACCGGCTGAACGGCGCGCCTTCGGCCGTCCCCTGCACTTCGACGAAGTTTCCGGACCCGGTCATGACGACGTTCATGTCGACTTCGGCGCGGACGTCTTCGGAGTAGTCGAGGTCGAGATACGGCAGCCCGTCGACGATCCCCACCGAGATGGCCGCGCATCCGTCGTTGACGGGGTGCGCCGCGAGACGCTTCGACGCGACGAGGCGCGTGAACGCGTCATGCAACGCGACCCAGCCGCCGCAGATCGACGCGGTACGCGTGCCACCGTCGGCCTGCAGGACGTCGCAATCGACGACGACCTGCAGCTCGCCCATCATCTGCAGGTCGGTGACCGATCGCAGCGACCGCCCGATGAGGCGTTGGATCTCCTGCGTTCGGCCCGACTGGCGTCCGCGCGCGGCTTCGCGCTCGGATCGTTCGCTCGTCGAACCGGGAAGCATCGAGTACTCCGCGGTGACCCAGCCGCGCCCGCGACCGCGCATCCAGCCGGGCACGCGGTCTTCCACCGAGGCGGTGCACAGCACCCGTGTGCGCCCCATCTCCACGAGCACCGAGCCGGCGGCGAATTCGGTGAAGTCGCGGCGGAACACGACCGGCCGGAGCTGATCGGGTTCACGTCCGTCTTGTCGGATGCCCATGTGTCGTCGTCGCTCCTGCAGTCAAATACGGGTGATGAGATGTGGCGCGGCGAGCGTCACGGGCGCGCCGAATGCCTCCGAGCCCTCCTCGACCGACGTCAGAGGGTCGGTCTGCGGCCACAGGTGGGTCAGCACGAGCCGGCGGGCGTTCGCCGCCCGGGCGGCCTCCCCCGCCTCGCGGGCCGACAGATGGATCGGCGACGTCCGATGGTCGTGCACGTACGTCGCTTCGGACAGAACGAGGTCCGCACCGGGCGCGAACGCGTCGACGCTCCATCCGGGTCCGGTGTCTGACGTGTAGACGAACCGTTTGTCGGCATCCGCGATCTCGACCGCGTAGGTGGGCGGCGGATGATCGGTTCGCGAGAACTGAAGGCGAAGATCGCCGATGGTGGCGTTCGCGCCGTCGTCGAGGGTGTGCCACGCGAACGCGTCACCCCAGTCGGACACCAACGCGCCGAGGTGGTGCTCCGCCTCGGGCGGTGCGAACACCGGGACGTTCGCCATGTCGGACCCGTAGCGGACGAGCACGTGCAACGAATACAGGTCGACGCAGTGATCGGGATGCAGGTGCGTGATGACGACGGCGCTCAGGTCTTCCACCGCGATGTGCTCTTGGAGGCGGGGGAAGGTGCCGTTACCGCAGTCGAGCCAGATGGTCGTCGCGCCGTCGCGCACGATGTAGCCACTGCATGCTCCACCCGCGGGCGCGCCGTACGAGCCGGAACAGCCCAGGACGATCAGGTCCACTGCCACGACTCCACGTCGCACACCTCGGGTCCGAGGAAACGGCTCCCGAGGCGCACGAACGTGTCGGCATCCCCAGTGGTGACGAACCGGTGCCGGCCACGCCGCGACCGGCGGGAAGCGTGATGGTGCGGCACGCCGAGCAGCGCCCGCACCTCGAATGCCGTCTCGTCGGCGCTCGACACGAGTACGACGTCACGTCCCATCACGTCGCCGATCGTGCGCGCGAGCAGCGGGTAATGCGTGCAGCCGAGGACCAGCGTGTCGACGCCCGCGTCCTTCATCGGAGCGAGCAGTCGCTCCGCGAGCACGTGCACCTGGTCGGAATCGACGTCACCTGCTTCGACGAACTCCACGAAACCCGGGCACGCCGCGCACGTCAGCTCGATGCTCGGGCCCGAGCGCCCGAGCCGCTGCGCGGCGAGCTGGTACGCGCCCGAGGCGACCGTACCGACGGTGCCGATCACACCGACGCGTCCCGACGTGGTGACGCTCGCGGCCGCGCGAAGCCCCGGTTCCACGACACCCACGACGGGGATGTCGTAGCGCTCGCGGAGCACGTCGAGCGCCGCCGACGCCGCGCTGTTGCACGCGACGACGACCGCCTTCACGCCTCGGTCCACCAGGAGGTCGGTGATCTCGATCGCGTACTTCACCAGCTCGTCGCGCGGCTTCGGGCCGTAGGGGAACCGGCCGGTGTCGCCGAAGTAGACGATGTCTTCGTGAGGCAGGAGGTCGATCAGCGCGCGCAACACCGTGAGGCCGCCCAACCCCGAGTCGAACACGCCGATCGGTCGCTCGGGTGCGCTCACGGAACCCGCGTCTCGTGACGCGCCGCGGATGCCCGTCGCAGCCGGTCGACGACGGCTTCTCCGACCCCCTCGGCCGGTGGCGCGACGACGAGCAACACGTCGAGCGATCTCGCATCGGCCTCACGCAGGCGCGCATAGAGGGAGCGGGCGAACTCGTCGACGTCGTGGGGGCTGTCGAGCAGGACGGCGACGTGCGCGGGGACGGCCGGGGCAGGAGCCGGACAGAGCACTCCGACGCGACGACCCGCATCCGCGTACGCAACGGCGCGATCGTGGATCTCGTCGCGTGTCACCAGCTCGACCCGCGCGTTCGGCGCGTAGTGCGACGGCAATGTACCGGGCGCGCGTGTGCGCGACCCACTCACCACCGGCACGTCGTGACCGACCACCTCGCGCAGGCGCGCCGCCGAGATGCCGCCGGGTCGCAGCACGGCGAGCTCGTCGCCCGTGCAGTCGACGATGGTGGACTCGACGCCGACGCGACAGGGGCCACCGTCGAGCACGAGATCGACGTCGGAACCGAGGTCGTCACGCACCGCCTGTGCGGTCGTGGGGCTGACGCGCCCGAAGCGATTCGCGGAGGGCGCCGCGATCCCACCGTCGAAGGCGCGCAGGAGTTCCCGCGCGAGTGGCTGGTCGGGCACGCGCAACCCGACGCTGTCACCTCCGCCGGTGACCTCGTCGGGAACGACGAGGGCCCGCGGAACCACGAGTGTGAGCGGGCCCGGCCAGCACGCCTCGGCCAGCCGCAGGGCGTCGTCGGAGACGTCCGTCGCCCATGCGCACAACGCGGCCGCGTTGGCGAGGTGCACGATCACCGGATGGTGACGGGGCCGTCCCTTCACCTCGTAGAGACGCGCCAGTGCCCGGCGGTTCGTGGCATCGACGCCGAGGCCGTACACGGTCTCCGTCGGGAACGCGACGAGACCGCCGCGCTGCAGCACGGCTACTGCGGCATCGATGTCGGGCGACGAGGACGGCGCGGACAAGGACTCCATCTTCTCCCACCACGGGCCGGATCGGACGTATGCGGCCGCGGTGACGGTTACCAGTAGTTGATGCGGGTGGCGCGCTCGACCACGGTGTCGAGGTCGTCGGTCCACGCGCCCGAGGAGAGGTACTTCCATCCCCCGTCGGGCAACAGGGTGACGATGGTGCCCGAATCCATCGAGCCCGCGAGCTTCACCGCTCCGTAGACCGCGGCCCCCGACGAGATCCCCGCGAAGATCCCGCAGTCGTCGAGCAACCGACGGGTCCATTGGACGGATTCGCGTGGACGCACCACGAGCTTCCGGTCGAGGATCGACGGATCGAAGATCGGCGGCACGAAACCGTCGTCGAGCGAGCGCAGCCCCTGCACGAGCTCACCCGCGGGCGGTTCCACCGCGACGATCTGCACACCCGGCTTGTGCTCCTTGAGGAAGCGACCGACGCCCATGAGGGTGCCGCTCGTGCCGAGACCCGCAACGAACGCGTCGACCTCGGGACAGTCACGCAGGATCTCCGGACCGGTCCCCTGGTAGTGCGCGAGCGGGTTCGCCTCGTTGCCGTACTGGAACAGGAACACCTGCGTCGGGTCGTCGGCCGCGAGCTTCTCGGCCAAGCGGATCGCGCCGTTGCTGCCCTCTTCACCCGGTGAGCGAACGATCTCCGCACCGAAGATCTGCAGCAGCTGTGCGCGTTCCGGTGAGACGTTCTCGGGGAGCACGACGCGCAGCTTGTATCCACGCAGACGCGCGACGAGCGCGAGACCGATACCGGTATTGCCGGAGCTCGGCTCGAGGATCGTGTCGCCGGGCTTCAACCGTCCGTCGCGCTCGGCGAGATCGACCATCGTGAGCGCGATGCGGTCCTTCGACGAGCCACCCGGGTTCTGCCCCTCGAGCTTCGCGTAGATCCTCACGTCGGGATTGGGTGACAACGCATGGATCCCGACGAGCGGGGTGTTGCCGATCAGCTCCAGGATCGACTCGTGCCGGGCCACGGCGACGGCGGGCGCTACCCGCCCGCGACGGCGGGAAGGATCGAGATGACGTCGCCGCTCTCCACCTTGGTGTCGAGCTGCTCGAGGTAGC
>CAZJSY010000112.1:5520-10892 GCA_964548555.1 uncultured Burkholderiales bacterium
AGGATCGAGATGACGTCGCCGCTCTCCACCTTGGTGTCGAGCTGCTCGAGGTAGCGGATGTCGTCGTCGTTCCGGTACACGTTGACGAACTTGTGCAGGCCGCCGTCGGCGTCGACGAGCTGGTCGGCCAAACCCGGATACTGGGCCGTGAGCTGGGCGAACACCTCGGCCACCGTGGCGCCCTCGGCGGTGACGGAGGCCGCGCCGCCGGCGTGCGGGCGCAGCAACGTGGGGAGACGAACTTCGACGGGCACAGTGAGCCACCTCGCGTCGGGAACCCCTCCATGCTACAAGTCCGACTCCGGCGGTCGGAATTAGCGTCCGGCCCCGGGCGCGTGGTCACCGGCGCTCGACGACGACCTGTGTCTCGGCGATGCTGCCGTCGCGGATGCGGTAGCTGCGCAGCACCGGGTCGCCGTGCTTCAGCGACACGAGCACATAGATCCACGCCGGATCGACGGCTTGGCGCACATCGGTGTCGGACGGGTACGCGTCGGTGTGGGTGTGCGAGTGGAACACACCGACGAGCTCCGTACCGGCGCCCTCGGCATCCCGCATGGCGTGCAAGAGATCGCGTGAGTCCACGGTGTAGGTGCGGGCGGACGCGTCCGCGTTCCGGCACGGGTACACACGCGTCACGAGACCGGTCGGCTCCCCGCCGTCGCGAAGCGGGCCCGCGAGCAACCCGCACGCTTCGTCGGGCAGGCCGTCGTAGCAGTGGCCGACGATCTGCCGGTACTGCTCCTCGGAGAGCCGCAGCACGGGCGCGGCGAAGCGACTGCTCAACCGCGCGCGGCCTCGATCGCCCGCCACACCCGCTGCGGTGTGAGCGGCATGTCGAGGTGGCGGATGCCGAGATACGAGAGCGCGTCGATCACCGCGTTCTGCACCGCGGGCGTCGAGCCGATCGTGGCCGCCTCGCCGATCCCCTTCGCTCCGAGCGGATTGAGCGGCGTCGGCGTCTCGGTGTGCGAGGCCTCGAAGCTCGGGAGCTCCGCGGCGCTCGGCACCGCGTAGTCCATCAGGTTGCCGGTGAGCGGATTCCCGTCCTCGTCGAACACCACACCCTCGAACAGCGCCTGGGCCGCACCCTGCGCGACGCCGCCGTGCTGCTGGCCGCCGGTGATCAGTGGATTCAGCACGCGGCCGCAGTCGTCGACCGCGATGTGGCGCACGAGCTCCACCCGTCCGGTGTCCGTGTCGACCTCGACCACCGCGATGTGCGCGCCGAACGGGTAGGTCGCCTCACCCTGGTTGAAATCGAGCGCGACCGCGAGCCCCGGCTCCATACCCGCCGGAAGTCTCGATCGGTCGTTCGAGGCGACGGCGAGCTCGGCCCAGCTGAGCGCGGAGGTGGGTACCCCGGCGACACCGAGACGCCCGTCGTCGGTGAGCACGACGTCGTCGACGCTGGCTTCCAGCAGATGCGCCGCCAGCTGCTTGGCCTTGTCGAGTACGCCCTCGCTCGCCTTGTACAGCGCGCTTCCCGCGGTCTGCAGCGATCGCGAACCACCCGTGCCCTGACCCCGCGGGACGAGCGCGGTGTCGGACTGGATGATCTGCACCGAGTCCATCGGAACTCCAAGGAGCTCGGCGACGATCATGGAGAACGAAGTCTCGTGACCCTGCCCGTGCGCCGACGTGCCGACGGTGGCAGTGACGGTTCCGTCGGTGTTCACCTCGACGGACCCGAACTCCTGGAACTGGCCGCCCGCGGTGACCTCGACGTACACGGAGACGCCGATGCCGAGCTGCTTCACGTCCCGCCGTTCGCGGCGCGCGCGTTGTTCGGCGCGCAGCTCGTCGTATCCGGCGACGCGCACCGCCTCGTCGAGGGCCTTCGCGTACTCGCCCACGTCGTAGTTCGCGCCCGTCACGGTCGACAGCGGGAACTCCTCGGGCGAAAGGAAGTTGCGCTTGCGGATTTCGACGGGGTCGATGCCGAGCTCCGCCGCAGCCATGTCGACGATCCGTTCGAGGAACGCCGTCGCCTCGGGACGGCCCGCGCCGCGGTACGCGCCCGTCGGCGTGGTGTTGGTGGTCGCGCTGACCGCGTTCACCTCGACCTTCGGGATCCGGTACACGCCCTGGCCCATCATGCGGGTCAGGAATGGGAGGAACGCGCCGACGCCCGGGTACGCGCCGGCGTCGCACACGATGCGTCCCTTCACGGCGGTAAACGTGCCGTCGCGCTTCAGGCCGAGGTCGATGTACTGCACCTGGGCCCGGCCGTGGGTCATGGCGAGCATGTTCTCCGAGCGGGTCTCGGCCCACTTGACCGGCCGCACGAGCTTGCGCGCGACGACCGCCGCGATCACGTACTCGATGTAGAGGCCCATCTTCGCCCCGAACCCTCCGCCGACCGCGGGCGCGGCGACGCGCACGCGATCGGGATCGAGCCGGAGGTTCGCAGCAATCGGGTCCCGCAGCCCGTGCGGGTTCTGCGTGGGAACGTAGACAGTGAGCTCGAACGCATCGGCGCCCCGGGGATCGACGACGACGCCGTTGGGCTCCATCGGCACCGCCGCCAGTCGCTGGTTCACGAAACGCCCGGACACGACGACATCGGCGTCGTCGAGGAGGTTCGGGTCCTCGCCGAAGTTGAACTCGATCGCGACGTTGGAGCCATGGTCCGGGAACAGCACGGGCGAACCCTCGCCCAGCGCGGCTTCGGGGTCGACGACGACGGGCAAAGGCTCGTAGTCGACGATCACCGCTTCCGCGGCATCGACCGCCTGCGCACGGGTTTCGGCGACGACCACCGCGACGATGTCGCCGACGAAGCGCACGACATCGCTCGCGACCGGCGGACGGCTGAACACCGGCGGCAGCATCACGAAGCCCTGCACGGGGGGCATCTCGAGATCGGCCGCGGCGTAGACACCGACGACGCCCGGCATCCCGCGGGCGTCGCTCGTGTCGACCTCGGTGATGCGCGCATGGGCGATCGTGGAACGGACGAACGCGACGTGCAGCATGCCCGGGAACTGCAGGTCGTCGAAGTAGCGCGTCACCCCGCGCAGGATCCCGGGGTCTTCCCGACGCGGAACCGCGTTGCCCAGGATCGAACCGGATGCTGGCATCGATGACCTCCGTGTATCGCCGCCGCGGCAATCTAGCGGACCCCTTCCCGAATCGTTTTGGCGTCGTATTGACCGCCTGGACCGGCAAAACTGACGCCGGAAAGATGGGGCTACTTGGCGGCGCGCTTGCCCAAGTCGACGAGGATGGCGCGGCACTCCGCCACCATCTCGTCGAGGATCTCCCTGACCGGGCGCACCGAGTCGATCCGCCCCGCGACCTGCCCACCGAACGCGAACGCGCCGTCGAGGTTTCCCTCGAAGTAGAGGTCGAGGATCTTGCCGAGCTCGCCGAGGGGGACGCGCTCCTCG
This sequence comes from uncultured Burkholderiales bacterium, assembly GCA_964548555.1. Taxonomy (GTDB): domain Bacteria; phylum Actinomycetota; class Acidimicrobiia; order IMCC26256; family JAMXLJ01; genus JAMXLJ01. Next base: position 8,913 of record CAZJSY010000112.1, read on the forward strand.
CGTTCGAGGCGCTCGCTGTAGCCGGTACGCAACACGCGAAACCCCGGGCTCGCGAACCGATTGAGGAACACCGTGTCGGTTTCGGCGGAGCCGACGATCAGATTCTTGTAGTTGTCGTGCACCGGCGACTCGGCCGCCGAAACCATGCGTGTCCCCATCTGTACGCCCTCGGCACCGAGCGCGAACGCCGCGGCCATCGAACGGCCGTCGGCGATGCCTCCGGCCGCGATCACGGGGACGTCGACCTTCGAGCACACGAGCGGAACCAACACCATCGTGGAGACGTCACGCGGGTTCTTGAAGCCACCACCTTCGCCGCCTTCCGCGACGAGTCCGTCGACGCCGGCGTCGACGGCCTTCAACGCGGCACGCAACGTGGGCACGACGTGGAACACGGTGAGCCCCGCGTCCTTCAAGATCGCCGTGAACTTGGTGGGGTCGCCGGCCGACGTCGTCACGAACCGCACACCCTGGTCGACGACGAAGTCCACGATGCTCGGGTCGCGGACGAACAGCTGCGCGATGTTGACCCCGAAGGGTTTGGTGGTGAGGTCCCGCATCTTGCGGATCTCGTCCCGCACCTCGTCGAGGCGCCCCGACGACGTCTCGATGATGCCCATGCCTCCGGCTTCGCAGACGGCCGACGCGAGCTGCGCGCGGGCGATGTAGCCCATGGGCGCCTGCACGATCGGCAGCTCGCAGCCGAGGAGCTCGGTGACACGGGTGCGCATCAGGCGTGATACTGGCAGCTCCGGCGCTTCCCATGCGGAGGGAGACACGTGAGCGATCGACCGGTCATCATCGAGGCCGCGCTGAACGGCGTCACACGCAAGGACCGCAACCCGAACGTTCCGGTCACGCCGGAGGAGCTCGCGGCCGACGCGATCCGCTGCATCGACGCAGGCGCGACCGTGGTGCACACGCACAGTCACGACATGAGCGCTCCGCCGGATGTCAACGCGGCGGTGTATGCGGAGGCGTACCGCGCCGTGTTGGCGGAGCGACCCGACGCGATCCTCTACCCAACGAGCGGTCTCGGGCCGACGATCGTCGAGCGTTACGCGCACATCGTCATCCTCGCCGGGCAGGGACTGATCCGGGCCGGGTTCGCCGACACGGGTTCTGTGAACCTCGGCGGCACCGCGACCGACGGCCTCCCGCCGGACTCGGAGTACGTCTACACGAACTCCTTCCACGACATCCGCTACAAGCTCGACACGTGCGCGCGGCTCGGGATCGGTCCGAGCATTGCGTGCTTCGAGCCGGGCTTCCTGCGCGTGGTGCTCGCGTACTTCGACGCCGGACGCTTGCCCGCCGGCACGCTCGTGAAGTTCTACCTGTCCAAGGGCGGCTATCTCGGCGGTCCGGGTGCGGCGCCGCTGTGGGGTGCGCCGCCGACGCGTGAGGGTCTGGAGGTGTACGTGTCGATGATCGGCGATCGCCCCATTTCGTGGGCAGTAGCCGTGCTCGGCGGATCGTTGCTCGACACGCCCGTCGCCGCGCTCGCGCTCGAGCGGGGCGGACATCTGCGGGTGGGCATCGAGGACGATCAAGACGGCGGTCCCAATGTCGACGCGGTGCGCCGCGCGGCCAAACTCTGCGCCGACGCGGGCCGTCCGGTGGCGACCCCGTCGGAAGCGACGCAGATCCTGGGGCTGCCGGCGCGGTAGGTGCGGGTAGCGTCGACTGCCTATGGCGGACGGAAAACGCGACCGGGGTGACCGAACGGTCATCACGAATCGCAAGGCGCGACACGACTACCTCGTGCTCGACACGTTCGAGGCGGGCGTCATGCTCGTCGGTCCCGAGGTGAAGTCGATCCGCGAAGGCCGGGCCAACCTGCAGGACGCGTACGCGCGTGTCGAGGACGGTGAGGTGTGGCTCCACGGGATGCACGTGTCGCCGTACGCGTTCTCGCGGGGCGAGCACGACCCCGTCCGCCGGCGCAAACTCCTCCTCCACCACGACGAGATCGACGAG